>CAZVAA010000097.1:7152-9731 GCA_964624125.1 uncultured Sphaerobacteraceae bacterium | reverse complement strand
GTCACCTCGTCCGGCGCACAGGGCGGCTCCATCATCCGGCGTGATTCCGGCGCCTTCTCGGTCTCGGGATCGAGATACGGGTCAAGCCAGACAACCTTTCCCCCGAGCTTGAGCACCAGGCTTCCCTGGCCAACCCACCACACGCCGACGCTGCCCGCAGGCACTTCCAGCGCGTTGACCGCGGCAATGAACGGCGATTCCATGGAAAGACTCCTCCCTGTTGAAATTGCTAGGCGTCGTCCCGGTCGACCGGTCGCAAGACCTCCCGGCGCCCGGCGGCGCGCCACTTCTCGCGGCCGCCTCCTGCAGGCATCGTCGCCCTTTCCTCACCATTCGGCAAACGCGAGAGCCCTGCCACGACCGCACTAATCGCCGCCAACTCCTCGGCGCGCGGCTCGGGCGATACCGATATCCGGGCGCTCTTCTCGTCGTCGTTCCGGCTCATAGCGGGATATTCCCATGCTTGCGCCTGGGCGCGGTGGCACGCTTGGCCCTCGCCAGTTCCAGCGCCCGGATCAGCCAAGGCCTGGTCGTCCGTGGTTCGATCACGTCATCGATGTATCCGCGCGATGCCGCCTGGTACGGGCTGGCGAAGAGGTCCTCGTAATCCCGTATCAGCTCCGCCTTACGGGCATCCGGGTCATCCGATGCCTGCAGCTCGCGGCGGAACACCAGTCCGACCGCCGCTTCCGGCCCCATCACCGCGATCTCCGCAGTGGGCCAGGCAACGTTGAAGTCCGCGCCACTGTGCTTCGAGCACATGACGACGTACGCCCCGCCATACGCCTTGCGGGTAATCACCGTCAGCTTCGGCACGGTCGCTTCGCAAAACGCGTAGAGGAGCTTGGAGCCGTGCCGGATGATGCCGTTGTATTCCTGGTCGGTGCCCGGCAGGAACCCGGGCACATCAACGAACGTGATCAGCGGGATGTTGAACGCGTCGCAGACGCGCACAAAACGGGCACCCTTCACGCTGGCGTCGATATCCAGGGTGCCCGCCAGCACCGCGGGCTGGTTCGCGACGATACCTACGCTCTGGCCGTCCAGCCGCCCGAATCCGATGATGAGGTTCTGGCCGTAATCCGCCTGCACCTCGAAGAACTGTCCTTCGTCCAACACCTCGTGCAGCACATCTCGCATGTCATAGGGCCGCGAGCTTTGTTCCGGCACAATCGCGTCGAGCGCGGGAGACTCCCGTTCCGGGTCGTCGTCCATATCGAACTGTGGGGGATCGTCCAGGTTGTTCGATGGCAGGAACGAGAGCAGGTAGCGCACCTGCTCATTCAGGTCGTCCTCGTCCGACGCCCGGAAATGGGCGACGCCGCTCTTCGCGCTGTGCGCCTCCGCGCCTCCAAGATCCTCGCGTGTCACCGTCTCGCCGGTCACCGTCTTGATCACATCCGGTCCCGTGATGAACATCTGGCCGATGCCTTCCACCATGAAAATGAAATCGGTCATCGCCGGCGAATACACCGCGCCGCCCGCACAGGGGCCGGCAATGATCGAGATCTGTGGCACCACGCCTGATGCCCGGACATTGCGGAAGAAGACATCGCCGTAGCCGGCCAGCCCCTCCACGCCTTCCTGGATACGCGCTCCGGCGGCATCGTTGATCCCGATGATGGGGCAGCCGTACTGCTCGGCCAGGTCCATCAACTTCACCATTTTTTCGGCGTATGCCTCTCCAAGGGAACCACCAAAGATGGTGAAGTCCTGGGAAAACACGGCCACCAGCCGGCCATCGATCTTGCCGAATCCGGTGACCACGCCGTCGCCGAACGGCTGCGACCTGTCCATCCCGAATTGGGTGGCCCGGTGCCGAACAAAGGCATCGAGCTCCATGAAGGTCCCCTCGTCGAGCAACGCATGCACGCGGTCGAGCGCGCTGCGCTTGCCGCGGCCCTCCTGCTTTTCCCTGGCGGTGGCCTGTTGCTGCGCCATCTCATCGCGGAAGTCGGCGAGATGCTGCGCCTTCGAACGCGGCTGGTCTGGTGTCACGTCGGTCATCCGCTCCCCTTCCCTGGTTCGTCAACTGCTGTCAGGCATTGTACCGGGAACGCCCTGGCCCGGCTTCCGGGGGAGCGGGACTGGCGCATGCAAGATGACCGCTCTTCGCTACACTTGCAGCGATTATGCAAGGAAACGTTCGCGGCTTGCAGGAGCATGTTCATGGCACAGAGCATCTACATCACGTCGGCCGAAGGGCATACGGGAAAATCCTCGATCGCGCTCGGCCTGCTCACGATGTTGCAGCGCTCGGGCAAGCGGATCGGCATCTATCGCCCGGTCTCCCGTTCCCGTAGCGAGCCAGATCGCGTGCTGGACTTCCTGCTGGGACAGGTCGAACAACAGACGTCCGCGCTGGCGTGTATCGGGGTCACGTATGAAGAGGTCCACGAAGACCCGGACGCCGCCCTCACCCGCATCATTGCCCGCTACAAGGAAATCGAGCAGCAAAATGATGTGATGCTGGTGCTCGGCTCGGACTACACGGACATCTCGACACCGACCGAGCTCTCCTATAACGCGCGGATCGCCGCCAACCTCGGCGCCCCGGTGCTGCTGGTGCTTGGCGGGCG
>CAZVAA010000097.1:4672-7052 GCA_964624125.1 uncultured Sphaerobacteraceae bacterium | reverse complement strand
GGCATGTCGATGGAGAACATCCTGGTCCGCCTCACCGAAGGCGCCGCCGTGGTTGTCGCAGGGGATCGCTCTGAAGTGCTGCTGGGGGTCCTGATGGCCCACAATGCGGAGACGTTCCCGAAGCTCTCCGGCATCATCCTCAACGGCGGATTCGAGATATCGCCGACGATCGACCGTCTCATCGCCGGCATGGAGATCGACCTGCCGATCGTCGCCACCGACTGCAATACGTTCGAGACTGCCCTGCGCATCACCCGCACGCGTGGCAAGCTTAGCGAGAACACCCAACGGAAGATCGACATCGCCCTCTCGCGTTTTGACGAACATGTCGATGCCGACCGGCTCACCGAGGTTCTCGACATGGCCCCCGGCGATGTCGTCACCCCCCTGATGTTCGAGTACCAGTTGATCGACCGCGCACGGAGCGACCGCAAGCACATCGTGCTGCCAGAGGGCGAGGACGATCGCATCCTTCGCGCCGCCAGCACGCTCCTGCAGCGCAAGGCGGCCGACCTGACCATCCTTGGCGACGAGGAGGAGATTCGCGGTCGCGCCGACCGCCTGGATCTCGACATCGACGCGGCGGCGATCATCAGTCCAAATAACCCCGAGATGGTCGAGCGCTTCGCGACGGAGTACGCTCAGCTTCGCGCCCACAAGGGCATGACGATCGAACGCGCGCGTGAAGTGGTCACGGACGTGTCCTACTTCGGCACGATGATGGTCCATCTGGGCCTGGCGGACGGCATGGTCTCGGGCGCGGCCCATACCACCGCGCATACGATCCGGCCGTCGTTCGAGGTAATCAAGACCACCCCCGACGTGTCGATCGTCTCCAGCGTCTTCCTGATGGCGCTGGAAGACCGCGTCCTGGTCTATGGCGACTGCGCGGTCAACCCGAACCCGACGGCCGAGCAACTCGCGGACATCGCCATCTCGTCAGCCAGGACGGCAGCACAGTTCGGGATCGACCCACGGATCGCGATGCTCTCTTACTCCACGGGTGAGTCCGGAAGCGGCGAAGATGTCGACCGCGTGCGCGAAGCCACACGGTTGGTGAAGGAACGCCGGCCCGACCTCCTCGTCGAGGGACCGATCCAGTACGACGCTGCTGCAGATGCGTCGGTGGCGCGGACGAAGATGCCGGAATCACAGGTCGCCGGCCAGGCGACGGTCTTTATCTTCCCGGATCTCAACACCGGGAATAACACCTACAAGGCCGTCCAGCGCAGCGCCGGCGCGGTCGCGATTGGCCCGGTGTTGCAAGGGTTACGGAAACCGATCAACGACCTCTCGCGCGGTGCCCTGGTGAAGGACATCGTCAATACCGTCGCCATCACGGTGATCCAGGCACAGGGAGAAGCATGAGCATCGTCCTCGTCGTCAACTCCGGCTCGTCATCGATCAAGTACCAGATCATGGACGTGGAATCGGGGACGATTCTTGGCAAGGGATTGATCGAACGGATCGGGACCGGCACCGGCATCGTGGCTCACACGAGTCCGAACGGTGAGAAACATCGTGACGAGCAGCCGGTACTCGACCACAGGGCCGGTTTCAGGGCGATGACCGATGCCTGCAAACGTTGGGGGCCGGACCTGGACGAGGTCGGGATCGATGCCGTCGGACACCGTGTCGTGCAGGGCGGCGCCCGGTTCGTGCGGCCGACGATAATTGACGAGGCCGTGATTCGCACCATCGATGAAATCAGTCCGCTGGCGCCGCTGCATAACCCGCCAAACCTGCTCGGCATCCACGCCGCGAGAGACGCATTCCCCGATCTCCCGCATGTTGCGATCTTCGATACCGCCTTCCACCAGACGATGCCGGAGGAGGCGTACACCTACGCCATCGACGCCAACATTGCCCGTCAGTACCGGATCCGCAAGTACGGATTCCACGGCACCTCCCACAAGTACGTATCCGAGAAGGCGGCGGAATACCTGCAGAAGCCGCTGGAAGACGTCAACTCGATCGTCCTACATATTGGCAACGGCGTCTCTGCCTGCGCGGTTCGGGGCGGAAAATCGGTCGACACCTCGATGGGGATGACACCGCTCGAAGGACTCGTGATGGGCACGCGCAGCGGCGATCTCGATCCCGGTATCCTCTTCCACCTGCACCGGCAAGCGGGAATGACCGTCGATCAACTCGACGACATGCTGAATCGCCGCAGTGGCCTGCTCGGCATGACCGGCAGCTCCGACGTTCGCGATGTTCTCGAATCAGTTGAGCGTGGAGACAAACGAGCGACGCTGGCGCTGGAGACCTATTGCTATCGCCTCAAGGGGTACATCGGCGCGTACTTCGCCCAGCTTGGCCGCGTGGACGCGATCATCTTCACCGCTGGCGTCGGCGAGAACGCGGCCAGGGTACGGGA
>CAZVAA010000097.1:0-4572 GCA_964624125.1 uncultured Sphaerobacteraceae bacterium | reverse complement strand
GCCCGCCGGGGGATCGTCAGGCGCGCCAACAGGTCTTCCTTCGACATCACCCGCACATCCTGGACGCCATGAACCGGCAGGAGCTCCGAGCGGGGAGCAAGCTCTGCATAGGTCCCGGTCAGGTCCGGGACGATGTCAAAATCGCCGAACCGCGTCGAGTACATCGAATCGTACGAGGCCACGTCCGCCGGATCAGGTTCCGGCAGCCGGGTCATATACCGGGGATGGTCCGGCGAATAGTTCTCCCATTCCCGATCTCCCCGCTCATCGATGCGCCAGCCGCCTGTGACCGGCCACGACTCCGCGTGGAGCGCTTTCAGGACCCCGAGGAGGCGGCTCAGGTTCGCGTGGGAAGCCTCCGGGACGATATCGAGGTCGCCCGGTGTGTCGACATCAACTCCCCACGCCTGGACGGCGACGGAGCCCACGAGTACGAACTCGACACCATGCTCCGTGAGGCATTGCAGCAGTCCTGGTATATCGGGTGAGACGCGTTGGATCACGGGCTCTCCTTACACAGTGAGAGGTGAGACCGGGGCCTCACCTCCACATGAACACTCCTCAGACGATGAAGACGAATTCCTGCTCCGTCGGCACACCACCTTGCGACCGGTGCCGGTAATTACGATACCCGCGAACCGCATCGAAGGTCGAGACCGCCGAGATCACGATCATCGCCAGCAGGAAGATCCGCTCGAATTGGCTCCCGGTGAGCCAGCGCGTCGTATCGTTCGCCCAGATCTCATGAATCTCCGGATTAACGAGCCCCCACTGGACGATCGCGATGGCGGGAAGAACGACGAAGCCAACCAGCGAGATGATCTCCGCAATCGTTATCGGAAGCGTCCAGTTGCCCTTGGCGAACTTCATCATCTCCAGGACGGATGAGTAGAGAATCAGGCCGAACGTGGCCACCACCATCCACGCCGGGATCTCCGGATTGATGAAGGGGACGACCCGTCCGTCAAGCGTCTCGCGAATACTGTCGCTTCGCACGAATGCCTCGATGCCTCGCTGATGCTGCACCACGAGCAGGGTGGCCATCAGGACCATGATCCCGATCCCCCACGCTGCCTCGAACAGGCTGATCTGTCGTTGCGGCAACTCCTGCGGGAGATCGGCGACGGACCAGTCACCCGTTGATTCGGATGCTGCGCCAGACGGCTCGGCCCACTCCATGATCGCGAACGTCAGCGTGATCCAGAAAACGATCTGGACCGCGATCACAAACGCGGTTCCGGCCGCATCGAGCCCACCGCGAACGAACGAGTCCACCAGGGAACGATCGTCCGTCAACACATTGACGGCAAGCAGCGCCAGGAACGCGGTGATCGGGACCCACGTCAGGAGGACTTTCACGAGCGCGCTGTACTGATCGAAGTACCTGGGGCCGATGAGGTAGCGGGGCCGGTCCTCGAAGGATCGGGCTACCTGCGCCGGATCACCAAGCTCGTTGAGGACAGCGGTCGTCGCCGTGTCCCGTTCCTCACCATCCGCCACACGCGCCTCGACCAGTTCGTCGACCATGACGCGGATCTCCTTCGCCGCGTCTACGCGTGCTTTCTCAGGCAAGTGTCGCGTCGCGACGGCGATATAGCGTTCGATCATGGAGCTCACGACGCTCCTCCTCTCTGCAGGATCGCGATCACGCTGCTGTGCAGCCGCTCCCACTCCTCTGCCAACGTCTCCAGTACCTGCGCCCCCAGGTCACTTGTCCGGTAGTACTTGCGGGGGCGACCGCCTTCCGTATCCCAATCACTGGTCAGCAATCCCTGCTTCTCCAATCTCCGCAAGAGCGGGTAGAGCGTGTTCGCGTCGACCTCGATTCCGGCCTCCTCCAGCGACTCGAGGAGGGCGTACCCGTACCCCGGCTCCTGAAGGAGTGCCAGCACCGAGAGAACAACGGTCCCTCGCCGGAGCTCCTGAATGTGTGTGGTCATCACCGAATCGTTCATGTCCATGCAGACACAATACTGTGTCACACACACTACTGTCAATAGCACGATGGTGTGCATTCAGCCAGCACCCACCAGGACAGGCGGACGTGGCAAGAGCAACGCCGCACCCGAGGTGCGGCGATACGGTGAATTCCCACTTGTTACGGTCATTTGCCGGTCAATCGTCGCCTGCGGACAGGTCCTTGTCCTCCATCTCCCAGGCGTGATCAAGGACATGCCACGTTGCGCGACGAATGAAGTAGCGCAGTGGCCATTTTCGGGCGGATTCCCCCCGTGCATGGTGATCGCGGATGGCTTCACACACAGCGTCACGGTGCGCCTGGAGCCCCTCTGGCGTGTCGAGTGCACCCTCCGGCACCTTGATTCCAAGATTCCTGACGTAGCCTCTCTCGGAATCACGAACGTGCTGGATGATTTTTGACCGGTTGCGTCCTCCGCCGCGCGGACCTTTCCGCAACTCCTCGGACACGCGTGACGCCACGTCATCGAAATACGTCCAGCCAGCCTGAAGCAGGCCGATCTGGCGCTCACACTCGTCATCGGACATCTGGTCGAACTCGGCGCCGGTGAACAGGCCCGGTGCGCCAAAATCCGTTGTGGCGTTCCCCTCGAGTCGCTCAGCGATCACGAATTCCTGAGCAGCATCTTCGACGCCGTCCACACCTGCAAGATCCGAGACCTTCTTATAGCGATCCGCATAATCGGCGAGAACGCCCAACGCGTCTTGCTCCGTCTTCCCTGACCGGCTCCAGCCGGGCCAATCGAGTGCTGAAGCGAACACCTTCTTTGTCCCGGCTTCGATCACGACATGATTCCGTGGGGTCATAGGCACTCCCTGATGCGCTCGTCGTCCAGATACACGATAGTGCTGCCGGGTCGCCACCTGAGCCTTGCTATCGGTAGTCACATCCTATCCATGAAGGCGGCCATCCTGTGTCCGGGATTGGAGCGCACAACAAAACAGGCGGGTGGATTGCTCCACCCGCCTGTTCGCATCGGACTGTCCGGATCGTCGTTGATCCCGGTTGCCGATTAGTTGCTCTTGTTCTCGTCGTCGTCGTTGACCTCGCGGAACTCGCCCTCGACGGTCGACTCGTCATCCGCCGTAGCGCCGCCGGCATCCGCGCCAGCGTCACCACCCGGGAAGCCGCCCTGCGCGCCCATGTCACCCATATCCGGGCCACCGGCCGCGCCAGCCGCTTCGTACATCGCGCCGCCAGCCTTCTGCAGGCTCTCCATCAGTGCGTCGTGCGCCGGCTTGATGCGGTCGATATTCTCCCGGTCGTTCTCGAGGATGTCCTTCAGATCGGCGATCTTCGCCTCGAGGTCGCTCTTGAGGTCGTCCGGGATCTTGTCCCCGTTCTCGCTGACCAGCTGCTCGGCCTGGAACTGCAGGCTCTCGGCGTTGTTGCGGGTCTCGATCGCCTCGCGCCGCTTCGCGTCCTCGCTCGCGTGCTGCTCGGCCTCGTTGACCATCCGCTGGACCTCGTCCTCGGACAGGCCGGAGGAGCCGGTGATGGTGATCTTCTGTTCCTTGCTCGTCGCCGTGTCCTTCGCGGAGACGTTCAGGATACCGTTGGCGTCGATGTCGAACGTGACCTCGATCTTCGGCACACCTCGCGGGGCCGGCGGAATGCCGTCCAGGATGAACCGGCCGAGGCTCTTGTTGTCAGCCGCCATCGGGCGCTCGCCCTGCAAGACGTTGATCTCCACCTGCGGCTGGTTGTCCGACGCGGTCGTGAAGCTCTGGCTCTTGCGGGCCGGGATCGTCGTATTGCGCTCGATCAGCGGCGTGGCGACGCCACCCAGCGTCTCGATCGAGAGCGTCAGCGGAGTCACGTCGAGGAGCAGGATGTCCTTGACGTCGCCACCGAGCACGCCACCCTGGATCGCGGCGCCGATCGCGACGACCTCGTCCGGGTTGATGCCCTTGTGCGGATCCTTGCCGAAGAAGTCCTTAACCGTCTTCTGGACCGCCGGCATACGGGTCTGGCCACCGACCAGCAGCGCCTCGTCGACCTCACCCTTGGAGAGCTCGGCATCCTTCAGCGCGGCCTCCATCGGGGCCTTGGTGCGGTTGATCAGCGGCGCGACCAGCGACTCAAGCTTGGAGCGGCTCAGGGGCACGTTGAGGTGCTTCGGGCCACTCGCATCCGCCGTGATGAACGGCAGGTTGACGTCGGTCTGCTGGGCGCTGGAGAGCTCGATCTTCGCCTTCTCGGCCGCTTCCTGCAGGCGCTGCAAGGCCATCCGATCCTTGCGAAGGTCGATGCCTTCCTGCTTCTGGAACTCGTCGGCGAGCCAGTCGATGAGCACCTGGTCGAAGTCGTCACCACCGAGGTGCGTGTCACCGTTCGTGGCAAGCACCTGGAAGACGCCCTCGGAGAGGTCGAGGATCGAGATGTCATAGGTACCGCCGCCAAGGTCGTAGACGGCCACCTTCTCTTCGCCCTTCTTGTCCAGGCCATAGGCCAGGGCGGACGCGGTCGGCTCGTTGATGATGCGCTGGACCTCGAGACCGGCGATGCGGCCGGCGTCCTTGGTGGCCTGGCGCTGCGCGTCGTCGAAGTACGCCGGGACAGTGATGACCGCCTGGTCGACCGTCTCACCAAGA
>CAZVAA010000096.1:8470-9805 GCA_964624125.1 uncultured Sphaerobacteraceae bacterium | reverse complement strand
CGCTACGAGCCGGCGATCCAGCAGATGAAGGCGGAGGGACAGGCGCTCGGCATCACCGCGACGCCGATGTTCCTGATCAACGGGGCGCCGACGCAAATGACGGACCAGGGCTACGATCTCCTGAAGCGGCAGCTCGAAGCCGCCGTTGAAACCGCGGAGTAGTCAATGACCAAACCGCTCAACCTGCTCTCACTCATCCTCGCGATAGCCGGCACGGCCGTGGCCGGCTATCTCACCTACGTCCACTACAACCAGGGTGCGCTGGTGTGCGGTATCGGCGACTGCGAGCTCGTCCAGTCGAGCAAGTACGCGAAGATGTTCGGCATCCCGATCGCCGTCTTCGGTCTCCTGATGGGGATTTCCCTGGTCGGACTCCTCATCGTCCGCAGCACGGTGCAGCGGTTCGCGGATCTCGCCAATATGGCGATCCTCGTCCTGCTCATCTCGAGCGCAATCTACACGGCCTACCTGACCTATCTCGAAATCGCCGTCATCAAGGCCATTTGCCAGTGGTGTGTGACCTTCGCGGTCCTCATGCTGCTTGTCCTCGGGGTCGAGGCGTTCCGCATGAAGCGCGAATGGGACGATGAGCCGGGCGAGTTTTCATTCAACGAGGAATAAATCCATGCCCCGGCCGCTTTCCGTTCTCGACCTGATGCGAATCGTCGAGAACGAGACGTCCGCCGATGCCATCGCCCGAACCGTGGCGATGGCACAGTTCGCCGAACAGCTCGACTACGAACGCATCTGGTTCGCCGAGCACCACAATGCCCCCGGACTCGCCAGCGGCGCGCCGGAGATCATGATCGGGCATGTCGCCAACCAGACCTCGCGCATCCGCGTCGGTTCCGGTGGCGTCATGCTTCCCAACCAGGCACCGCTCAAGGTTGCCGAGGTCTTCCGGCTGCTCGAGGCGCTCCACCCGGGCCGCATCGATCTTGGCCTCGGACGGGCGCCGGGAACCGACCAGCGCACCGCCTACGCGCTCCGGCGCAACCCGGACGCGATGGCCGCCGAGGACTACCCGCAAAACGTCGCGGAGATGCTCGCCTACGTCGATCGCAGCTTCCCGGAAAACCACCTGCTCGCCCCAATCCAGGCGATCCCGAACGATGTCCCGCTGCCACCGGTTTGGCTGCTCGGGTCGAGCGGGTTCAGCGGAGCCCTCGCGGCGCAGTTGGGGCTCGGGTTCTCGTTCGCCTCGCATATCAACCGGCCGCCGGCCGCGGATGTCATGCGCGCCTACCGGGAGCAGTTCCAGCCATCGACATGGCGCAGCGAGCCGCACTCCATCCTCGCGGTCAGTGTCGTGATCGGGGAGACGATGGAGGAGGC
>CAZVAA010000096.1:0-8370 GCA_964624125.1 uncultured Sphaerobacteraceae bacterium | reverse complement strand
GCCGCGCCCACCCCGGCGCCGAGATCCACCTTCACGCCGAGATCGGCCAGCGTCCGCTCGAACATCCCGATTTGCGCCACGACCGTCGTCGGGTGCGCGGACATTCCCATATGGCCGAGCCGGACAAGCTTGCCGAGCAGGTCGCCGTAGCCGCCGGAGATCATGACGCCATACCGGCTTCGCATTGTCTCCCGGATCGCCGCGTCGTCGACCCCGTCAGGGATCTTCACCGCGGTGCAACAGCCGGTCGCGATGTCCGCGGATTCTGGCCACAACTCCAGCCCGAGCGCCTCGATCGCCTGCCGGGTCGCCTTCGCGCTCGCCTGGTGCCGGGCGACCATCGCGTCCATGCCCTCGCGCAAGGCTTGCTCCAGCACCGATTCGAGCGCGTAGATATCGCTCACCGATGGCGTGTACGGGAAGCGGCGCTGCTCGATCCACGTCGTCTTCCAGTCAAGCATCGAGAGGTAGCTGCCACGCAGCGGCTCCTTCATCCGCTCCATCGCCGCCCACGCGTCTTCGCTGACGGATATCAGCGAGAGGCCAGGCACACCGCCGAGGCACTTCTGCGGCCCGAGGACGGCGATGTCGATGCCCCACTCCTCCGGTGAAAGCAGCTCCGCGCCGACGCCGGAAACGGTATCGACGATCGTAACGACACCGAACTCCTTCGCGATCGAGCAGATCTCTCGCACCGGGTTAACCGTGCCGGACGGTGTCTCGGAATGGACGACCGAGAGCACGGAGATGTCAGGGTCGGCCTGGAGCACGCGACGGACATCCTCGGGATCGATCGCCGCGTTATACGGAACCGCCAGCTCGACCACCTCACCGCCGTACTTCCGTACGAAATGCTCATATCCCTTGCCGAAGACGCCCGAGACGAGATTGAGGACTTTCGTGCCTGGTTCGATCACCGACGCCGCAGCGGCTTCCAGCCCAAGGATGGCCTCGGCCTGCATGATAATCACGTCGTTCTGTGTGCGGAACACCTGCTGCAGCAGGTCGCTGGTGCGGGCGAATGTCTCGATGAAGACCGGATCATAGTGATAGACAACCGGTCGCTGCATCGCCCGCAGTGTCTCGTTCGTGACATCAACCGGACCGGAAGCGAGCGTCAATCGTGGCCACTGGGTCATTGGGACCAACCTCCTGTGTGCCGGCGGCATCGGTGCCCCGGGGTCTCATATGCAGGAATAACCATACATGGCATGATGTACGCGAAAGACCGGAAGACACAAGCCCGCCAGATGGAGGATGCGACCCCATGCCGAAGATCGCCGCCAACCTGACCATGCTCTTCACCGAATATCCGTTCCTTGAACGATTCCGCCGGGCCGCCGATGCGGGGTTCACGGCGGTCGAGTTCCAGTTCCCGTACGAGCATGATGCCGACGATATCCGGAACGAGCTCGAACGCAACAACCTCGAGCTGGTGCTCTTCAACCTCCCCGCCGGGGACTGGGCCGCCGGTGATCGCGGCATCGCCGCGATCTATTCACGCATCGCGGAGTTCCAGGAAGGCGTTCGAACCGCGATCGAGTACGCAAAGGTCCTCCAGCCTCCACGCATCAATTGCCTCGCCGGCGTCTCGCCAGACACGCCGGAGAACGACCTCGCGCTGCTCCAGAACGTCCGGTTCGCCGCTGAGCAGCTTGCACCACTCAACATCGAGCTTGTGCTGGAACCCGTCAATACCCACGATGTGAAGGACTTCGCGCTCCCGACGACGCGCGCGGCGGTGGATCTCATCGCCGAGCTGGACGTGGACAATCTCGGCCTGCAGTACGACGTCTACCACTCCATTCGCATGGATGAAGACCCTTTCGACATCATCGACGATCTCGGCGACCAGATCTCCCACATCCAGATCGCCGATGTTCCCGGACGGCACCAGCCCGGTACCGGGAAGGTCGATTTCGGGCGGCTCTTCCGCACGATCGATGATTCCGGCTACACCGGATGGGTCGCGCTGGAGTACATTCCTGAAGGCCAGACCGAGGATGGTTTCGGCCTGCTCAAGGAGCTCAAGGTTCTCTAGCCCCGGCACAATGTGGTGCCGGTAACGCCGAAAGGAATCGATACGTGGACGAACGACTGGCCGAATTCCCGACGCTGCATGTCAGCAACCACCCGCTCATCCGCCACAAGCAGACGCTGCTCTCCGATGAGCGGACGGACACGCGCATGTTCCGCGAGCTGGTGCGCGAGCTTACGTCGCTGCTCGTCTACGAGGCGATGGCGGATGTGCCGGTCACCGAATTCACCTATCGGACGCCGCTCGAGGAAGCGACGGGGTACGAACTCGAGCCGCAGATCGGGCTCGTGCCGATCATCCGTGCAGGGCTCGGCATGGTGGAGGCCGCTGCCGACATCATCCCGCATTCAGAGGTCTGGCATCTCGGCATGTATCGTGACGAGGAAACGCACAAGCCGGTCCCCTACTACAAGAACCTGCCTCCGAGTTGTCCGGATGACCTGATCGTCCTGCTCGACCCGATGCTCGCCACTGGCGGTTCGGCGACCGACGCCATCACCGTGCTCAAGGACTGGGGCGCGACGTGGATCAAGTTTGTCGGCATCATCGCCGCCCCGGAAGGCGTCCGCGCGGTGCAGGAAGCCCATCCGGACGTCCACATGTACGTTTCGCTGCTGGACCGTGAGCTGGATGAGAACCGCTTCATCCGACCAGGTCTCGGCGACGCCGGTGACCGGCTGTTCGGCACCACCAAACAGGAGTAACCGGGTCCCGACATGCATCGACCGCGTATCGTCGTTATCACCACGGGCGGCACAATCGCCAGCCTGCTCGATCCCGAAACCGGCGGCGTCCGCGCAGCCGCGACCGCCGAAGACCTCATCGCCACCGTGCCGGGCATCGGGGATGTCGCCGAGCTGGAGTTGCACACATGGGCGACGGTTCACAGCTGGGATATCACCCCCGCGATGATGTTCGCCCTCGCCCACGAGGCGCGCCAGGTCCTGGATCGTCCCGATGTCGATGGGGTCGTCATCACCCACGGAACCGACACGGTCGAGGAGACCGGTCTTGTAACCGAACTCCTGGTGCACTCGGAGAAGCCGGTCGTCTACGCCGTCGCGATGCGCAACCTCTCCGAAGTCAGCCCGGACGGCCCACGCAACCTGCTCGACGCCGTGAAGGTGGCGAGTCACCCCGCATCACGCGGTCGCGGCTCCCTTCTCGTCACGAGCGAGGAGATCCATTCGCTGCGGTACGTCACCAAAGCCAATACGGTTAACCCGCACGCGTTCGTCTCGCCGGATTACGGCCCGATCGGGCTCACCCCGGCGAACGGGCTGCGCTACCTGCACGCCGCGCCGAAACGTCGCGTCCTTTCCAGCATGACGCCCGTCGAGCCGGTCTACCTGATCAAGGCGGTCACGGGCTCCGACGCGTCGATGATCGACTGGGCACTGGACCAGGGCGCGAAGGGCATCGTGCTCGAGGGCTCGGGCGCGGGTAACGTCCCGAGCGATATGGTGCCGGGCATCCAACGGGCGCTGCAGGCGGGCATTCCGGTCGTCCTCACCTCCCGGGCGCTCTCCGGGTTCCTGTCCGCGACCTACGGATCGGGTGGCGACAGCGGTGGAGGATTCGACCTCGCCCGGATGGGCGTCATTCCCGCCGCGCACTGGCCCTCCCAGAAGGCCCGTATCGCGTTGATGCTCGCAATGGGCGCGGGGCTCTCGGACGAAACTTTGCGGGAGTTCTTCTCGACGCCGTAAGTGCATGGGTAAGAAAAACGACCGGCCCTTGAGGCCGGTCGTTTGAACAGGTCGTGTTCAGGATTTCTCGGGATCGTGCTGATCCCGCAGGTGCTAGAGACGGTCGGCATCCGCGCCGGCGAACAGCAGGTCGACGTCGATCTCATCCTTGAGGAACAGGTCGACTCCGGCTTCCTCGAGCGCGGCGCGGAACCGCCCGACCAGCGCGCGCTCGCGCTCGTTCAGGTCGTACCCGTACTGCGCAAGCGCCGCATCCAGGTCATTCCCGGCGACCGCGCGGAAGGCCTGGTCGCTCATCGCCTGCTCGGCAAGTCGCTTCAGGAGCGGTAATCGAATCTCTTCCTCCGACATAACCAGCCTTCCATCTCCACGAATCGTCGTTCCTCACCTCCGAAGTGTAACCTGCTGACCTGACGGTCCGGCAGCTATGCCCGACGCGCTTCGGCGACGGCCGCGACCAGCGCTTCCGCGCGGCTCGTGAGGACCGACCATTCGCCATTCGAGACCGTTTTCGCGTCGACCAGGTTGCTGCCGACGGCGATGCCGGCGGCCCCCGCATTGATGAACTCGGCGCAGTTTTCCGCCGAAACGCCGCCGGTCGGAATGATCGGCACCTGCGGCAACGGTCCCCGCACATCCTTCAGGTATTTCGCGCCACCGACGCTCGCCGGGAAGAGCTTCACGTAGGTTGCGCCCGCCTCCCACGCCGTCAGGATCTCCGTCGGGGTAAACGCGCCGATCACGGTTGGCACCGCATACCGTCGGCTCATCGTGATCACGTCCGTGCTGACGACCGGCGTCACGATGAACGACGCCCCCTGCAGGATCGCCGCGCGCGCCGTCTCGGCATCCAGCACCGTCCCGGCGCCAACGGCGATCTCGTCGCCCATCGCACCGACCACATCGGCGATCGCCTCGCCCGCGCGCGGATTCGTGTAGGTGAACTCCACCGCCCGGATACCTCCGGCATGGATCGCCTTCACCATGTCCACGGCCCGGGAATAGTCATCGAGGCGGACGATCGCCACCACCCCGGGATCCTTCAGTTGCTCTTCAACACGGCTCATTCGCCATGTCCTCCCTGCTGATACGCCATTCGTCATACGCCATGTACTCTGGCATGCCTTATGCACCACCGCAATAACGATCGGGAATCCGAATGACGTGGGAGGACTTGACGTGTGGAAGACATAGTGATCGGCCTGTTGTTGCTGATCGTGGGAGTCGGGTTGCTCCTCGCCGGGTTGCGGGTGTTTTTCATCCTGCTTCCGGTCTGGGGCGGCATCGTCGGCTTCTTCACCGGCGCAACGCTCGTCCATGCATGGTTTGGTGACGGCTTTCTCGCCACGGCGGGTGGATGGATTCTCGGGATCATTCTCGGGATCGTATTCGCCGTGCTGTCATACCTGTACTGGTACATCGGAGCGGTGTTCGCGATCGCCTCGGTCGGCACCCTGCTGGCCACCGGGCTTCTCGGACTGTTCGGCGTCGATACCGGCTGGGTCGTCTTCATCATTGGCGCCATCGCGGCGGCGGTCTTCGCGTTTCTCGCATTCATCACGGCGGCGCCTGTCTACATGGTCGCGATCGGTACGGCCTTCGCCGGCGCGACGGCGGCCCTGACCGGTTTCCTGCTGATCATCGACCGCATCGACCTGGTGCATTTGCGCTACGGTGGCGCCTGGGCCGCGATGAACAACTCGTGGGTCTGGGTGCTCCTGTGGGCGCTGTTGGCAGGATTCGGCATCGCCGTCCAGTGGAGCCGGATCACCGAAACCGGGCTCCCCTCGGAGCGATGGGTTCGGGCCGACGCCCGGGCGCACCGGACCGCGGCGATTGAAAGCAACCGCGAGAGCCGGGCAGGATAAGCCCGGCATACGAAAACCGGCCGGGACCTTCACGGTCCCGGCCGGTTCTGGCTCGCGTTCCGGTCAGCTATCCAGCGCTGCCGCGGCCTGCTCCAGCACGCCCTCGTCCGCGAGCTTCTCCAGCTCGCCGACGACGCGGTCGAACTCCGCGACCCCCGCCTCGATCGGGGCCGGCGTCTCGAGATCGACACCCGCCCGCTTCAGGATGTTCATCGAGTAATCCGACGAACCGGCGGAGAGCATCCCGAGATACCGCTCGCGCGCCGGCTCGCCCTCGTCACGCACCGCCGTCGCGATGTTGATGGCGGACGACATCCCCGTCGCATACTGGTAGACGTAGAACGCCCGATAGAAGTGCGGGATGCGTCCCCACTCCATCTCGATCGCCTCGTCGACCTCGACGCCCGGCACGTAGGCCGTCGACAGGTCGCTGTAGAGCGCCTTGAGGACATCCGGCGTCAGCGCCGCCCCGTTCTCGACCGCCTCGTGCGTCAGCTTCTCGAACTCCGCGAACATCGTCTGCCGGATGACCGTGCCGGAATACGTGTCCGCGAAGCGATTGAGGAGGCTGAACCGCTGGACCGGGTCCTGCCCTTCTTCCTGCCCAAGCAGGTGCCACGACAGGAGCACCTCGTTCACCGTCGAGGCGATCTCCGCGAGGAAGATCGTGTAGTCGCCATACTGCAGTGGCTGCGCCCCGGTCGAGTAGAAGCTGTGCATCGAGTGCCCGGCCTCATGTGCCAGCGTGAAGACGTCCGAGAGCGTGGAGTTCCAGTTCATCAGCATGACCGGGGGCGCGCCATAAGCACCCCACGAGTACGCGCCCGACCGCTTGCCCTTCGTCTCATGAACGTCGACCCACCGGGAATTGAACCCCTTCCGCAGGTCGTTCACATAGGTGTCGCCGAGCGCCCCGAGGCCATTGAGGACGATCTCCACGGCCTCACGGTAGCCGTACTTCCGGCGCGGCTCCGGGGCAAGCGGCACACGGAGGTCCCAGCGCTTCAACTGATCCAGTCCGAGCGCGCGGCGACGCAGGTCCATGTATCGCTCGACTACGGGAAGCGCCTTCTCGCGCACCGTGTTGATCAGGTTGTCATAGACCGTCACGGGAATGTTGTCGTCGAACAGCGCCTGTTGCAGCGCCGACTCGTAGCTGCGAAGCCGCGCCGACACCGTGTCCTTGCGAACCGAGGAGCCGTGGAGGCTCGCCAACGTATAGGTGTGGTCGAGATACGGCTGCGCGAACGCCTCGGCCGCCCGCTGGCGAAGGTCGCGGTCCCGGCTCTCCATGATCTCGGCATAGCGGCCCTTGGTCAGCGTGACCTCGCTGCCATCCTCATCGGTGATCGTGCCGTAATCGATATCCGCGTTGTCGAGTGCCGAGAACGCCTCGCTCGGCGCCCGCGTCACATCCGACATCTGCGCCAGCACCGACTCGACTTCGGCCGAGAGAACGTGCGCCTGCTGACGCTCGAGATCCTCGAGCAGGTGACGGAACGGTTCCAGCTCCGGGCTCTCGATCGCCTCGCGCAGCTTCCCGTCGGGAAGCCCGACCAGCTCCGGCTGGACGAACGACAGCGCCTGGCCCGCCTGGATGGAGAGCATGACCGCCTTCTCATACCGGGCGATCGCATCGGTGTCGGTCTGGTCCTCATCCCGGCGGAGGGCTGCATAGACAACGAGGTGCTGCAGCGCGAGCTGCGCCTCATTCAACGCATCCAGTGCCTCGCGGATCACCGCTGGTCCTTCGCCAAGTCGACCCTGGAACCCGGCGATCTTCTCTACCTTCGCGGGAGCCTCTTCAGCAGCGGCATCCCATGCCTCATCATTCGGGAAGAACCCTGAAAGGTCCCACGTATCCTCGATCGCGATATCCGCTCGTGTCAGGACATCGCCAGTAGATTGCTCGACCATTCGTGTCTGTCTCCTGTCGTCGTTCGCCAGGGAGTTGCGATGCTCTGTTCCATGCGCTATAGTCGCATGCCCGTATCCACGACGTGCGACATCGTTGTGCCACCCCGGGGTGGACCGCGATCGGGAACATTACCGCGTCGAACCCTGTATGTGCAGCCTACCACTGGCATATGCGCACATGCAGCGTAACGGCGTGCGCATTTCTCGATTGCGTTGGAGACCAGGACCCCTGCCGGCAGGATCCTGGCTCGACGCTTGTGCTGCAGTTCTTTAGTTCGGGAGGGAACCGCACAATGCGCATCTATATCGAGCTGGCCAGGCGATCCTTTCGCCAGCTCTTCGCGTACCAGGCGGCCATGCTCGCCGGGATATTCACCAACTCCATCTTCGGGCTCATGCTCACCGCGGTGTACCTCGCGCTGTTCCAGTCGCAGGATCCAGGCGCCTCCGTCGCCGGGTTCACGGCACAGCAAACGGTCACCTACACCTGGCTCGGGCAGGCGCTGATCGCGCCGGTCATGATCTGGGGCTGGTGGGAGATCATCCAGACGATCCGCACCGGTGAAGTCGTCACCGACCTGCTGAAGCCGATGAACTACTTCGGCTACTGGCTCAGCCGCGACCTCGGGCGGGCCGTCGGCCATGCCCTGCTGCGTGGCATTCCGACGCTCGCGATCGGGGCGATCCTCTTCGACCTCGTCTATCCGGAATCACCGGTCCAGTGGATCGCGTTCCCGGTCTCGGTGGCGCTCGCCGTCATGGTGAGCTTCTGCTTCCGGTTCATGATGAACCTCTGGGGCTTCTGGATCCTCGATCACCGGGGCATCGCGGGCATCTC
>CAZVAA010000095.1:7538-9806 GCA_964624125.1 uncultured Sphaerobacteraceae bacterium | reverse complement strand
AGCATTGCCGCACTTGGCGCGAATTCCGGATTTATGATATGAGCCACCTATAGGATGGGCATAAACGCGGAATGTGTAGAAGCCGTGTGCCCCTGCCCGTCCGTTAACCCGCGCTTCACACGCGGGCCGGGGGGTTGCCATATCGTGCGTTCGGGTGGATAAACGGTACCCATCAACGCCTGAACGCTCTCGATATGGAAAGGTTGCTCCTGTGGCTCGCTCGCTCTTCCCCTCCTCCGGCCGGTTCTGGCGCGGAAACCTGCATATGCACTCGACCCGCTCGGACGGCGCGCGCACGCCGGAAGAGACGCTGGCGGATTACCGCGCGCGGGGCTACGACTTCGTCTCCCTCACCGACCACTTCCTGCCGGAGGCGCATTTCCGGCCAGGCACGCCGGGGTTCGTCGATGTGACGGATACGCGGGCGTTCGATACGGACGATTTCGTGACGATTCTGGGCGCGGAGGTGCATGGCCCGGCGATGGAGAACGGGCAGATCTGGCACCTGGTGGCGAACGGGCTGCCGGTCGATTTCCCGCCGCTGGCGGAGGGGGAAACCGGGCTGGAGGTCGCCCGCCGCGCGGCCGAGGCCGGGGCGTTCGTGAGCCTGGCGCATCCGCACTGGAACGGGGTGTCGGATGTCGATGCGCTGCAGACGGCGGAGTTCATCCACAGCGTGGAGATCTACAACCATGCGTCGGAGGTCGGGGTCGATCGCGGCTACGGGCTGCACCAGGCCGATGTGCTGCTGGGCAAGGGCCACCGGGTGACGCTGAACGCGGCGGACGATGCGCATGGCAAGCATCCGGAGGGCACGTTCACGGACGCGTTCGGCGGCTGGGTGATGGTGAAGGCGCCGGAGCTGACGCCGGAGGCGCTGGTGGGGGCGCTGAAGGCGGGGGAGTTCTATTCCACGCAGGGGCCGGAGCTCCACGCGATCGAGGTGGATGGCGATGTGCTGCGGATCGCGTGCTCGCCGGCCTCGCGGGTGGTGGTGAGCGGCAAGGGCGCGGCCTACCAGCGCTTCCACGGGGTGTCGCTGATGGAGGTGGAGGCGAAGGTGCCGGATGTGGAGAAGACGCCGTATGTGCGGATCACGGTGATCGACGAGTTCGGCCGGCATGCGTGGTCGAACCCGGTGTGGTTTGAGGAATGATGGGGTTGTGGCGAGCATCATATCGTCGCCTGCGGCGCCGATGGGGTGACCACCTTTCAGGGTCACCCCCTACGAAGATGGAGCGGGGTTGCGCCATCGGAGGGGCGGGCCCTCGCAGCGCCTGTCCTGAGCGAGCGAAGCGAGTCGAACGGATCCGCCCATGCCCCGCAGGGGCATATCCGGGAGGCGGGTCTCCGCGGGGATGATATCGACCTTCGGTCGATGGGGTGACCACCCTCCGGGGTCACCCCCTACGAAGTCGGGGCGGCGGGGACGTTCTGCGCGTGATGGTGCGGAACTTGCCACGTGCGGGATACTTATGACCAGTAATGGGTGAGAGCCCGTGCCGTACCAGTCCAGGATGCTGCCCGCATGAACAACCCGTTTCGCAAGAACCGTGACCGCGAGGTGGAGGCCTCCCCCGCCGAGACCTCGGCGAGCGAGCTGATCCACAACCCGCCCGATCCCTCGATGTACGCCGACGACGAGTTCGGGATCGAGGGGCCGACCTTCTACCAGGAGCCGGACGAGGCGCGGCGTCCGCTGCGCATCCTCGGCATCGGCGGGACGACGAGCGAGAAGTCGTGGAGCCTGCTGCCGCTGGAGGCGGCGCTGAAGCGCGCGCGGGAGCACGGCTGCGAGACGGAGCTGGCGACGGTCTACGACCTGGATTTGCCGATGTTCCGCACCGACTGGAAGCTGGAGGACTACCCGGCGTCGCTGGCGTGGCTGCTGGACGAGGTGCGCCGGGCCGACGGGCTGATCATCTGCTCGCCGACCTACCACGGGACGATCTCCGGGGCGATCAAGAACGTGCTGGACACGCTGATCTTCCTCGGGTGGGACCAGCCGCCCTACCTCGGCGGGAAGCCGGTCGGGATCATGGCGTATGGCGGGATGACCTCGATGGGGGTGCTGCAGGCGCTGACGCAGTGCGTGCGCGGGCTCAAGGGCATCACGATCCCGACGCATATCGCGGTGCCGGAGAAGGCGATCGACAAGGAGCGGGCGCTGATCACCGACGAGCGGATCCATGCGCGGATGGAGGAGATGCTGGAGGAGCTGGTGAGCTTCTCGGCGCGGCTGCGCGTGCCGCACCGGGCGCCGCGGGT
>CAZVAA010000095.1:0-7438 GCA_964624125.1 uncultured Sphaerobacteraceae bacterium | reverse complement strand
ACGTTTCCGACGGCGCGGGTTCCCCCTGGCTAGACCATCACGTTGTCGACGTAGCAGAACCGCCACTCCTCGCCGGGCTCGAAGGACTGGACGATGGGGTGGTCGGTGGCGTGGTGGTGCTTCGTGGCGTGCTTGTTCTTCGAGGAATCGCAGCATCCGACATGGCCGCAGGTGAGGCAGATGCGGAGGTGGACCCAGGAGTCGCCGGTCTGGAGGCACTCCTCGCACCCCTCGGCGGAGGGGGTGACGTCGCGAATCTGGTCGAGGTGGGTGCATCGCTGGCTCATGGTGCGTTCTCCTTGTGCGTGCGAATCGGGGTCCCGCGAAACGCCCGCAGGATTCCCGCCGCGACATCGGCGCGGGGTGTCAGGCCATGCCCGCATCCACGAACCAGGTGTCGGGGGAGGCGGTCGGGTCGATGACGGGGAGGTCCTGCGGCGGGACGAGGTCGGTGTGCATGAGGCCGGAGCCGGTGGAGAAGACGAGGGTCTCGTCGGTGGGGGCGAGGAATCCCTGCTCGCGAAGCTTCCGCGTGGCGATGAGGGCGGCGCCGGATTCGGGGGAGACGAAGAGCCCCTCGGTGGTCGCGGCGAGGCGGACGCCCTCCAGCAGCTCGGCGTCGGTGACGGTGATCGCGGTGCCGCCGCTGGCGCGGATGGCGTCGAGGATGAGGTAGTCGCCGATGGCGACGGGCACGCGCATGCCGGCGGCGATGGTGGAGGCGTTCTCCCACAGCCTCGCGTGGGGCGTGTTCTCGCGAAAGGCGCGGACGATGGGGGCGCAGTTCTCCGCCTGGACGACGATCATCTTCGGGCGCTCGGGGCCGATCAGGCCCATCTCCTCCAGCTCGGCGAAGGCTTTCCACATGCCGACGATGCCGGTGCCGCCGCCGGTCGGGTAGACGATGGCGTCGGGCAGGCTCCAGCCGAGCTGCTCGGCGAGCTCGAGGCCGAGGGTCTTCTTGCCTTCGGCGCGGTAGGGCTCCTTCAGGGTGGAGACGTCGAACCAGCCGAAGCGGGCCGCGCCCTCGCGGATGACGGCGCCGGCGTCGTTGATGAGCCCGTCGACGAGGAGGACGCGGGCGCCATAGGCGACGCATTCGGCCTGCATCACGGCGGGAGCATCCTGTGGCATGGCGACGACGGCGGGGATGCCGGCGCGGGCGGCATAGGCGGCCATCGCGGCGGCGGCGTTGCCGGCGGAGGGGATGGCGATGGCGGTGGCGCCGAGCTCCCTGGCGCGGGAGACGGCCATGCCGAGTCCGCGCGCCTTGAAGGAGCCGGTGGGGTTGAGGCCCTCGTCCTTGACGAGGAGGCGTTCGAGGCCGACGCGCTCCCCGAGGCGAGGCAGGTCGAGGATGGGGGTGCCGCCCTCGCCGAGGGTAAGGGCGTTGGCGGGGTCCTGCACGGGGAGGATCTCGGCGTAACGCCAGAGATTCCACGGACGGTCCGCGAGGGCGGCGGGGGTCATGGTCGTGGCGGCGTGTCGCAGGTCGTAGCGGGCATAGATGACCTTGCCGCACGCCGGGCAGGTGGTGATGAGCTGGTCGGCGGGGTACTCCGCGTGGCAGGCGGTGCATTCGAGGTGGGTCAGGGCGCTGGACATCGGGCGGCTCCTCCGGGATGCGACGGGGTGGCGTGCTTGCTCACCTATCGCATGAACCGGGCGGTCGCGCAATGGTCGGCGCGACACCCGGGGTTAGCCGTCCGCAACCAGGTTAAGGCGGGTGAAATATGGCTCCAGGTGCCGTGTCATGGCCATGAGGCCCGCCGCGACATCCTTGTTGCGCAGCGCGGAGATGATGTCCTGGTGCTCGTCAATCACCCGGATCAATGTTTCCGGCTTGCTCCGTCCGGGGACAAGCATGGACGGTTCCCGCAGGAGGTAGGAGCGGATCTGCTCCTCGATCACCGGGATGACGCCCCGGATGATGGGATTGTCGATCACCTGCAGCAGCCGGGTATGGAATTCGATGTCGGCGGAATTGCCGGAGCGGCCGTCGGCGATCTCGTGCCGGTGTTTCGCGGCGAGCGCCTCGATCCGGGCGAGATCGGGTGGCGTGAGTTGCTGGATGATGATCGGGATCGACCCGACCTCGAGGATGTAGCGGAGCTCCATCAGGTCCCGGAACCGGATATCCGTGTCGTCGTGCGAGGCAATGGATGAGGCGAGGGCGTCGCGGTCGAACCCGGCGACACGGAGGATACGGGGCGACGGGCGCTCCAGGATGCCCTCCCCCATCAGTTGGTTCAGGGCTTCGCGGAGCACGGTGCGGCTGATGTTGAGGGTATCGGCCATCTGGCGTTCGGGTGGCAAGCGGTCGCCGGCGGGGACCGACTCGGAGAGGATGAATTTCTTGAGGATCAGGGCGACCCGGTCGGCCAGGCTTTCCCTGGGCGGCAGGCTTGCGTGTTCGAGCTGTTTGAGGACGTCCATTGTCATACCCGCTACATGCGCGTTGCCATCGAGACCATGATGTACTGCGGGAATGATAGCAGGGTATTGTGTATTTTGGTCTATTGGTATACCATGTTCCAAATCACTCACTTTCACTCGTGGGCGGGTCTTCCCGGCTGAGCCCGGATCGGCGAACAGCGTGGCAACCTGCCACGGGAATGCCGCATCCTCGCGAGATTTGCGTGTGTGCGATCACCTCGCGGGCGTTCCACGCGGATTGCCTGCAACGTCGACCCGGTCGAACCCTGACTCACCGTTTTCTCAAAGGAGAACAGGCATGAAGGACCAGGCAGCGCGATTCGATACCCTCCTGAACGCAGCGGCGACGGGACACATTTCGCGGCGAGAACTCGTACGACGCGCGGCCGCGCTCGGCATTGGCGCACCACTGATGGCGTCGTTCATCCATTCAACCGCGGTGGGAACGGCGATCGCCCAGGAAGAAATGACCCTCAGTTTCGATGCCGGCGCCACCGCGGGCGGCGGGGGCAAACCGACATCGGACAATCCGGCATTCTGCTACGTCGTCAATGGCGGTTCGCAATTCGAAGTCAATCGCATGGTCGATGCGCGCCTCGTGACGATGGACGCCGAGCTCCAGGACTACGTTGGTGACCTGGCGGAATCATGGGAGATCGAGGACACCACCGTCACGTTCACCTTGCATCCGAACGCGATGTGGCACGATGGCACGCCGGTGACATCGAAGGATGTCGCGTTCACGCTCAACCTGCTGACTGATCCCGCGTCGACATCGTTCCTGAACAGCACGTTCAAGAGCATCGTTGGTTATGAAGAAGCCCAGACTGCCGAAAGCCCGACATCGCTATCCGGCATCGAAACGCCTGACGACCAAACGGTGATCCTGAACCTGGCCGAGCCGGACTCCGCGATGATGCTCGGGTTCATCTTCCTCAGCATCTTGCCGGAGCACATCCTCGGCGAGGTGGACCGGTCCATGATCGACCAGGAGACCTTCTGGACGGAGGGACGCATCGGAGCCGGGCCATTCAAGTGGGTCCAGTTGGTCGATGGGGAGCGGGTGGAGATGGAAGCGTTCGAGGATTATCACCTTGGCGCACCACAGATCAAGAAGCTGAACCTGCTCTTTTTCTCCAGCGTCGAAACGGCACTGGCCGCCTTCCAGCAAGGGTCGAGCCTGGTCACCGCGATGACGCCCAACGATGTCGAGTTGGTCGAGGGAACCGAGGGCGCCGAGATCCTCACCACACCGGCGGGTGTGGGCTCGATCTTCGTCAATATCTCCCAACCCGAGTTCCAGGATATTAAGGTTCGCCAGGCGATGTCGTATGCGATCGATCGCCAGACGATCACGGAAACCCTCTTCCAGGGATACGCCGATCCGGTTGCAACCGAAGTCCCGTACCTGGATTGGGCCCAGCCTGAGGATGCAAACCCCTACGATTACGATCCCGACATGGCGTCGTCACTCCTGGAAGAAGCCGGTTGGGACAGCAGTAAATCCTTTGTCCTCTGGTACTACTACCCGGATCAGGTCACGGCATCAGTGATGGAGGCCGTGCAGCAATATCTCGCGGCGGTCGGGATCCAGATCGAGCTTCGGTTTGACGATGGCAGCGGCGTGCGAACACAGGAGCTCGAGGAAAACACCTGGTACCTGACCTATGGGTCGATCGGTGCGCAGCCCTCGCCTTCACGCCTCTCGGCGTTCTGGGGTCCCCAGGGTCGGGATATGTACCATTACGACAATGCGGAATTCGATGCCGCGATGGAAGCGGCGCTTCGCACGAATGATCGTGACGAGCAAGCAGCCCACTACAAGGAAGCCATCCGGATCCTGAATGAGGAATTGCCCTGGGTCTGGCTTTTCGACCGCAAGAACCTCATCGCCATCAACAGCCAGGCACTTTCCACGGGAGAAGCCCCGGCCTGGGGACCGGGCAGTGTGTTGTACCACAACAACGTCAACGACTGGACCGTCACCGGGTAGGTGTCTTCCGGTAGGCAGCGGAGCCCCGGCATCGGGGGCTCCGCAGAACAGGATTGACCTGGGTGGGGCAGTTTCTCCTTCAACGACTCTTGCACGGGTTAACCGTTGTCCTCGGCGTAAGCCTGCTCATCTTCATCGCGGTCGAGCTCTCGCCGGGTGACGCGGTGGATGCAATGATGCCACCCGAGTCCCTGACGACAGACGAGGCGAGAGAACGGATACGTGAACAACTTGGATTGAATGATCCCGCGCCCTTGCGGTACATCCAATGGCTCGGGCGTGTCCTCCAGGCGGATTTGGGGTACTCGTTGACAAGCCGCCAGCCGGTGGCCGATGCCGTCCTGGCGAAATTGCCATCCACCCTGCAGCTGGTTGGCTTCGCCCTGGCCGCATCGGTGGTGATCGGGGTGGGATCGGGCATCATCGCCGCGGTGAAGCAGTATTCGTGGATCGATTACCTGACCACGCTGATGTCGTTCTTCTGGCTGTCGATTCCCGGGTTCTTCCTCGGCCTGGGGATGATCTATATCTTTGCCGTCCGGCTCGGCTGGTTCCCGAGCTTCGGGGCATCCACCGCGGGCGCCCAGTACCCGATGCTCGATCGCTTGCATCATCTGGCGTTGCCGGGGCTGACGCTGGCGCTCGAACTTGCCGCGACACTCACACGCTATACCCGGGCCAGCCTGCTTGACGTGCTCCATATGGACTACCTGCGAACCGCAAGAGCGAAAGGACTCAGTGAGCCTCGTGTCCTGTCGGCTCATGCCCTGCGGAACGCCCTGATCCCGATCACGACCGTGGTCGCCGTCCGCATCCCGTATCTCGTGGGCGGGGCCGTCATCATCGAAACGGTGTTCCAGTGGCCCGGCCTTGGCACGTTGATGCTGAATGCCTCCCTCCAGAAGGACTATCCGGTGGTCATGGGGCTCGCCCTGATCATCACCATCCTGGTGGTGCTGAGCAATTTCATTGCAGATGTTACGTACAGCCTGATTGATCCGAGGGTTCGTGTCCGATGAGCGCAGGTATGTCCGTGGTGACGACAGGCGGCAAAGACGCAGCCCTCACGCGATCAACGCCAGGGTTCTGGCGCCGCCTGATTCGCCACCGTATGGCCCTGGCGGGGTTGATTTTTCTCGTATTTATCTCCCTTGCGGCATTGCTGACGCCACTGATCTCGCCATACGACCCTGACACCATGCAGCTACCCGATGCCCGCAAGCCGCCCAGCCTCCAACATCCGCTTGGCACCGACAGCCTGGGCCGGGACACGCTCACACGCGTGCTTGTGGGCGGGCGCGTGTCGATTCTTGTCGCGCTGTCCGCCGTGGCGATCAGCACCGTCATCGGGGCGGTCCTTGGCATCGCGGCCGGATACCTGGGCGGCTGGGTGGATGCCATCATCTCCCGCATTACCGATATCTTCCTGTCATTTCCGCTGTTCGTCCTGCTCATCATGCTGGTCGCCATCGTTGGACCCAGCTTGTTGAATGTCGTGCTGATCCTGGGGTTTTTCGGGTGGATGGTGCTGACCCGCGTCGTGCGGAGCCAGGTCCTCATGGTCATGAACGAGCCATACATCGAGGCGGCGAAAGCCGCCGGGGCACATCATTTCCAGATCGTGATGAGACATGTGCTTCCAAACTCCTTCGCCCCGATCGTGGTCACCTCGACGCTCGGGATTGCCGGTGCCATGTTGTCCGAGGCAGCGCTCAGCTTCCTTGGCCTGGGCGTACAACCACCGACGCCCTCCTGGGGAAACATGTTGAACGCCGCGCAGTCGTTGCAGGTGCTGGTCAACGAGCCATGGGTCTGGGTTGGCCCGGGGGCCGCGATTGCCTTCACCGCCTTGAGCATCAACTTCGTTGGGGACGGATTGCGCGACGCACTCGATCCTCACACACACAGGTAAAGGGACAACCGATGAAGCTCGTTTCGTATATGCGACGTGATGACGGCGGGGACATCCGGGCCGGTGTGGCCATCGGGGCCGGGATCGTGGATCTCCGGGATGGCGCACGAGCTCTTGGGCTGGATGCGCCGGTCAGCATCATCGGACTGCTGGACCTGGGCGAACCCGGGATGGAAACCGCGCGGCGGGTCGCCACGGCGGCGGATGCTGGCGAGATTCCGGTCGTTCCGAGCGCGGAGATCGTCCTGAAGCCGGCGTTGCCGGAGCCGACGACGATCTACCTGCTGGCCGGAAATTACCAGTCGCATATCACCGAGGGAGGTGCGCCGCCGGTCGACAAGGCCACGATCACGCCTCGGCCATTCCTGAAGCCGGGATCGTCGGTGATCGGGGACGGTGACCCCATCCCGATCCCCGCGGACTCGCATACGCTCGATTACGAGATCGAAATTGCGGCGGTGATCGGCAGGGGCGGAAAGATGATCGCGGAGCAGGACGCGCCGTCGCATATTGCCGGATACACGGTCTTCAACGACATCTCGGCACGACACCTGACCATCAGCGAGGGACGTTCCGAACGGAATGGCGACTGGTTTTTCGACTGGTTGCTGGGGAAGTGGTGCGACGGGTTCTCGGTGATCGGCCCGTACCTGGTCACCAGCGACGAGATCGCCGAGCCACGGTCGCTTGAGATGTCGCTGCGCGTGAATGGCGACCTGCGCCAGCACTCGGAAGCTGGCGAAATGATCTTCACGGTGCCCGAGTCGATCGCATTCCTGTCGAGATTCGTGACATTGCGTCCGGGCGACATGATCTGCATGGGAACGCCGGGTGGCGTTGGCGTGACCACGGAAACTTACCTGAAGCACGGTGATGTCGTGGAGGCCTCGATCGAGCGCCTCGGGTCGATGACCAACACGGTGACCGGGGAGGCCGGGGCATGACGACCACCGAGCCAGGTGCGCCACCCCGGTACCGGGTCGGCATTGTCGGACTGAGCTGGATCACAACCGACCCGGCGCGGGCCGGGAGCGCCCCCGAACTCGGAAGCGCACCGCCACACAGTCACCTTTCATCGTTGGCGGCGATCCCGGCCG
>CAZVAA010000094.1:0-9837 GCA_964624125.1 uncultured Sphaerobacteraceae bacterium | reverse complement strand
ATGCCGGCCGGGTCAAGGTCGTCGGCGCGATCTACCACATGGACTCCGGCGAGGTTCACCTGGTCGATGCGCGTTCCTCCAACTGACGCACACACGACAAACGGGGCGCCGGATGGCGCCCCGTTTGCCTGCCGCATGACCATCTACGCAGTTCCGGCACGCCGGTCAGCCCGGGTCGCCAGGATCGGTCGGTCAACTCTCGTCCTGGATACGCCCCACGGCGGCCATTTGGCCGTTGTCCAGCGGCACGATGGCCAAATGGCTATACACCGCGAGCCCTGGTAAATGCCTGCTCGGCACAAGCTCCACCTGCCAGCGCTGCTCCCCTGAATGACGGTCGTACGCGAACAATCCCGTAGGCATTTCGGTATCATCCGCGCTCGCAAAATACAGGGTGTCCTCGCCGGCCACGAGCCCACTGAGCATCTTCGGAACGGAAAACTCCAGCGGATCCCCCGACCCCGGCTCAATCCGAGAAATCGTGTCTCCCGGCTCGCTCACGATATACATCGCGTCATCCGCCACCACCGGCTGCCGATCCGGAACAACGCCTTCGGCCACCATCACACCACCGCCGGTCAACGCCGACAAACGCAGGATCCTCTCGTCAAGCAAGACCACGTGACCATCAAGCCAGGCAGCATATTCCCTTTCCGGAGGCTGGGCCTCCCCGTCGCGCGGGAGTCTGAAACGCTCGTCTCCCGTCTCGGTATCGAGGATGTACATGCGATCCGGGCTCTCCGTCGTTCCCGAGCCAATGATCACGGCGCCATCACCAGCAATCGGAAGAGCCTGGCACGGCTCGTTCGACGAGTATCCAAGCGGGAAGGACCAGGCTTCAGATCCATCCGATATGTCCAGCGCATGAAGGACGTAGTCATTTGCAGCGACAAACAGCCGGTCACCGGAAACGACCGGCAACGCTACCCTCGGCAGGCCTGCCGGCGGAGTGTCCCGATGATCGTCAGGCACTCGCCCAGCCGGCCACGGTAACTCAGTTCCCCACATGACCTCCTGCCTGGCAGTATCAATGCCCAGCACCTGGCCACGTGAAGTCACCACAAACAGCATGTCGATATCGACCGCCAGGGAGGCAGCATCCGCGGACAGGGGACTCATGAGCATGCCAACCGTGCCCCCGGTAGCAGTCTGGGAATCCAGGGGCATGTCCCACAACTCCATGCCGGTCCGCACATCGATCGCAACCAGATACGCCATGCCCGCCCGCGCACCATAGGCATAAACAATATCGTCCGCCACGATCGGTGAAGAGCTGGCTCGGAAATCCCGCAAGTCCGATGTCCACACAACGCCAGCGCTCTCAGTGTCGCCCGGTCCCGGATCGCTGGTAAATCCCGTCAACCCCGGATTGCCATACATGCTCGACCATGCTGTCCTCGAGCCGGACACCTGCTCATCAGCCGTTGCCGGGTTGTCATCCGGAGTCCCGGTATCGATCTGGTCCCGGAGTTGCCATGCGCCAACGACGCCGGCTCCGCCAATGACCGCAACACCTCCCAGGAGTGCCCGACGCGAGATGTTTCGGCTGGCTTCCTGCTCTTCCGTGCTCATGGTGTCTCTCCTGCCCCGGACCCGTCTGACAATGCATGCGGGGTGGGCGTGTTCGTGGTTAGCTGTCCTGGTCCCGGAAGCCCCGATCGTAGAGCGTCACTCGCCCCCGACGAGCCAGCGTCCCGTCAATTCGAATCTCCACCGCGATCTCATCGCGAAATCCTTCCATCACCGACCAGTCAAGTTCCCAGCTGAACGCCCAGTCATGATCGAGCGATTCCGGTGGGCCACCCCCGCTCCTCATCATCGACCGGCCATTGATGAGCCAGACGACATCCCAGGTGAGATACCCGGCAGGCCTCGTGACGATCGTGCCCGCGACCGTGATCGCGCTCGTGGTCTCCGGAAGAAATCCGCCACTCTCGACGAAGTGGTCCTCATCCTCAACCTTGTCGGATGAAAACCTGAGCGGAGAGAGATAGGCAACGTCATTAACGCGACCCGAGCCCTCCCACTCGTCTTCACCCTGCCGGGTCGTCCGGAACGCCGCGACATCACTGCGCCCGCTGGCCACGACCATAATGTCGCCAGCAATCGCCACCTGGTTTTCGATCTCTCCCATCGGAATAGACCAGCGGCTCGCTCCCTCACCTGGCTCGTAAGCGTAGATCCCGGTCACCGGACCATCTGTGAATTCCGATTGCTGGGAAACGATCAGCCGATGTCCCGAACCCACGATCGGACCCGACATCTCCCGCACCGATTCTGACCAGCGGATATCGCCGGTCTCCCGATCCAGGCACGCGATCGTGTCGTGGCCACGCGAAAGCGTGAAGATCGCGTCATCTCCAACCACTGGCCGGGTCCCGGCGGATGCCTCCCGCGAAACCCACCGGGTCTCGGCGGTGAGCGCATCGATTGCATGCACCTGGTCACCAAACAGGAACAATGCATCGCCGTCCAGAGCCGCGAACCGGTGCGCACCGCCACTCGCGCGCAGTCGCCATCGCTCTTCGCCGGTCGTGGCATCGAGCGCGAACAGGCTCGTCCGGCTCAGGTCCGAGCCGCTCGGGAGGTACACCATCCCGTTTCCCACCACCGGGTCAGCCTCGGGCAACTCTTCCGCTCCGGCATCGTAAGTGAACGTCCACAGCTCGGACCCGTCCAGCGCATCCAGCGCGTACAACGTCGAATCGGCACCATTGATATACAGGATGTCATCGACAATGACCGGCGAAGCGATCACCTCGGTCGGCAGCGCAGCTTCCCAGCGCATCGCGCGGGAGTGCGCATCGATCACCCGGATGCCTCCCCTGTCACCCACCAGGTACAGCGCATCGTGCGCAACGACCGGTGCGGCGTTTCGCACCTGTATATCCACGCCCATCGTCCAGCGCTCCTCGCCCGTATACAGGTCCAGGGCGGCAAGGATCGTGTCGACGGCCATACTGGTCGGGTAGAAATCCGCGCCACCCGCATCCGGTCCGCAGACATAGACCGCATCGTTCGAGATCACCGGATGGCTCATTGCCCCGTAATCCCCGATCCGGCGCAGCCACAAGAGCTCGATGTCGTCCCCCGACCCCGGATTCGGGGAGAAATTCCTCCGCCCGGCCTCACCGCCTCCCATCGGCCAGTCACCGCCACTGGAATGCGTCATCGGCGTCGCCTCCGGCACCTGAACCGTTTGCGGATCAGGTGTCGCCACATGGTCGAGCACTGGCGTCGCCTCCGGGCTCGCGACTGGTGATGCTGCCGGAGTTGCATTCTGGGCGAGCAGCGAGCTCCGCACGCCGACCGTGCTGGCCATACCAACCACGGCGGTGCCGGCCGCAACGGATCCGAGAATCGCCCGTCGGGAAAATGATGAATTGGGTCCCGGCGCTGAGCGTGTCATGCGTCATTCGCTCCTTGCGGCTTCTGTTCGAAGACATGTTGTGTGGTCCCACATAACAAGGCGAACGTCACCATCCCACGAATGGTTCCCGATTAATAAGTGGTGCACGCAAAAAAACGGTGGCGGCCACATTGGCCGCCACCGTTGGTCCAATTCCTGGTTGTTTACCGGCGTACCGAGGCCGGCACCGGATCCTGCCCGCCCGGGGCATCGATCCGCGGACCTCGCGTGCTCGGCTCCTTCTTCGGAGCGTCATCGTTGCCCGGCGTCTCGTTGCTGCCCTTCGGCGTGCCCGAGCTCGTCGTCCGGCGGCGCTTGGATGCCCGCTTCATGAGTGCGATATCCAGCACCTCATCCAGGTGCGAGACCTCGATCAGCTCCAGCTCGTTTCGCACGACATCCGGCAGCTCGGAGAGATCCTTGGCGTTCCGCTTCGGCAGCAGGAACGTCTTGATCCCGCCACGATGTGCCGCCAGCGTCTTCTCGCGCAACCCGCCGATCGGCAGCACCTTGCCGCGCAACGTGATCTCGCCCGTCATCGCGACGTCCTTGCGCGCCTTCCGCCCGGTCAACGCCGAGATCAGCGCGGTCGCCATCGTGATACCCGCCGACGGACCATCCTTCGGGATCGCCCCGGCCGGGATATGGACGTGCACGTTGTGCTTGTCGAAGAAGCCCGGCTCGATCTTGAACGTATCCGCCCGTGACCGCGCATAGGACATCGCCGCCCGTGCCGATTCCTGCATGACTTCGCCGAGCTGCCCGGTCAGGATCAGGTCACCCTTGCCTTCCATGACGGTCACCTCGATCGACAGCAGGTCACCGCCGACGCTGGTAACCGCTGCGCCGGTCGCCACACCGATCTCGTCCTGCTCCTCGGCGAGACCGAACTCGTAGCGCGGCACCCCGAGGTAGTCCTCGACATCGTCAGCATCGACCGTCACCTGTTCGGGCGGGTTCGAGCCGGCGAACTTGCGCGCCACCTTGCGGCACAGCGCGCCGATCTCGCGCTCCAGGTTACGGACGCCGGATTCTTCGGTGTACAGGCGAATCACCTGCTTCAGCGCGCCTTCCGTCACATCGAGCTGCTCTTCGGTCAGCCCGTGCGACTCCAGCGACTTCGGCAGCAGGTAGTTCTGTGCGATCGCCAGCTTCTCCAGCTCCGTGTAGCCGGAAACCTCGATGATCTCCATCCGGTCACGCAACGCGGCCGGAATCGGATCAAGCAGGTTCGCCGTCGTGATGAAGATTACCTTCGACAGGTCGAACGGCACCTCGAGGTAATGATCCGAGAACGTGGAGTTCTGTTCGGGGTCAAGCACCTCCAGCAGTGCTGACGACGGATCGCCCCGGAATGTGTCCGCCCCGAGCTTGTCGACCTCGTCCAGCACCAGCACCGGGTTCTTGCTGCCAGCGTCCTTCAACGCCTTGATCACCCGACCCGGCATCGCGCCGACATACGTCCGCCGGTGCCCCCGGATCTCGGCCTCGTCACGAACGCCACCAAGCGACATCCGGACATACTCGCGGCCGATCGAGCGGGCGATCGACTTCCCGAGGCTCGTCTTGCCGACGCCCGGCGGGCCCACAAAGCAGAGGATCGGTGCCTTCTGCTTGTCACCGGCGAGCTTGCGCACCGCGATGAACTCGACGATCCGGTCCTTCACCTTGTCGAGGCCGTAATGGTCCTCGTCGAGAATCCGGGCGGCTTCATCAAGGTCGAGGCGGTCCTCCGTCTCGTGCGACCATGGCAACTCGGTCAACCATTCGAGGTACGTCCGGATCACCCCGATCTCGGGAGAGAACGGATGCTGCTGCTCAAGCCGTTCGACCTGCGCCAGCGCCTTTTGCTTGACCTCGTCCGGCATTCCGACCGTCTCGATCTTCTCCCGGATCTCGTTCGCGATCGCCTCTTCGGACGACCCCTCGCCAAGCTCCTTCTGGATGGCCCGCAACTGCTCGCGCAGGAAATACTCCCGCTGCTGCTTGTCCATCCCGGCCTGCGCCTCGGACTGGATCTCGTGCCGCAGGTTCATCACATTGAGACGCTTCTGGATCAGCACATTGATCTTGCGCAGCCGCTCCAGCGGATCGATCGTCTCGACCAGGTCCTGTCGCTGCTCGGAGGTGAACTCTGGCGAGAAGGCGATCAGGTCGGCGAGCCAACCAGGCTCATCGACGCTGCGCACCATCTCCAGCACCTCTTCAGGCACATTCGGCAGCATCGAGATGTAGTTCTCGACCTGCTCGAACATCGCACCCATCGCGGTCTCGGTCTCTTCCGGCGGATGAATGACCTCATGCGCACGGTGCACCTTCGCCGCGAGGAACGGATGCTCCTGGATGATGTCTTCCACGCGGCCACGCGCGATCCCGTTCAGGATCACGTGGTCCTGGCCACCTGGCCGGGTGATGTACTGCCCGACCTCGGCGATGACGCCCCATTCACACAGCTCGTAATCGGCATCATCGAACGCCGCATCGAGGTCGTCCTCGATGTCCTGGTTGACGTGCTCCTCGGCGAACTCCCGCGCCTCTTCCTCACCGCCCTGGGCGATCATGTCGGTCATGATGTCGATCAGGTCACGGGTCGCCTCGTCCAGCTCACCATCGGCCGGCTGCTCCGGATTGCGCGGGATCCTCCGCTCGGTCAAGAGCAGGACGTGACGCGGCACCATCCGCATCGCGCGCTCGACCGACGCCCGCGAGTCCTCGTCCGCCATCGGGAACGGGATCGACATATGCGGCAGCAACAACGTCTCTTCGGTGATGATGACCGGCAGGATCATCTGGTCCGGATCGGATGACTTCTTCCGTCGCGAGCGGGTTCGACGCGGCTTCGATGCCTTCGTCTCTTCGCTCGACTCGTCGGTTGCGGACGTTTCCTGGACGGTCTCCTCATCCTGTGGCTGCTCGTCGACAGCCCGCTCGTCTTCGTGATTGGTTGCCTGGTCGTTTGCGGTCTTGCGCGACGGCATAGGCTTTCAGCTCAACTTTCCAGAAAGGGGACATGGCGCGCACTCCGCGCGCGTACAGCAACCTGGGTCGTGTCGGGCCAGTGAATGAACAAGACAGGCCACACCGTCCATCCATGCCGGACGAATGTGACCCGTGTTTCGGGGTACGCTGTGGCACGACACGCTGCGTTGCCTACAGATTGAAGTGTACCCGCCATGTCCAATCCGACGCATTCCGAAATCGCGGGGAATTTCCAGGGTCGTGCCCGCGACTTTGCTACACTCCACTGCGAATACGATGCCCTGCCGTTGCACCGATGTGGAGTCCGAATGTCCTCGTCCGAACAGCACACACCGTCATCATCCACCGGCCTGCCGGTTCCGCCGGAAGGCGTCGGCGCCGCCGACCTCAAGACGGACTCGACGGACCCACAGGAATTGCGGGACCTGCTGGAGCGAGCACGCGAGCGCCTTGCCTTCTACGAATCATTCGATCGCATCATCGGCGAAAATATCCGTCGCTCCGGCGAGTTGATGGTCGAGACGGTTGCCCTCCGCGAACAGGCGCAGGCGCTCGTCGCGCAATCCGCGAAGGAACGCGCCGAATTCGAGGCAACCCGGCAAGCCGACCGTGAACGCTATCGCGACCTCGTCGCCGGTGCCCTCGCCGAGGTCGAGACCGCCCGCCCCGTCATCGACGGGATGATCGCCCGACTGCAGGAAGTACTCGATACGCTCGAGGACGATGCTTCGGACCAGGATGCGACCGCCGATTCCGCCAGCGTATCGCTCACCAGCGCCCTCGTGGAGCCGTGGCAGACCGACCCCAGGCCGGATGAAGAGGCCCCGTCACCAGACGAAGCCGCGCGGAAGGCGGACGCGGAAACCGAGGCCGACCCCCCTGCAGTGGACGCCACCGAGCCGACCACCGCCGAAGATGCCCCGGTTCCCGCGAACACCGTTGAGCCCGACGTTCCATCAGAACCCACGGTCCGCAACCTCACCGTCCTCGCGCACAACGTCCCCAATGCGAAGGTAGCGGTCGCGCTCCAGAAGATGCTACGCGGGCTCGACGTCGTCACAAGCGTCGATACACGCGAATTCGCCAACGGCGAACTCCGCCTCGCCGTCATCGCCACCGACGCCCTCCCTCAGGATGCGCTTGAAGCCTGGGTGGCCGAACATGGGGGCAAGGCATTCCACGCCTCGCCTGCCGTCCTGGAGATTACCTTGACGACCGCCGCAAAATCATGACTCGAAGGGACGCCGCAAAAGCGACCTGAGTCAGTCGCCGGGGCAAAAATGCTCAAGCGCCTGTGCGACTGACGCTTCCAGGAGCCTACGAGCTTCATCTCCCCTGAGATGGCCCGAGAGCACCATGCTGGACAAGCCCTCAGCCGTCGCCAGGAGAACGGTGGCGATACGGCGAGCGGATGTGTCCTCACTATCCGGCTGCGGATTCCGCGCACTCGCCAACCGATCTGCAAGGAATGAGATCAAGTCTGCCCGCCCCGAGCGGAGCTCCGCCGCCAAATCCTCGTCCTGCATCGCATGGAGTTCGACGAGGTGGGCCACTCGCAGATCGGCGACCTGCCGCTCATTCTGGGGAATGAGTGAATTAAGCGTCACTACCACAAGGTCTCGCACGGTCGGTGTCTCCACCGCTGCACCCAATCCCTCCTCAATGACGCGTGTGATCCGGGCGCGGATATGCCTGAAGGTCGCCACGGCAAGCCCTCGACGGTTACGGAAGTAATGCTGGACCCGCCCAGGTGACACGCCAGCTTCTTCCGCCACCTTACGGAACGTCAGCCCTGCAATGCCGTCACGCTCAACCATCCGGACGGCGGCATCTGCCAATGCCTCGATCTGCTCGTCATATCTGGCACCAGGTCCCCGAGCCATACCAGCTCTCTCCTTTCTTGCACATTACGATACACTAGCATCGTTTTGACAGGATTGGAGGAAACGGAAAAACATATGAGCTTCTGGGCAGGATTCATCCGCTCGTCGGCGGAGATCGAGCACGAGGGCCATGCGTACCGGGTTGTGTTACGACTTTTCGACTTCGGCAAGAATGTCACGCTGTATCGCGATGGCATCGAAGTGCAACGCGCCTCGACGCCGGCAAAGTTCGAGATCGGGGACGATGGGATCATCGAAGTCGACGCTTCGGAGTATGGATTCACCAAGGCTGTGCTTCGAAAAAACGGCATCGACGTGGGCCTGGAACCCAGTCCGGGGACGTGGGAAGAGGCGCGCCGAACCTGGGGTGAACGCCACCCTACTGCGAGCAAGGTGGTGGCCATTGCCGCAGGAGCCGTTGTCCTGGTAAGCGCTGTACTGGGACTTCTTCAGCTTGCCGAGGTCATCACCGGGGTCGATCGGGTACGCGAGTTGCTTGGCAACCGCTCAGTCGAATTACCCCTGGACCTGCCTGGTTTCTCCCTCGTGATATTCGGGCTTATCGTCGGCGCTGCAGCGCTTGAACGCTCTATGCGCATGAAATAGTGGAATCGGTCACCGAGCTCAACTCCTACTCACACGGGATCCGGGTTGAACGCTTGCCGTTTCCTTTTCACGGACACATCAGAACGCGCGGCCGGCGATGCATTGCCAGCCGCGCGGATGTTACTTGAATCGGTTGTCGATTCAGGCGATACCCACGGCGATGTTCACCGCGTTGGTCAGCGTGGCCGGTCCGTCACCGCCGGAACGCTCTCTGATCATGTCGTCCAGGACCTCCCGGACGCGGCCGGCGACCTTCAGTGGCAAATGACCAGTCAACTGCGCCCCGATCGGATTGCTGTTGGCCATCCACGTCCAGAGCTCATCGGCCGACCGGTACTCCTGCGGCGCGGAGATGGTCTCCACCCGCACATCGTCCAGGCCGGCATCGCGCATCACCCGCCCGAGCTTCTCCGGATCGGCGACCTGGAACGGCAACGGCGGGGGATCCATCGGCAGGCCGGCGAAATCCGGGACCACACGCTTCACCGCACCGAGGAAAAACTGGAGGAATTCGACCCTGGGCGGCGGGCCGAACGACACGACGAGCACGTTGCCACCAGGCCTGGTTACCCGCGCCATCTCGCCAAGTCCACGCGGCAGGTCGGGGAACAGCATCACACCAAACATCGATCCAGACGCATCGAACGCGTTATCGTCCAGCGCCAGGTTATGCCCATCCATCACCTTTCCAGACAGGTTTGCCAGCCCTTCCCGGCGGGCATTGTCGTTCAGTCCGGCGATCATCGCGGGAGAGATATCGATACCGACCACCTCGGCGCCACGGCGTGCGGCCGGAAGGCTGAGGGCACCGCTGCCGGCGGCGACATCCAGGAATCGCGTTCCTGGCCTGAGGTCAATGAAACCAAGCGCCGTCTCCGCCAGCGGCGCATTCTTCGGCGTGACGAACGCGTTATAGCCATCCGCCAGCGCATCCCACGCATTGATGATCGACATGCGATC
>CAZVAA010000093.1:7209-9970 GCA_964624125.1 uncultured Sphaerobacteraceae bacterium | reverse complement strand
TCGAGGGGTAGCGCCCGCACAACCCCAGCGGCGCCAACAACCATGCTACCCGAGCCGGACCGTTTTGGCCACGCCCGTAGTCCCTATAATTCGTGTATACGCCTGATCTTCTTCGCATTCACCAAGGGAGACCCCTTCGGCATGTTCCGCTCGTTCCTGAATCGTCACTGGCTCGCGCCCGTCGCCACCTTGATCGCCGCGTTCATCCTGGCCGGTGCTCCCGTCATCGCTGCCGCCCAAAACGCGGCCGAGTCCACCCCCGATGTCACCACCGACGCCGTCAATATCCTGCTGCTGGGGTCGGACAAGCGTCCCGATGAGCAGATCGACGCCGTCCGTTCCGACGTCATGGCCGTGCTCCATCTCGAGCCCACCGCCGGGAGTTGCCGCTTGCTCAGCGTCCCCCGGGACACCCGCGTCGAATTGCCAGGCATCGGATTTACCAAGATCAATCACGCCCTCATGGAGGGCGGCGTGCCGTTGGCCACTGACACCGTCGAGGGCTTCCTCGGCATCGAGATCGACCACTACGGGCTCATCGATTTCGACGGCGTCGCCATCATCGTCGACGCGATGGGCGGCGTTACGATCACCAACGAGTACGCGTTCAGTCTCGGCAGCAACCAGTTCCCGGTGGGAGAACTGCATCTCGACGGCGCGCAGGCCGTGCTCTATGCCCGCTACCGGGGCGGACCGGACGGCGACATCGGTCGCATGCACCGCCAGCAGCTCGTCCTCCAGGCCCTTGTCCGTGAGGTGGATTCCGCATCGATTCCCGGCCTGATGCAGGCGATCTGGACCGGCCTCGACCAGCACCTCATGACGGATGTGACCCCGGACACCCTGCTGGCGCTGGCCGATACCTACGCCGGCGCCTGTACCAGCGAGACCCTTGGTGTCGACACCATCCCCTATAGCGATGGCGGCATGATGTGGGACGATCTCTTTGGCCAACAGCTCTGGTTCGGTATCACTGATCCCGCCACCGTCCGGCAGAAGGTGAACTGGTTGCTTACCGGGCAGTAGCGAGTCGCTCCGCCTTTCGCGTAAAATGTCATCAGGAAGCCACTTTTTGAAAATTCAGGGCGTCAGCCGGGGGTGTCCCGGAGCCCGGTTCTATGGATGAGGACCAAACAGGATGAGCGTCCGTATTGTGGTGACTGACGACCATAGCGTCGTCCGTCAGGGATTGCGCATGTTCCTCGAGCTGGACAGCGAGCTCGAGATCGTCGGCGAGGCCGCCAACGGCGCGGAAGCGGTCGAGCTGGCGAAATCGCTTGAGCCCGATGTCGTGCTGATGGACTTGCTCATGCCCGTCATGGATGGGATCAGCGCCATCACCGAGATTCGCGCGCAGGCGCCTGGCGTCGAGATCCTGGCACTCACCAGCGTGCTGGAGGATGCGTCGGTCGTCGGGGCGATCCGTGCCGGGGCGATCGGCTACCTCTTAAAGGATACGAACGCCGAGGAATTGCGCCTCGCGGTCAAGGCCGCTGCCGCCGGCCAGGTCCAGCTCGCGCCGGAGGCGGCTGTCCGCCTGATGCGCGAGGTGCGCGCTCCCGAGGCGCCGGAGGCCCTGACTGGCCGGGAAACGGATGTGCTGCGGCTACTCGCCGACGGGCAGTCGAACAAGGAGATCGCCGCCAACCTCTCCATCGGCGAAAAGACCGTCAAGACCCATGTCAGCAACATCCTGACGAAACTCGGCGTCCAGAGCCGGACCCAGGCGGTGCTTGCCGCCATGCGGTCCGGCCTGATCCCGGCGACGGGGTAGGGTGTCATGACGTCGTCACGTGCTTTGCGGGCACCAGTGGCGTCGGTTCGCACGTCGGCTCGACTCGCGCCGGCCGGATCGCGCCAACCGCGCGCAGGAGGCGCTGCCAGGGAGTCGGTTGCCCAGCAGCGGCTTCCGCGATCCGGCGTTGCTCCTGCCGCTCGCGGTTGATGTTCGCGATCAGGTATTCGGTGTAGAGGCTGTTCAGGTCTCGCATGTCGGTGTCCTTCGTCGATGAGTGCATCGAGACGCCTGTCTCTGAAATACAGTCTGGAGAATCCGGTGCTCACAAACCTCTGGCGACGGACCGAATTCGCGATCGGTATCCCGGCGGACCGCCACGCTCCGTCGAAAGGCGGATTCGTCGACTCGATGATCGAACTTCGCTGGACCGGGATGGGTACCCATGTCTCCTGACCACGGCACCGCGGCTGCCGATGTGCAATCCGCCCGTGAACGTGCCGAGCGTCTTGAGCTCGTCCTCCAGGCCACCAACGAGGGGCACTGGGACTGGAATCTCGTCACCGGCGAGGTCTATTTCTCACCCCGCTGGAAGGCGATGCTCGGGTATGCGGATCACGAGATCCCGAACGACGTCGACGAATGGCGCGACCGCATCCATCCGGACGACCAGGCGGCGGTGAATCTCACCCTTCGGCTGTATCTCGAACGCTTTTCCGATACCTATGAGGTCGAGCATCGCCTCCGCCACAAGGACGGTTCCTGGCGCTGGATCCACGCGCGGGGAACCTGCCTGCGAAACGAGGCCGGCGAGGCGATTCGGCTGGTTGGCGCCCACGAGGATGTGACGGTGCGCCGGCAAGCCGAGCAGGAGGTGCACCGGCGCGACGCGATTCTCGACGCCGTCCGCTTCATGGCCGAGCGCTTCCTCAGCGATGATCTCTCCTGGCCCGGCGGCGCCATGGAGGTGCTCCAGCGCCTGGGCGAGGCGATGCGCGTGAGCCGTGTTTACGTCTTCGAGAATGT
>CAZVAA010000093.1:5248-7109 GCA_964624125.1 uncultured Sphaerobacteraceae bacterium | reverse complement strand
GACCAGAGAGCGCACATGCGGGAGCTATTCGCCCACCTCGCCGGCGGTGGCCGCATCGATGTCTATGAGACCGAGCGCGTGCGCAAGGACGGATCGCGTATCGCCGTCGCGGTCAGCCTCTCGCCAGTCCGCAACAGGCAGGATGAAATCATCGGCGTTGCCGCCATCGCGCGCGATATCTCCGGGCGCAAGCGGCAGGAAGAGGAGCTACGGCGCAGTCAGCAGTCGTTGGAAACGCTCATCCGTAACCTGCCGGGCATGGCCTACCGCAGCATCCCCGGAGACTACTGGAAGATCGAGTTCCTGAGCGAGGGTGTTCAGGGAATAACCGGCTACTCCCCCGAAGAGTTGCTGGAGAACGATGGCGCGAAATACCTCGACATGCTCGAGAAGGAAGATCTCGCCCGTGTCCGCGCCGAGGTCACCGAGGCCATGCGCGTTGGCCGGCCCCACCATGTGACCTATCGCATCCGCACCGCGTCCGGCGAGGAAAGGTGGTTGATGGAGCAGGGGCAAGGTGTCCGCGATGAGCACGGCCAGGTCACCGCGATCGAGGGCATCGGCATGGATGTCACCGAGCGGGTCCATGCCCGCCAATTGCTGGAGCAGAGCGTCGTCGAGCGCACCCGCGAGCTATCCACCCTCCTCGAAGTCGCCACGAGTATCTCCTCGACACTGGAGCTCAAGCCGCTGCTCGGCACCATCCTCGAACAGTTCCGGAACGTCGTGGAGTACACCGGCGCGGCTATCTTTGCGCTTGAGAACGGCGACCATCTCCGCTTGCTCGACTATCGCGGCCCCCTCGGGATGGAGGAGCTGATATGGGTCTGGCCGCTCGACCAGTCGCGACACAGCAAGGCGGTCATCGAGCAGTTGGCTCCGGTCATCATCCCCGATATCCATGCCGACACGCCGTTGGCCCGGGCGTTCCGGGAAAGGGCCATCGCCGATCTCAGCGAGGTCCCCGGCGATATCGGGTCGTGGATGGGTGTTCCCCTGATCCGGCGTGAGCAGGTGATGGGCCTGCTCTCCGTCGACCACCCGCAACCGCACGCCTACACGGAACGCCACGCCGATATCGCGGCGGCCTTTGCCTCGCAGGTCGCCGTCGCGATCGAGAACGCGCAACTCTTCGAATCGACACAGGCCAAGGCCGCGCTCGAGGAGCGCCAGCGCCTCGCCCGGGAGTTGCACGATTCCGTCTCCCAGGCCCTCTTTGGCATCGGCCTCGGTGCCCGCACCGCCCGCACCGTGATCGAGGACAACCCGGCGAAGGCCATCGCCCCGCTCGATTACGTCCTGTCGCTCGCGGAAGCGGGCCTCGCGGAGATGCGCGCGCTCATCTTCGAGCTGCGTCCGGAAGCGCTGCAGGAGGAGGGACTCGTCGCGGCGCTTGAGAAGCAGGTGGCTGCGCTCCGCGCCCGTTACGGCATCGAGGTCGAGGCCACACTCGGCCATCTGGGCGAGATCCCCTTCGAGACCGAGGAGGCGGTGTACAGGATCGCCCAGGAAGCGCTGCACAACACGGTCAAGCATGCCCGCGCGACCGAAGTGCAGCTTTCGCTCCAGCGGGACCACGACGGCATCCAGCTCATCGTGCGCGATAACGGCAAGGGGTTCGACCCCGGCGCCAGCTTCCCCGGCCATCTCGGGCTGCACACCATGCGCGAGCGGGCCGAGCGCCTCGGCGGTACCTTCACGCTGGAAAGCGCGCCGAACCAGGGTGCCCGGATCGAGGTCCGGGTCCCCGGCGTCCGTGATCGCCACGCGGAGGGAGAACATCATGGCAGGGTCGAAATATGACCTGATCCTGCACCCGGTCCGTCTCCAGGTCCTCCACGCGCTGGAGGGCGGCCGGCGG
>CAZVAA010000093.1:0-5148 GCA_964624125.1 uncultured Sphaerobacteraceae bacterium | reverse complement strand
GGCATCCACGTCATCACCAGCGCGATCACGACCGTCGCCAGCGAGATGCCGCCGATCAGCACCCAGGGCACCGTGAACCCGGCGCTCTCCGAGACGGCATCGGCCGCCAGCATGTTTCGCGAGAGCACCACTCCCAGCAGCACGCTCGAGAGCACGCCCATCCCGACGATGAACGCCGTCTCGACCAGGAACGAGAGCGAGACGAGTCCGCGCTGGAACCCGATCGCCCGCAGCACCCCGATTTGCTGCCGCCGTTCCACCACCGAGCGGAACGCGATCACGCCTACCGCCGCGATGCCGACGAACAACCCGAGTCCCATGAACCCCTGCACCAGGTAGAGGAACCCGGCTTCCTGCTGCTGCGTCTCCTTCAACTCATCGACGATCGATGTCCCCTGGGCGCCGTAGGTCATCAGAGCCGCCTCGATCTCCTGCGCCACGTCCGTCGCCGAATCCGGGTCCGCCAGTGCCACGAAGTATGAGGAGGTCGTCTCCGGGTAGATTGCCGCGATCGTCTCCTGCGATGCGTACATGCCCCGGAAGATCCCCAGCCCGTCGTCGATCACCCCGATCACGGTGACGGTCGAGACCGTGCCGTCCGGCCCCGCGAGCTCGACCTCCGCCGGCGCGAATGTCTCCATCTCGTGAGTCACGCCGGTCAACTTGAACAGCGTGTCCTCGCCGTTGCCGCTGGTCACCTGGCTGTCGCCGAGATACCACGAGGTGAAGACCGCGACGTTCGGCTCGTTCCTGATCGCCTCGATGATCGCCTCGTCCGTCTCATATCCCTGGGCCCGCGCCTGGAACGCGAGCTCCGTTCCCTCGATGAAGCCGTCGTCCATGCCATTGACCGTCAGTTGGCGCCACTCGTCGGTCGATGCCATCCGGATATCCGACCCGAACGGCGACGGGCTCGTCACTGTCCCGACCGCGGTGAAGCCGTCCGTGGCCACTCCCTCATCAGCCAGCGTGCCGGTGAAGTCACCCACCGGGTTTGCCGGCAACGTGTCGGTGCGGACATGCCACCCGGCGTTGGTGTCATCGTTGAGATACATGGCCGAATAGTTCGCGTTCATCGTGGACATCATCACCAGCGAGAAGATGATGAGGCTGAACATCGCGATCGTCATGCCGGTGCGTCCCGGAACTGCGCCAGGGTAGGCCACTGCCGTCCGCACCGCCGGCAGCGAACCCCGGAACAACCCGCCCAGGCGGCTCACCCCGGCCAGCAACAGGTCCGTGTTGTGGACGATCAGCACCGTCGCGCCGATCACCATGAAGATCCCCGCCAGGAAGAACATCTCCATGTCGCCGTCGAGGTCTCCGAAGAGATCCTCCGCGATATCCATTGGCAACATCCACAGGGCCAGCAGGGCGATACCGACCAGCGAGTACACCGGCCGCGCAGGCGCCCCGAAGTAGCGAACGATACGCGCCAGCCCCAGCGGCAACAGGCTCATGCCGGTGTAGAACGCGAACGCCGTGTCCGAGGCCAGCCCTTGCGAGGCGAGCAATCCGCCCAACACGAGGAAGATCGCGCCCCAGATGATCCCGCTCTTCTTCCGCGCCGCGATCACCACATCCGGGATGTCCCGCACCGCCGCGACGACGTTCAGCCGGCTCACTTTCCACGACGATCCCACGACCGTGATGAACGTGATCACCATGCCCAGCGTGTATGCCACCACCAGGCTGCGTGTGGTCACCTTCGGTTCGATCTGGACCACGTCGCCCAGCAGCGCGCCCATGGCCGCAGCGATACCGTAGGTCGCCAGCACGCCAAGCGCCGCGCCGACCATGCCCGCGACGATCGCGTACCCCGATCCCTCGGAGACGAATTTCTGCACCAGCTGCCGCCGGTGTGTCCCGATCGCGCGGGCCATACCCATCTCGCTGCGGCGCTCCGCGGCGAGCATCGTGAAGATCAGGACGATCAGCAGCACACCGGCCGAGACCGAGAACAGCCCCAGCACCAGGAAGACCGAGGTGAACATCTCCGAGATGCTCTCGGCGCCTTCCACCGACGTGATCTTGACCGCCGAGGTGCCCACGTGCTCACCCTCGAATGCCGGGACCAGCTCCGTGAGGATGTCCCGCGTGGGGGTGTCCGCGTTGCGCACGCCACCGGTGGTCGAGATGAAGACGCCCGTCAACAGGTTGTCCTGGCCGGTGAGCGCCTGCAGCCGATCCAGCGGCAGCACCATGCTCATCGATTCGTTGCGCCATCCGGCGAGTGTTGAGTTCTCGACAACCGCGTGGACCACGAACTCGGTCGGCGCATTCTTGTAGAAGACCGTCACCGTGTCGCCGGTCGCGGCATCCAGCATCTCCGCCGTCTTCGCCGACAGCACGACCTGGCCCTCCGGCATCGCCCCAAGGTCGACGGTCTCGCCATCGAGCGTCACCAGGCCGCCGAAGCCGTCCATCCGCGCCGGGTCAAGCCCCGTCAGCACCACGCTCGGCTCCGACTGGCCCGCTGTCATGTTCACCACGGGAACGCGGGCATCCAGCACCGGCATGATGCCGTCCACCCGGTCGTCCCCGGCATAGGCGGCATCCACGATGGCGAGCGTCTCGCCACTGACGGTCTCCATGACGCCGGTCGTGAGATCGGCCTCCTCGTCCAGGCTGTACAGGGCCATGCCGTCGATATGCCCTGCCTGGCGATAGACTTCCGCCGTGATGGAGTGATTCAGCGTGTCCCCGACGCCCAACGCGGCGGAGATGATCAGCGTCGAGAGCATCAGCCCGATCACGATCAGGGTGGACTGGGCCCGCCGTCGCGGGATGTTGCGCACCCCCAGCTTGAACAGGACGGGCCGTCGCCGCGCGATCAACGCGACAGCGAAGAGACAGATGGTGAACAGGCCGACGAGAACGACCAGGATCGTCGACATTGGTATCCCGAAGATCTCTTGCATGACAGTGCTCCTTCGTCGGTACGCCCTAGTCGGCGGCGATTCCCGTCGTGTCGAGATCGATCACGGTGCCCATCGCCGCGTGGTCGATCAGGCCGTCACGCATCCGCACGATGCGATCTGCCTGGGCCCCGATCCCCGGGTCATGGGTCACGATCACCAGCGTCAACCCCTGTGATTCGTTCAGCGCCCGCATCAGGTCCATGATGTCCTGCGCGGTCTTCGAGTCCAGCGCTCCCGTCGGCTCGTCCGCCCAGATCAGCGCCGGGTCGTTTACCAGCGACCGGGCGATGGTGACGCGCTGGCGCTGCCCGCCGGAGAGCTCCGCCGGACGGTGCCGCGCCCAGTCGGCCAACCCGACCGTCTCCAGCGCGGCCATCGCCCGTTCCCGGGATGCCGAGGGCTTGACCCCCGAGACGAGCAACGGCAACTCGACGTTCTCGGCGGCGCTCAGCACCGGCAACAGGTTGTAGACCTGGAAGATGAAGCCCATCCGCCGTGCCCGATAGTCGGTCCGCTGCCGGTCCTTCATCGTCGCGAGGTCCTGCCCCTCCAGCCAGATCCGGCCGGAGGTCACCTCGTCGAGCCCCGAGAGGCAGTTCAGCAACGTGGTCTTGCCGCAGCCCGATGGGCCCATCACAGCGACCATCTCGCCCCGGCGAACCGCGAAGTCGACCCCGCGGAGCGCCAGCATCTCGTCGGACCCGGTGCGATATGCCTTGATGACCTGCTCCGCCTGGATGATCGTGTCGCTATCCGGAACGGTGGTGGTGTCCGTGGTCCCGCGGGACCGCATCAGCTTCGAGAACATGAGTGAATCTCCCTGGTTGGTTAAGGTTCGCGTGAATCGCGGATACCGGCTGGTCCCGTGGAAGGTCATCAGGCGCCTCCCGTCTGGATCTGGCCCGGATCGGTGTGCGCCGGCTCCGCCTCTGGTCCCCTGGCGACCGTGTGGATCGCCACAACCAGCTGGTTCGTCAGCCCCGACTTGGAGACGAACGCGTCTGCCCCGGCCTCCATCGCCCGGCCACGGGATATGGCGTCATCGTGCAGGCTGAGCATCACGATCGCGGGACCCCGGGTGGCGCGGATACGCCGCGCCGCCTCGAACCCGTCCATCCCCGGCATCGCGATGTCGAGGACGACCACATCCGGCGCCAGGCTCGTCGCCAGCTCCACCGCCGTGGCCCCATCCCCGATCTCCCCCGCGATCTCGATATCGGGCTCGCAGGAGAGATGGAGGCGGATGCCATGGCGAACGGTGGGCTGGTCATCGACGAGCAGGACGCGGATCGGGTCGGTCATGGGGGCGAGGCTCCGGGAACTCGGCGCGTTGGCCGCGAATTCGGCCTGTTCACAGTCTTGCGCCGATTCCTCTCTGCTTCGTCGTCGGATATATGGATTTTGAGAGACTATCTTTGGCGGGGATGAATATGGGACAGACGTCCCTCCGGCACCTCCGCCGAAAGTCGGAGGTCCGGGTATCGTCGTATCCCATACGCTTGTCTGGGCCGCGTCGAGCGGCCATCACGCATCCGGGACTTCGGGAAATTGGGAGGAAGCATGGGCTCACACAGGACCGGCACCGCGTCGGAGCTGGACTACGATACGCTGCGCCGCAACACGATGTTCGCGACGCCGATAACGTTTCTCGTACCGGTCGCCTTCGCGCTGGTGCTGACCCAGCTCGGCGCCGACCTGAGCTGGTCTGGCGTGGCCTTTGGCGCGCTCGGCTGGATCGGCGCCCTGGTCCTGCGCGCGCCCATCGCGGCCATCTTCACTGTCGCCATGGGCGGCGACCAGGATCGCGTCAAGCCCTTCATCGTCGGCAGTTCCGGACCCGCCGAGGAGATCGTCCGCCTCATCGTCCTGCTCATGGTCGGACGCAGCTTCTCCGACGCCGCCTCGATCGGTATCGGCTGGGCGGCGATCGAGATCGTCTACACCGCCATAACGGGGTATGTCACGCTCACCCTCGTCAGGCGGACGGACCCGGAGGCCATGGAGGCGCGCGCCATGCTGGAATCCCAGGGCATGATCCGTGAAACCGGCCCCTGGCTCGGCATCGTCGAGCGCATCGGCGCAAGTGCCCTCCATATCGGCTTCACGCTCATCATCGCCTGGAGCGCCATCTGGACCATCGTCACGATGATCATCCACAGCGCCGTCAATCTCTCCCTGATCCAGACCTTCAAGCGGTGGCCGCTTCTCACCGAGCTCGCCCTGCTCG
>CAZVAA010000092.1:5188-10051 GCA_964624125.1 uncultured Sphaerobacteraceae bacterium | reverse complement strand
GTCCTCACGAGCCCGGTTGATCACGGCACTTGACCCGTTCTCCTATGGCTCCGACACTGCGATGCGGAATGACGTTGATGTTTGCGGAGAGGGAAGACCAGTGCAGGAGAGTCATATCAGGGAAGGCGTGGCGTTCGCCGAGGTCGAAGGGCGAGCGTTGTTGCTCGATATCGAGTGGCCAGATGCCGGACGAGCCGAGGCCCGCCCGGCGGTGATCTATGTGCACGGTGGTGGCTGGAACTCGGGCGAACGGGGCGGTTCGCCGAATTTCCTGTTGACGGATGCCGGGTTCATTACCCTGTCCATTGATTACCGGTTGACAGGCGAGGCGAGCTTCCCGGCCCAGATCCACGACGTGAAGGCGGCGATCCGCTGGACACGGGCACATGCCGCCGATCTCGGAATCGATCCCGACCGGATCGGCATCTGGGGGCATTCGGCGGGTGGGCACCTGGCGTTGCTGGCCGCCGTGACCGGCGATGATCCGTCGCTCGAAGGTGATGTCGGTGTCACGGGCGTGAGTAGCGCTGTACGTTCGGTGATCGCGGGGTGTACGCGCACGGAAATGATCATCGACTGGTATGCGGCAGAGAACAAGCCATTTCCGGAAGCGAACGATGAAGCCCTCGCGGCCCTGTTTGGTGGGCCTCGCATCGAGCGGGAGGATGTCGCCCGAACGGCCAGCCCGTACTGGTACCTGAGATCCGGGTTGCCGCCGGTGCTGATGATGCACGGGACCGAGGACGAGACGGTCCCGATCAACCAGGCGCGGGCGTTTGTGTCGCGCAGCCGGGCGATGGGCAATGACGTGGAGATGATGGAGCTGCCGGGGGTCGGGCACGACGCGAATACACCGCTGTTCCCGCCGAATCCTGATCCCGAGGGAAGCCGGGAGGCCGTGGTCGCGTTCTTCCGGCGGACATTGGGAGATCCAGGTCGTTAACGGGTAACGACCAACGGAGAATCCGGGTGGATCGCCGCTGGCCGTTTGGGGTGGGGGAGGAGAGATGTTCTCGGGAAGTGTGGTCGCACTTCCCTATGCCCCTAACTATAGGGATGACGTCTTAATGGTCCCTGAGCGTTTGCTGAGGATTTCCTTAAGACGCAGATCCTGCATACGGACGGGCTATTTGGCTGCGTTTGGCACGCCAAGGCCACCGACGACGGTCAACTGCTGGCCGGTGAACTCTCCGGTCAGCATGGGCATCGCTTCGGCGATCGCGGCCTTGACCTCTGGCAGTTGCAGCGAAGCCCGGTGTTTTCCGGCGCTGTCCCATACCTCGTTGACGAAGACAACGTCCGGCTCGTCGTCGGAGACGCTGACGACGTAGAGGTGGCAGCCGGCTTCGCGCAGCTTCTCGCTACTCCGCAGCAGGATCTGCACGACGTCGTCGCGGTGGCCGGGTGTGGTTTTCATGGTCCCGTTGTAGGCGAACATGGCGCCTCCCTTTCCATGGAGTCGAATCAACCCGGGCAGCGTATCAGATGATGCGTCCGGCGGGTTAACGCACGAGCGGCGGGTTCATCCGAGATGGATGCCCGCCGCTCGAAGGGGTTGGGGGGAGGAGAGATGTGAGTAAAGCGTTGGTCTCGCTTCACTACAAGAACAACTGTAGGGCCTGAACCTGAGCCCACCATAAGCGTTTGCTGAGGATTTCCTTAAGGTCGTTCGTATGCGGTCAGGTCTGGATATCGAAGGCTTCGACCACCGCGCGTTGCAGGCCGGGGTGGAGGTCGAGCAGCCCATCGATGCTCATGCGGAGGAATGCCGCGAGCTGGATGAGTTCCAGCGGCGACAGCGATAGCGTGAGGAAATCGACCTGAAGGTCGATCTGGTCATCCTCGGACAATGCGTCTTTCGGGCGATCCGGCACCCGCATCATGGTCGAGAGGCCGGTCTCCGGCCAAATCATGTCGAGCAACTCCACTGTCTGGCGCGCTGGCGATGTACTCATGGAATCCTCCCCACTGGCGGCAATCTCGTCCCTCAATAATGAGGCAGCCGGTATACTTCTGGCCAGAAATGTCCGAAACGCGCGCTGCTGTATCCGGAGAGCCTCCCGTGTCCGTATCCACGCCTCACCAGACGTCCGATCCGAGAAGCGACCTGCTCGCGCTGGTCGAGCGTGGCGGTGGCGCCACCGCCGAGGCGGTGATGCTGCGGTTGCTGTGGGTGCGGCAGGATCACCCCGAGGCGGCGGTGACGACGGATGTCGTGCGCGCGGATGACCGTCATGTCGTGATCAGGGCGCAGATCGCCGTGCCGGGAGGCGCGGCCGGGAGCGGGATTGCCGCTGCGCAGGTCGGTGATGGCGAGGACTGGGCGGCGGTGGTCGAGCGAACGGAGACGGCGGCGATCTCCCGCGCACTGGACACGCTGGGGTACCTCGTCCGGCACGGGGAGCGCGCGGGACGACCGGATCATCCGGAGGCGGATTCTCCTGAGGAGGTGGCTCCGCCGCAGGCACGCGAGGTCCGCGAGGACGAGCCCGAGACGGAGATGGATGAGCCGCCATCGCAACCCGTTCGCGAGGCGCCCCGGATGGTGGAGTCCGCGCCACCGGTGGTCAATGCGCTGCGGCGGGCGGGACGACGACCTGAACCGCAGGCAGGGCCGCAGCAGGCGGCGGAGCGGCCCGCGCAGGACGATGCGCACCTTGAGGAGTACTCGTGGAGTGCATTCTGGGGCAAGGCGCGGAGTCTTGGGTTGACGCCGGACAAGGTGACGCAGTTGCTGGGGCGGCCCGCGCCCCAGATGTCCCCGCGTGAGGCGGTCGAGGGCCTGATCGAGGCGGGCGCCTGGCCGGAGCAGGGCGAGAGCTGACCGTTACGGTGAGAGATGGTGGAGAGGAGGGCCAGGTGCCCTTCTCTTTTCGTGTCTGGCTCTTACGCATTACGTGATTGATGCGATGCAGCTCCTGTCTTCATGGAACGTCTGTGTTCGAGACGTTGGTTCGCGCACGTCCGTCCAACCGGGACGGCGGTGTCACCCTCGCAAGACGTACGATTCCTCACCCTCGTGTACGTACGGTCAATGCAGGAAACTTGCTTGTACATCATGTACGTTCATTATTTACAGCCGTTCGTTTGTCAGAAATGTACGTCCACTCGTTACAACGACAGGCAAATGCTCGTTTGTCACCTTTCATAGTTAAGTCGATATTCCCTATTTGACTTCCTGTCCAGTGGTCATTCTCCCTAACTCATATGGAATCAGATGCGAAATTGGGGTGAACGTACTCTTGTTGAAGTATTCAAGAGCGCGTAGGCTGGACTCGCACGTGATCGGGAGGGGCATCCCCGCAGGAGCCCGAACGGTCCGGCCGCCGTCCTCGCACGGCGTCATCGTCGCCAGCATCACCCGCGGGCTGGCTTCGACCGCAGTTGGCATGGTCCCGCAACCATGCCGACATGCCGGTTGGACACCGCGGTCTCGTCATTGCCGACGCCTTGAGGGGGGAACGTCTTCATGACGGCCACAATGCCGGAGCGCTCACAGAGTCGGGCTGCTCAAACACCGATGAAAAAGCGCCGGGCGCCAGCACCAGTTCGTGCCGTGACCGCGGCGATCATGATGTCTTTTCTTGCTATCGCCCTGGTCGCCGCGCAGGACGCCACGCCGGACAGCACACCTGGCGCGACGCCGTCCGTCGAGCCGACACCGTCGGCCGACATGCCGCGGCTTCAGCTTGATCTTGAAGAATTGAATGACTCCGGAATCGGTGGCACCGTCACGCTCTATGACGCGGACGAACAGGTCATCGTGGAGTTCGACGCCGAGGGCGCGGGTGGTGATCACCCGGCGCACATCCATGCGGGTGTCTGCGGAGAACTCGATCCCGAACCGGCGTTCCCGCTGGAGAATGTCAACGAGGACGGGGAGAGCACGACGGTCATCGATACGACGCTCGACGAGCTGCTCGCCGAGGATTACGCCGTCGACATCCACCTTTCGCCGGACCAGTTGGGCACCCTGATCGCATGCGTCGATATCGACGGCGAGCCGACGGTGCCGGATGAGGCCGCCAGCACGCCGGAATCCACACCGGAGACGGCGCCCGAGCCGACGGAAGTGCCTGACGCCACGGGCGGCACGACCGGCGAAGAGATCAGCGACGGTACCTCTGGTGCCGAAGCAACCGACGACCAGATTGCCCAGGCCGATGATCCTGCCACCGAGGTAGCGACGGAGGAGCCTGTCGAGACGCCGGAGCCGACCGCGGCGACGTCGATCCCGCAGCCGCCCACTGGCAGCGACGACGGGACCGGAGGCGCGGTAACGGCATTGCCGAGACCCGAGCAGCCGGTCGTGGGCGGCGATGGCACCGCCGGGATCTCCGGCACGGGCGAGGCGGTTGGCCCGCGGTCGTTGCCGCAGCAGGCCGGCGTCGGCGCGGCGCTGACCTGGCCGAGCGAGCCGGCGACGGCGGCCATCTGGGCAAGCGCTGCGGGCGCTGTCATCCTCGGCGCGGCTGCCCTGCTGGTTCGCCGCGGCGAACACCACACCATGCACACCCCTTCGCGCTGGACCCGATTGGGACTCTGATACACCGGCCAGCCCGCCGGCCCATCGATACCAGCGAACATGAATCGGAAACGCCCCTGGCCATGTGCCAGGGGCGTTTCCGTGCTTCCCGACTTACGAGGGGTGGAACTTCGTATCATTGGCGCATGGCCATTTTCGATGTATACGGAGAACCCGATGCGTATCTTGCTTGTCCGCCACGGACAATCCCAGGCGAATATCACCGGAGTCATCCAGGGCGAGGATGACCCGCTTACAGACCATGGGCGGCACCAGGCCAACCTGGTGGGTCGGTTCCTCGCCGCCGAGCGCGAGGTCACGCACCTGTATGCGAGTCC
>CAZVAA010000092.1:0-5088 GCA_964624125.1 uncultured Sphaerobacteraceae bacterium | reverse complement strand
GACCGGATCGTGACCGACCACCTCGGCACAGACGACCTCGTGACCGTTGTCTCACACGGTGGTCCACTGGCGTGGATCTCCGCCCGGCTGCATGGCGATCCGCTGGAGAAATGGCCGTATGAGCGTGCGACCTTCGTCAACTGCTCGATCAGTGAGGTCGAAATTGACGAGCAGGGCGCGCACACCAGGTTTGTCCTGAACCAGGTTGAGCACCTTGAAGCGCTCGAAGAGGCCTGACGTATCATACGAACTGAGCCGCCGTTCTTGGGTGGCGGACCCGACGACTCGCGCGTGGAAGCATCGGTTGCGGCCGTCTGCCACGCTCGCACGACGTACGCACAGGAAAGATTCGTGGCCGCCATGACGCTCCGGACCCTCGCCGTCTCCGACGAAGTCGACCAGCGCATCTACAGCTCCTCGATCCGGGAACGGATGGGGGATGTCGACATCATCATCGGCTGTGGTGATTTGCCCGCGTCCTACCTCGAGTTCCTGACCGATGCATTGCATCGCCCCGTCTATTACGTGCTCGGTAACCACGCGGAAGAGATCACGCGTGTGGGGGAGCAGGGCGAGCCTCGCCACCCGGAGGGGGCGACGGATGTCGGGTTCAAGGTCGTGCGGGATCCGCTGAACGGGCTGATCATCGCCGGGTTGCCTGGCTCGCCGCGGTATTCCCAGAATGACCCGATCCAGTACACCGAAACGCAGATGATCCTGAACATGTTGCGGATGGCGCCCAGGCTGATCTGGAACCGGATCCGGCATGGTCGGGCACTGGATTTGCTTGTTACGCACTCTCCGCCAAGGGATGTCGGGGATCGCCAGGACCAGGCGCACCGGGGGTTCAAGGCGATGCGCAAGTTCCTGGAGTGGACGCGGCCGCCGTACATGCTTCATGGGCATATCCACTTGTATGACCGGAACGAGCCATACCAGCATCGGTATTTCGAGACCGATGTGATCAACGTCTACCCCTACCGGCGGCTGGATCTCACGTTCGAGTATCTGGACGAACGCGCCGGGTCGTTGTCCACCCCGGAAGAGTCGTTGCGCGCCGGGCTCGATGCCGGTGACGGGCAGGCGGGAAGGTAGCAATGTACGACAACCAGACCCAGCAGGACTTCGAGCGGGCGAGGAACAAGGCCTTCTTCAACGATCTCCTGGCCGTGATCCGGCGCCGTGAAAACAAGCTCATCCCGTTTCACGAGATCCGGAAGCGGCTGAATCCTGAAGGGGAGAGCTACCGGGGATTCCAGGAAGTGCCGGTATCGAAGATCGTCGGCAGCATGGATCGCTACCAGGATTTCGACCGCGCTTTCCTCCCGCGCCGGAAGTTCTCCGGAGGTCGCTGGCGGAACATCGATCGCGCCTACTACCAGGATGTTCGCCTGCCCCCGATCCAACTGTACAAGGTCGGCGATATCTATTTCGTGAAGGATGGCAACCACCGCGTCTCCGTCGCGCGGGAGCGTGGGGTGGAGTTCATCGACGCCGAGGTGATCGAGGGGCACGTGCGGGTGCCGCTCTCTTCGCAAATGTCCGCCATGGAGCTGCTCCTACAGGCGGAATATGCCGAGTTCCTGCGGCGCACCGATCTCGACAAGCTGCAGCCGGACCACGATATCCGGCCAACGCAGCTCGGGCGCTACGACGAGATCTGGGAGCACATCGAGGGGCATCGGCAATGGCTTTCGGCGATCTGGCACCGCGAAGCAACCATCCACGAGGCCGTCAACGACTGGTATGCCTACATCTATGAACCGATCGTGAACATCATCCGCGATCGCGATGTGCTGCGCGAGTTCCCGCACCTGACGGAGACCGATCTCTATCTGTGGGTCATGCGGCATCGCCACATGCTCGAGGAGGAGCGGGGCGAGGATGTCGGGCCGGTCGCCTCGGCGGAAGACTATGCCGATGTGATGACCTCCCGACGCAGCGTTGGTGATCGGGTGCGTTCGATCATCGGAGGGCAACCCAGTCGTTCACCGGACGTTGCTGAGGAAAAGCAGCGCCGGCGCAAGTTCCGCAGCCTTCCCCGCCCGCGCCGTCGGTAGGAACCATGGGCCGGCGAAGCGCCTGATTGGCGGGCGACAGCCGCGCCCGAAGGTATATTGACATCTCGCACTTCGGTGACATACTCGGGGTGGGACCACTCCAAACAACATGCACGTTCCCTGTCGCAAGGCGCACGTGTGGCACCGGAACAGTGCTGTTCACTCATACCAAGAAGCGCCGAACGTGAATCCCGGGATACCGTCGTATCCTGTCCGCGCTCTCTGTCCGGCGCTGTCGGGAGGGAGCCTGGTTATGCGATCTCCACGATGGTCCACCCTGGCGAGTATCCTCGCCGCCTTCTTCTTCCTTGCCTCATTGATGGCGCCGGTCGCGGCGCAGCAGCAGAGCCTCGATCCGGCGAACATGGACTTGTCCGTCGATCCGGCCGAGGACTTTTACCGCTTCGCGAACGGCGGCTGGCTCGATCGGACGGAGATCCCCGCCGACGAGGCCGCATACGGAGCGTTCAACGAGCTGGATGACCTGACGCGTGAGCAATTGCTCACCGTGCTGGAGGCGGCCGAGTCCAGCGGCTCGCTGCAGGAGGGGAGCGATGAGTGGAAGGCCACCGAGCTCTACCGCCAGGGAAACGATATTGAGGCTCGCAATGCGCAGGGTATCGAGCCCATCCAGCCCTTGCTCGACGAGATCGACGCCATAGGGTCGGTAGAGGAATTACACCAGTTCCACCAAACGGCCGTGTTGAACTGGCTGACCGGGGTTTTCGGGATCTATTCCTACCCGGACCTGATGGATAGCACGATGAACGCGCCCTATCTTTCCGGTCCGTTTTTCGGGCTGCCGAACCGGGATTACTACCTTGAAGACAATGAGTCCAACGAGGCCGTTCGCGAAGCGTATATCCAGGCCTGCGCTGAACTGCTGATGTTTGGAGGCTACGACGAAGCCCGGGCGCGTGAAGCCGCGGAAGCGGTCTATGCGCTCGAGCGGTCGCTGGTGGAGCCGACACTGACGCGCGAGGAGTGGCAGGATCTGTCCCTGACCTACAACCCGATGACGCTGGCCGAGCTGGAGGCCGCGTATCCGCTGATGGACTGGGAGGGCTATCTTGCCGCGCTCGGCCTCACGGGTATCGATACGATCCTGGTGGACGAGAAGTCCTATCTCGAATCGCTGCAGGCCGTCGTTGAGGCGACGCCCCTCGAGGTCCTGAAAGATTATTACAAGCTGGAGGTCTTCTGGTCATTCGCGGATTTCCTGAGCGAGGACATCGGGGAGACGGCGTTTGCCTTCCGGGGTGGCGTCCTTGGCGGTGTGGACGAGCAGCGTCCCCTTGAAGAGCGCACGCTTGACCAGACGAACGGCATGCTGCCCGATGCGATCGGCAAGCTGTACGTTGACGCATATTTCTCCCCCGAGGCAAAGGAGGAGATCACGGCACTCGTTGAGGCGGAGATCGCGGCATTCCGCATCCGGATCGAGAACAATCCCTGGATGTCGGATGCGACACGGGCGAAGGCGCTCGAGAAGCTTGACGCCATTGTGATGAAGGTCGGCTATCCCGATACGTGGCACAGCTACGAGGCGGTGGAGATCGGCGATTCCTACCTCGACTCGTTCCTGACCGCGGTCACCGCGCAAACGCGACGCAACCTGGACGAGATCGGCCAGCCGGTCGACCGAGAGGAGTGGTTCGTGCCACCCCAGGTGGTCAACGCCTTCTACGACCCGACGCTGAACGAGATCGTCTTCCCCGCGGCGATCCTCCAGCCGCCATTCTTCGAGCCAGGAGGAGATCCGGCCGCGAACTTCGGCGGTATCGGCACCGTGATCGGGCACGAGTTGACGCATGGCTTTGACCTGACGGGGTCGCAGTTCGACGGTGAGGGAAATCTCGTCAACTGGTGGACGGACGAGGACTACGCGGCGTTCGACGCGTTGAACCAGCGGGTGGTTGAGCAGTACAACGCGATCGAGGTCCTTCCGGGTGTCACCATCGACGGCCAGATCACCGTCACGGAGAACGTCGCCGACCTTGGCGGAGTCCAGATCAGCTATGACGCGATGTTGATCTACCTTGAAGCGCAGGGTGAGGTCAGCGCGGGTGCCAGTCCGGTTGGGTTACCGATCGCGACGCCCGTCGTGTCGCCCATGGCATCACCGGTGGTGGTTTTGGACTTCGATTCGTTGACGCCGCAGCAGCGATTCTTCATCGCCGCGGCAACGATTGAACGCTCCAGGATCCGCGATGAGGCGCTCCGGACCCAGGTCGCAACCGATGTGCACGCGCCGAGTATCGCGCGCGGCGTGGTTCCGCTCCAGAATTGCGATGCCTTCTATGAAGCATTCGATATCGGTCCGGGAGATCCCATGTACCTCCCGCCGGAGGAGCGCGTGGTCATCTGGTAGGCCTCGTGAACCGGGACCCGGGCGCATACCGTCCGGGTCCCGGTTCGTCGATCACCGGCGATCGCGCCCGAAACGGCCCGCGATCGTGGTGAGCAGGCTCAGGTTGTCATCATCCCCGGACATCTCCCAGAACATTGCCCCGCCGAGCCCATGCTCGACGATGTAGGCAGCCTTGCCGTCGATCGATTCGGGGTCGTCGTAGGAGAGCAGCTCCTGGCGTTCCCGGCTGTAGAGCCAGGGTACGCCTGCCTCCTCGTGCCAGTGCCGCTGGAATGTCGAGAGGAGATTCGCAGCGATGTGGTTGTACTGGGCGCTGACCTCGCCGGTGAACGGCTGGAACAGCCCGTCGTTCGTCTCGGGTACGCCGGTGTATCCGCGCCCGTAGAAGGGCATGCCGACCACGAGCTTCTCCGCCGGCACGCCCTCGTCGAGGAAGGCGCGGACGGTGCCGTCAACGTTCTGGAAGTGTCGCTGTTCCGGCTCTCGCGGGTCTTCGGATGCTTCACGAAGCGCGGCGTTGAGCCCGGTCAGGCCGCTGGTGGCGGAGCCGGAGATGTCGTAGGTCATGACATTCACGAAATCGAGGATGGCCGAGATCTCGCCCAGCTCAAAGGTCGATGTCGGCAGCGCTTTCCCGGCCGGGACCGCGGCGGTCAG
>CAZVAA010000091.1:6203-10061 GCA_964624125.1 uncultured Sphaerobacteraceae bacterium | reverse complement strand
CGTAAGCGGAGGACGCGTCGCATCGTGCGCCGGCGCCGCTCGCCCCACCCGTCATCCCGAGCCGGTTTGCCAGGAGCCCGTTTCCCCACACCGTCAACCCGAGCCGGAGCGGTGACCCGGAGCAAAGCGTGGGGGAAGCGCGACGTGTCGAGGGATCTGTGCGCTCCCCAGACGTCCCGGTCGCGAGGTGCAAAGACCCCTCCACCCATTCGACTCGAAGCAACACCGCTTCGCGTCGCTCGCGGCTGCGGGGGCCTTCGCTGCGCTCGGAATGACGGTCGTTTCCGGATGGGGGCACGGGAGGCGAAGGTGATCCCCATCCCTGTAGACACGGAAACGTGATCATCTTCGTGGTTGGGAGCATCTTCGGGTGTCGGACTGTCCCTGCCCGGCGTCAGGCAGGTGCAGCGTCGTCCTTGCGGGACTGGATGAGTTTCCAGATCGTCGGGCCGACGAAGGCGAGCAGTGCGACGGCGAAGATCGAGGCGGCGATCGGGCGGGTCACGAAGACGGAGTAATCCCCCTGGCTGATCTGCAAGGCCCGGCGGAACTGGGTTTCCGCCATCGGCCCGAGGATCACCGCCACCACGGCCGGACCGACCGGGATGTCGAACCGCCGCATCAGGAACCCGACGGCACCGATCACGTAGAGGACGATGAGCCCCGTGATGGATTGACTCTGCGCCCAGGTGCCAAGCCCCGCGAAGACGAGGATGCCGCTGTAGAGCCACGGTCTTGGGATCGAGAGCAGCTTCACCCACATGCCGACGAGCGGCAGGTTGAGCACCAGCAGCATCAGGTTACCGATGTAGAGACTGGCGATGAGGCCCCAGACGAGCTCGGGATTGTTATCGAAGAGCTGGGGGCCGGGGTTGAGGTTGTAGCGCTGGAAGGCCGCCAGCATGATCGCGGCGGTCGCCGATGTCGGGATGCCGAGCGTCAGCAGCGGTACGAGGACGCCGGCGGCTGAGGCATTGTTTGCCGCTTCCGGTCCTGCCACGCCCTCGATGGCGCCCTTGCCGAACTCATCCGGGTGTTTCGAGAGGCGTTTTTCGATCGAATAGGAGAGGAAGGTCGGGATCTCGGCGCCACCCGCCGGGAGCGACCCGATCGGGAAGCCGAGCGCCGCCCCGCGCAGCCACGGTTTCCACGAGCGTTGCCAGTCTTCCTTCGTCATCCATTTCGAGCCGGAGATTTGCTGGATCTCGCCTTTGTCCTTGCGGAGGCGGGAGGCCACCCAGAGCGTCTCGCCGACGGCAAAGAGACCGACGGCGACGGTGACCACATCCACGCCGGCGAGCAGGTGGGCGTTGCCAAAGGTGAACCGGGGCTGGCCCGTCAGGCTGTCGATGCCGATGAGGCCGAGTGCGAGACCGAAGAGCAGGCTGACGATGCCGCGCACCATCGAGGAACCGAGCAGGGTGGCAACCGTGGTGAACGCGAGGACCATCAACGCGAGATATTCTGCGGGGCCGAAATGGAGCGCGATCTCCGCCATCAACGGCGCGACGAGCGTCAGGCCGAGCGTCGCGAGCGTCCCGGCGACAAAGGAACCGATGGCGGCGGTGGCGAGCGCAGCGGCGCCGCGCCCCTTGACGGCCATCTTGTTGCCTTCGAGGGCGGTGATGATGGATGCGCTCTCGCCGGGCGTATTCAGCAGGATCGAGGTGGTCGATCCGCCGTACATGCCGCCGTAATAGATACCGGCAAACATGATGAATGCCGGGATAGGGTCCAGCGCATAGGTGACGGGCAGGAGCAGGGCAACGGTCAGGGCGGGGCCGATGCCGGGCAGCACGCCAACAAGTGTTCCCAGAAAGACACCCAGGAGCGCCCACAGCAGGTTTTCCGGAGTGAGTGCGACGCCGAAGCCGTCGATCAGGGAATTGAGAGATTCCATACCCCGTCCTTCACCGGTCTCACCAGGAAGGGCGAGACACGAGAGGTCTACATCGAATCGTCTGTGCGATGAACCATCGCCCTAGTCGAGGAGCGGCGCGAGGATACCATCTGGCAGGCGCACCCCGAGCCAGCCATCAAAGATAAGGAAGACCAGGCCGCCGAGCGCCAACCCGATCACGGCGTTCAGGATGACCCTGCGGCTGCCCATCGCCGTCGAGGCGAACGTGAAGATGATTGCGCTGGCGATGATGAACCCGGCTGGCCGCATCAGGAAGGCCGCGATGAGCAGGCCGACGCTGATCCAGAAAAGGACCGCCCAATCGGTCGGGGCGTCGATATCGACGTCCTCATCGTCCTCGCCCGCGCTCAGCACATGGGGTTTCTTCCAGATATCCCACGCATACCAGAGCCCGACCAGGATCATCCCCGTGCCGACGATCTGGGGGATCGCCCTCGGGCTGACCTGCGACATTGCGCGGACCACGCGGATCTGCTGGGTTTCAACCAGGATGACGATCCCGATCACGATGACGGCGGCAGCGAGGAGCATCTCGCTCCAGCGGGCCCATCCGGTCGGTGTAATTTCTTCCGGGTACCGGACCCGCCCCGGCGGGGACACGCCACCCTGTCCCAGCAACACCGCGCCCGGGGGGGGGGGGACGGCACGCGGGGCCGCCCCACCGCCCGATGCCTACGGCGAACAGCTATTCGCCGCCGAGCAGCTGGAGCTCGGTGAGGATCTCGTTCACGCGCTCGGTCTCGCTGGCAATGAAGTCAGCGTATTCCTCGCGCGGTTGGTAGAAGTCGACCCATCCGAAGGTGTCGAGCGTTTCCTGCCACGTTTCGGTCTGCACCGCGTTCTCGAACGCCTGGCTCATGCACTCGACATCGGCCTCGTCCATCTCCGGCGGAGCGACGAGTCCGCGCCAGTTGGCGAGCTCGACATCGATGCCGGATTCCTGCAGGGTCGGGATGTCCGCGCCGAAATCAGAGGAGGCAGGCGTCGCGCCATCGGCCGCCGGGGTGGCGTCACCGCTATCCGCGCGACCGGAGACTGCGAGCGCGCGCAGCTCGCCGCTCTCGATCTGGCCCTGCCACTCGCCGAGACCGGAGACGCCGGCGGTCACCTGGCCGCCGAGCAGCGCCGAGAGCGCCTCGCCACCGCCGGAGAACGGTACGTAGTTGATGAGCGTCGGGTCGATGCCCTCCGCCTGCGCGAGCAGGCCAACCAGCAGGTGGTCGGTGCCGCCGGCCGAGCCGCCGGCCCAGCTCACCGATCCGGGATCTTCCGCGAACATGGCCATCAGGTCGTCAAGCGTCTGGATCTCCGAATCCGCCGGGACCACGATGACCTCGTACTCGGTCGTGAGACGGGCGATCGGGGTGACGGCGTCCAGGCCGACCGGCGATTCGTTCAGGCCGATACCGCCCACCATCACGAGGCCCATGACCATCGCCATGTGACCGTCGCCACTGTGGGTGTTGACCAGCTCGGCGAGACCGATGGTGCCGCCAGCACCGGGCACATTGAAGACCTCGACAGTCTCGACGATGCCCTCATCCTGCAGCGTGCGCTGCAGCTCGCGAGCAGTGCCGTCCCAGCCGCCACCCGGGGAGGCCGGGGCCATGATCTGGAGCGTTTCCGAGTTCCAGTCGGCGCAATCGACCGCGTCATCCTGCGCCATGGCCGCGCCGGAGAGCATCATGCCGGAGAGCATGACGCACGCAAGCAGGGCAAGCCTCAGGGTTGCCCGGGCTGGTCCTGTCATCTGAATACGAGACATATTGTGCTCCTCCTCCCGCAATGCGGGCACACATCGTCCAGCGACACATCTTCTCCGCGAAAACGGGGATGCGACCAACCACCATTGGCGGTGAGCCGTCCCGGTCTTGCGGATTCCTGTATGTGCGTTGCAGGAAGCGTAGCAGAATTCGCGTAGACGCGGTGGATTCAGG
>CAZVAA010000091.1:0-6103 GCA_964624125.1 uncultured Sphaerobacteraceae bacterium | reverse complement strand
TTGAGCTGCTGCAAATCGCCCGGTGCGATCTTGATGCTGGTGAGGATGATGCTGACGCCATCTACCTCGACGACCGCGGTGGGGCCGCTTTCAACTGGAACACCGGCATTCTCCGGGCCGTCATGCACCCAGCGACCATCGCCGGTAAAGCGCACGGTGCCGGTGACGGGGACCGGATCGCCATGCATGTCGTCGACCTTGCCGCCCACGTTGAGCGAGACCGTTGACCCTACGCCGGCGTCGATGGCCTGCTGCGCGGATTCCGGGTCGGCAACGACCACGACGGCGCGCTCCGCGCCCTGCTTCAGCAGCTCCGCGAGGATGACCGTACCGTCGCCGGGCGTGCCGCCACCGATGTTGTCGCCGACGTCAACTAGGACGACCGGGCCTTCCGGATAGGCGATCGCCTGGGCAACGGCGTCCGCCGGTGGGACGTTCGTGATGGTCATGTCGTCCCGGAGATCCCACGCCATGCGGGCGATATCGCTGGCAAGGCGGTCGGCGGCCTGCTGGTCGCCGTCGGTGATCACGATGACGCTGGTGCCCGCCGCAGGGGTGTCCGCATAGGCGAACCCGCCGGCGAAGGTGATCGAGAGCGCGGAACCGTCGTCTTCAAGTCCGTGAACGCGGTCGAAGATCGTCTTGTAGGGATGGACCGAGGTGTTCATCGCCTGCGGTACAGGCATCAACGGCGGATGGGCGTAGCCCATCACGGGGGTGATCTCGCCGCGAATGGTACGCACGAGCAGGCCGACGGCTTCCTGCGCCCGCTCGTTGATGTCGACATGCGGATAGGTGTCGTACCCGACGATCACCGTGGCGAGGTCCACCAGGTCCCGGGCGGTGTTGGCGTGGAGGTCGAGCGTGACGGCGATCGGCATGTCCGGCCCCGCGATCTCGCGGACGCGGCGGAGGATCTCGTAATCGGCGTCGGTGTAATCCTCCGCGACCATCGCGCCATGCAGGTTGAGCACGATACCGTCGGCCGGCAGGGCGTCGCGGATGCCGCTCGTCAGCTCCCCGACGAATCGCTCGAAGGTCTCGCGGTCGACCGCGCCGGTGGCGGTGGCGTGCGCAAAAAAGGTGGGAATCAGCTCCACATCGTGCGCCCGGGCGCCATCGATCGTGCCGCCAAGGGAGTGGTTGGAGCCAGCGTATTCCCAACATTCGTCGCCACGAGCGATTCCCCAGATGGATTCGGGCGCGTCTTCCGCCGAAAACGTATGGGTCTCGTGCATAATGCCGCCGCTGATCAGTCGCATGTCAGGTGTTCTCCGGTGTGGGCGGCCATGAGCCGCCAATGGCTTTCGTGATGTCGTGAGACGCGTCGCGGAGCGCCTGCGCGATCTCGGCGGACCGGGCGTCATCGATTCGCGTATCGGGCGCGGAGACGCTCAGGGCCGCTGTTGGCAGGCCGTGCAGGTCGAAGAGGGCGACGCCGAGGCAGCGCGCGCCTTCCTCGTTTTCGCCGAACTCTTCGGAGACGCCCCGCTCGCGGACGGCGCGAAGTTGCTCGCGTAGCGTGGTCGGTTTCGTGATGGTGTGGCTTGTCCGCGCGGCGAGCTTTCCCGACAGTGTGGCGTCGAGTTGCTCCTCCGGCAGGAACGCGAGAATCGCCTTGCCGAGCGCCGTCGAGTGGGCCGGGTGACGGGACCCGATCCGGGCCGACATGCGGAGGCCGTGGGTGCTCTCGACCATGTCGATATAGATGATCTCGCTGCCTTCGAGGACGCCAAGGTTCACGGTCTCGCCGAACTCGGCGTGGAGCCGTTCCATCACCGGGCGGGCGATTTGCCGGAGATCGATGCCGGAGAGGGCGCGCTCGCCAAGGGAGGCGAGGCGCGGCCCAAGCGTATACCGGGCGGTGACCGGATCCTTGGTCACGTAACCGCGCTCCTCGAGCGTCACGAGGATGCGGAAGACGGCGGATTTCGTCATGCCCAACTGCCGCGCGAAGTCCGTGGTGCCCAGCGGCTCGTGAGCGTCCCCGAGCGCCTCGAGGACATCGAGCGTGCGGCCGACCACGGCGATGGAATAGGAGCGCTCGGCAGTTGTCATGTGAATCCTCCAGCGATTACGTCAATGCCTGTTTCTGTCATCGACGATACCAGAGGTGATCGAGGCGATCCTGCGGCTCCCAGCCGAGCACGGTGCGGATCGCGTCGTTCCGGAACCGGTCATGAGGCGAATCGGCCATGACATGGACGATCTCGAAGGGCTGCCGCATCTCCGTGAGCCGGGTTGCGGCGGCCATCGAGCGGCCGGAATCGTCCCACGAGATGGTGAACCAGCCGGGCGGGTTGGGCTTGCGGGCGGCGACCTCGGGGTCAACGAATCCGCAGAAGAGCAGGGTTGGGCAGAGGATCCGGTGCGTCTCCGCGAAGATGCGGACGATCTCCTGGCCGAGCAGTTTGCTCACGAAATACAGGTTGTCGCCGGGGCGCGGCGGGACGTCGGATGCGACATCCCGGTCATCGTTGTACCCGGAGGGGTGCGACCCGAGCGTGAGGACCGGGCCGGTGTGCACGACGCGACGGATGCCGAGCTCCACGGCGGCGCGCATCACGTTCCAGGCGCCGATGGTGTTGACGAGGAACGCCTGTGCCGGATCGTGGCGAAGGACCGTGCAGTTGATGATCGTGTCCATATCGCGGGATGCGGCCAGCACGGCGTCGTAGTCGGTGACGTCAGCGACCTGCTCCTCATGCGGTGGTTCTGGCGGCACGGGCAGGGGCGCCCCTTCCGACTGCGGTTCGGCCGCGGCGTTCTGCTCCAGTGGGCGGCGACCGCTCAGGCGCAGGTGGTGGTCGTCTTCCAGGAAACGCGCGGTGACGGCACCGAGCGGTCCGCCCGCGCCGAGAATCACAATGCGTTCCGGGTCGGAGAGCCCGGTGACCGGCCCCGGTACGGGCGGCATAACGGGTTCGGGAGAGGATGTCCGTTCCCCGCCTGTGAACGCCGGCGCAAACACGAACGGTTCCCGCGCCGCTTCGCCGAGCGGGTAGCGGCTCGCCGTGTCGCCGCGCACGATATTGAGCGCGTTCCATCGATCGTCGTCGGACGTGATCGCGTCGGCCGTCGTCGCCCGGTGGATCGCGGTCACCGCGTCATCGATATGCAGCGAAGTGGGCGCGACCGGGCCGGTCGCCCATGCCTCTCCATCCACAACATCGTCGAGGCGAAGGACGCGGCACTCGACCGGGCGCACGCGGGTGATCTCGCGGGAGGCGACTTCCGCGAGGTACGGCGCGAGCTGGGCCGGATCGGTCGTGGGGCGGGCAGCCCACCGCTCGGTGACGTGCCAACCCTCGCCGTAGCTGTCGAAGATGCGCATCGACGAGAGGAAGACGTACCGGCTCGCCCGTGTCGTCGTCAGCAGGTTCCATGTCGCGCTCGATGCGTGATTGAGCAGGTCACGATCGTCAACGCCGTCCGGCACGCCATGGACGATGACATCCGCATCGGCATGGGACCGGGAGGTTTCGAGGTCGCGCGGGTCGCCGTCGAAATCGACGACCTCGTGCGCGGCCTCCAGTTTCGTACGCAGCGGTCCCGAGAGCGTGCCCGGGACGGTGACAAGCAGGATGCGCATCTGGGTCAGGACTCCGCCGCAACCGGCTCTGGGAGCGGATCGTAGACGGCCGTATCGGGAATCCGCTCCGGTACCGTGTAGGTGATGTCCAGCTCCGGCGTCTCGCGGCGCTCTCCACCGTCATGACGGGAGCGCATCGCCGCATCAAGGATGCCGGTGGTCAGGTAGGTGCGCTCGACCGGGTACGCCGGCTTGCCCTCCAGCACGAGGGTCTCTGCATGGCGTGTCAGGAAAATGAAGTGCGCATGCGGATAGCCGAGGAGGATCGACTGGCTGGCAAACTCCGTGTCCGGTCCCTTGGCGGCGGTGCCGAAATTCCGGATGACCTCGTCGCAGTTGACGATCGCCCCGCGCAGGCCATCGGCATATTCGACGAGGAAGACGTCCTTGACGCTTTGCTTCGCCTGGTCGCGCTCCTCGTCCGGGATGTCGAACGTGCGGAGCGCCTTGTCAAGCAGGTCGGAGTTGACGGTGCCGTCGTTAATCGCTTGCGTTGCGGCATCGCCCGTCAGGCCGCGGACGGCGACCACGCCGCTCTCGCCACCTTGACGGCGCTCGGCGTGGACCTGCATGCCTTCCAGGATGTGATAGCCGTAAATCTCCGTCGGGCCATAGCCGACAGTGACGATCTCCGTCATCTCCGCGTCCATCGGCCACTCGCTGCCGACCGGGTTCCGCCACGCGAGGGGGACGGTGGAGCCGGCGAGGAGGGGAATGCCAAGTCGCTTCGCGGTGGTGTACATCGCATGGGCATCGGTGAACGACCAGGCAAGGTGCTTGTCATTGAAGATCGGGACGAAGCGTCCCGCACCGATCATCGTCGAGACGGCGGCATCGAAAAGCCGACGCCGGGGATAGAGCTTCTGCTCGTACTCGTTGTATTCGAATTCTCCGTGCTCGCCGATGATGATGACCCCATCGACATTGACCCCGGTGCCGCCACAGGTGATCGCCTCGGCGACGGTCGGGTAGCGGGGGATGTTGTATTCGTCGGTGATCGCGACGCCGATATCCCGGTCGTCGACCTGTTCAAGGTAGAAGGAGACCACCTCGACCCGGGAGTCGACGTGCTCGCCCTTCCACTCATACCCCTTGATGAGCCGCGTGGCGACAACATCGGCATGGGAATTCGGAAAGTAGGCAGTCGTGATTACCGCGACCTTTGGACGCGACATAGTGCTGTGCTCCATATGACTACCGGGCGCTCAGTGCACCCGCGGTGAGACCTTGCTGGATCCGGCGCTGGAAGAAGGCGTAGACGATGATCGTCGGGATCATCGAGATCGTGAGACCCGCGAAGAGTGCGCTCCAGTCGGAGGCGTACCCCTGCTGGATCGAAAGGAACGCCAGGCCCTGCGCCAATACATACTTGTCCGGGCTGGAGTTCAGGATGAACGGCAAAATGAACTGGTTCCAGTGCGACAGGAAGATGAAGATACCCGCCGCCGAGAGTCCCGGCTTCGCGAGCGGGAGCATGATCTCGAAGAACACGCGGTAGTGGGACGCCCCGTCGAGAATCGCCGCCTCGGCAAGCTCGGTTGGAAGCGAGCGGAAGAAGCCGGTCAGGAAGAACACGGCGAACGGCAAGGCGAACGACGCATAGATGATGACCAGCCCGTGCAGCGTGTTCAGCAAGTTGAGGTCACGCGCAACGAAGAAGAGCGGCACCAGCGCGAGGAACACCGGGAACATCAACCCGACCAGGAAGAGGGCCTGGATGAACTTCCGACCCGGGAATTCGAACCGGCCGAGCACATAGGCGAGCATCGAGCCGACGAGCAGGGTCAATGTGACGGAGCCGCCGGTGACAAGAACGCTGTTGAGGAAGAAATCGCCGATGCGGGCCTCCTGCCAGGCGCGGACGAAGTTGTCCCATTGCAGGGTCTCCGGCATCTTCCACGGGCTGAAGAAGATCTCCTGGTCGGTCTTGAACGATGTGATGACCATCCATGCGAGCGGCACGAGGACAACGAGGCTCCAGAAGATCAGGATCACCTGGCTGCCGAACTCGACCAGTCGCACTCCGAAGGAGACCTTGCCGTGCACATGCTCGGTGGTTTCGTCGATCGAGACGGTTTCGGCTGCCGGGGTTTCCAGTGGTTTGGCGTCCAGCATCGTGAATGACTCCCTTTAGTACTCGATGCGCTCGCGTGAGGTCACCTTGATCGTGATCAGCGACAGAACCAGCGTGAGCAGCAGCAGGACGACGCCGACCGCGGTCGCATAGCCGAACCGGCTCTGCTGGAAGGCCACGTCGTACATGTACCTGGCGACGACATCCGCGCCGCGGCTGGGACCACCGCCCTCGGCCATGACCTGGACAAGCGCGAACATGTCCAGCGCGCCGATGCCGATGAAGATGTAGGCAACCTGCAGCTGGTCCCGCAAGAGCGGGAATGTGATGTCGCGGAACGATCGCCAGCGGCCAGCGCCGTCGAGGGTGGCTGCCTCATAAAACTCGGCCGGGATCGACTGGATACCCGCCATGAACAGGACCATGTAGAAGCCGAT
>CAZVAA010000090.1:5645-10085 GCA_964624125.1 uncultured Sphaerobacteraceae bacterium | reverse complement strand
ACTCGGCCGGGATCGACTGGATACCCGCCATGAACAGGACCATGTAGAAGCCGATGCCGGACCAGATGATCACCCCGCCGATCGCCCACAGGACGGTGGCCGGAGAGCCGAGCCACGCCCGTGTCAGGCCCCCGAGCCCAGTGACATCGAGGACGCCGTTGAGCAGGCCCATGGTTGGGTGGTAGACGAAGCTCCAGAGGACGCCGATGACCACCGCCGACATTACTTCGGGCGCGAAAAACACGAAGCGGTAGAATCCGCTGCCGCGGAGCCCGCCGACCTTCTGGGTCGTGAGCGCGGCGAAGAGGAGCGCGATCGGCAGGATCGTGAGTGGAAGCAGCACAAGCAGTTGCAGGTTATGCTGCAAGGCGTTCCAGAACCTGGAGTCACCCCATAGGCGAGTGAAGTTGTCCAGACCGATAAAGTTCTTCTCGGGCGTCATCCCGCTCCAGTCGGTCAGGGCAACATAGAGCGCCTGGGTGTAGGGCCAGAGTACGAAGATGCCGTACATCAACAGGCCCGGCACCACGAACGGGATAATGAGCCGGTACTTGTGGTGATTCACGAGGCTACGCCTCCAGATATTCGGGAGTGCCGGGGCGGCCAGGGCCGCCCCGGCAAGCTACGGCTAGCCTTCCCGCGTGAACTTCGGAATGCTGTCGTCTTCGCGGACGGCGTCGGCTGCCTGCTGGACGGCATCGATGAAGCCATCCGGGTCGATCTGGCCACCAACGAGCGCGCCCATCTGGACCGTGACCTCGTCGCCGAGCACCTGGTACCAGGAGGAGTACTTCGGTGGGGTGAAGAGGTGCTCTCCGGCGGCCTGGGTGACTTCCTGGGCGGACATGAAGGCGGTGCTGCCCTCGATGCCCTCGGCCGCGCCGTCGATGGTCGTCAACGCCTGGGCGTACTCGGAGAAGAACCGGGCGTTCTCCTTCGAGACCAGCGCGCGGAGCAGCTCGAGTCCACCCTCGTTGTTGTCGCCCTGGGCGGGCACGATGAAGGGCTGGCCAGAGTAGGTCTGGATGCCCTCGAAGGGGATCGGCCCGTCTTCCGACAGCGGCGGCGTCGGGGCGACGGTCATGCCGAAGCCGTCGGGGATGAGTTCCTTCATCTCGTTCTCGAGCCAGTTGCCGTTCGGGATGAAGACGGCCTTGCCCTGGAGCCATTCGGCCTGGGACTCGGTGTGGCTCAGCGCCTCGGAGCCCTCCATCATGAAGCCGCGCTCGCGGAGTTGGTAAAGCGCGTCGGCCGCATTGCGGATGGACTCATGGCGCCAGGCATCCGGCTCAAGGTTGTCGATGGCGATCGTCGGCTCCACGCCCGCTTCCTTCCAGACAAGCTGCCAGAAGGGGGTCGTGAAGTAGCCGGGGTACTGGCCCGGGTAGGTGAACGGCGCGATGCCGGCGGCGAGGATGTCCTCGCAGAGGGCGAGCATCTCATCCCAGGTCCGGGGATACGTCCAGCCGTGCTCGTCCATGAGCGGCTGGCTGAACCACATGCCGTACATGCCGGCGGTGAAGTTGATGCCGTACTGGACGCCGTCGAAGATGAGCGAATCCTGCGTGGCGGGCAGAAGGGTTTCGCCGACGGTCTTGCCCTCGGTGTCCCATGAGGGCGCGTTGAGGAGGTCGGTGACCGGAAGGATCTGGCCATTCGCGATCAGCGTCGTTTCATCGAGGTTGCCAGCCTCGACGAGGTCGGGCGGATCGCCGGAAACGAAGCGCGGCTGGACGGCTTCCATGACGCGCTGGACGGCCTCGTACTCAACTTCTGCGCCCGGGTGTGCGGCCTTGAAGAGCTCGACGGCGTTCAGGGCGAATTCGTCACCCCAGCCCGCCTGCCACATCACGAAATCCACCGGCTTGGAGCTATCGAAGCCGAGCGGGTTGCTCGCGTCCTGCGCGAACACCGCCGGAGACCCTGCCTTCAGCATGGCCGCGCCGAGACCCACGGCGCCGGTGCGCTTGATGAGCCGGCGACGATCCAGCTTTTCCTGGACGCTCTTTTCAAAGAGTTTGCGTGCGGAACTGTTCATGCATCTTCTCTCCCGCGCGGTGCCCGGGAAGCGACATTCCGGATCGAAGACCGTGCCGTCGCTTGTGAGCTTGCCGCGTGTTGTGCCAATACGACTGATCGAAGACGGAAACCTGGAACCGTTCGCGCCCCTCCTTTCGCCTCTGCCGTGCGTCCTCCCGATCAGCGTAGGGATCGGGCGACATCGTCGACGGCCGACAGCACCTCGGCGAGGTCCTCATCGGTATGGGCGAGGGAGATGCCGGCATGTCCCGGCGGCCCCTGCTTCGTGTAGGCATGGATGTAGATGCCGCGCTCGATGCAGCCGAGCGTGAAGCGGCGGTTGAGGTCGTGATCATGGTTGGCGGCATCGCCCCAGGTGCGGACGGGCTCGCGACGGCCGAAATAGAGGCCGAAGCGGGCGCCACGACCCTGGACCACCACCGGGATATCGTTCCGGTCGAAGGTTTCTTGCAGGTCGGAATAGAAGCGCCCCGCGCGAGCGTTGAGGCCGTCGTACACGCCGGGCTTCACAAGCTCGTCCAGCGTGGCGAGGGCGGCAAGGACGCTCAGCAGGTGGCCGGAATAGGTGCCGCTGTGGGCGACCGGCCCGTTCGGGGCGAGTTGCTCCATCAGGTCTTCCCGGCCGGAGAGGGACGAAATCGGCATGCCGTTGGCAATTGCCTTGGCGTGGGTGGTCAGGTCCGGCGTCACGCCTGTATCGGCCTGGATGCCTCCGGGCGATGTCTTGAACCCCGAGAGCACTTCATCGAAGACGAGGATGATGCCCTTCTCGCGAGTCCGCTCTCGCAAGAGTTCGAGGAACCCGGGCTCTGGCGGGATGCATCCGGCGTTGTAATGCAACGGCTCGCAGATGACGGCGGCGAGGTCGTCGCCATGCTCGTCGATCACGCGGTTGAAGCCGTCGGCATCGTTCCAGGCGACCAGCTCGACATCATCCGCGCCGCTAGCGGGCACGCCGCCCGAGGAAGGCTGCACGGTGAGCTCGCCGTCGTCGCCGGGCTTGCGCTGGTAGAGCCATTGCTCGGAGAGTCCGTGGAACTGGCCATCGAATTTGAGGTAGCGCGTGCGGCCGGTCATATGCCGCGCAATGCGGAGCGCGACGACGGTCACCTCAGTACCGGTGGTGGCGAAGCGGACGCGTTGGGCGGCCGGGATGATCTCGACGATCCGGGCCGCGAGACGCTCGTGGTACGGGGTTTCGGCGGCGGCAATGATCCCCGCCTCGAGACCGTGCGTGATCGCCTGCGTCACGGCGGGGTGGTGGTGCCCGAGGATGGCTGCGCCGTTCGACGTGTTGAGGTCGATATAGCGCTTGCCGTCGATCCCGAAGAGATAGGCGCCTTCGCCGCGCTCGATATAGAGCGGCTGGCCAATGTACGGGTGCATGCGCATGGAGGCGGAGACGCCGCCAGCCATGACCTCACGCGCGTTCGCAAACAGGTTCTCAGGGGTAACGCTTAGGGATCCGGCCACCACGGTCCTCCAGAAGTTGACGTCCGTGTTTCAACGAGTGAAACAATGTTTTTGTGAGTGATGCGTTGACGATACCCTAGCCGGAAATAGGTGTCAAGTCCTGCCGCGGGAATCGGTTGTGGGGCGCAAAAAAACCGCCGGCCCGTTAAGGACCGGCGGTGGAACATTGATACGCGATGGGGGCGGGGTCAGGCGTCGTCGCTCTTGCCCTGTACCCACTTGCCATCATCGTTCTTGTGGTACTTCTCCTTCACCGCTCCCCAGGCAACCCGGTGGGCCCTTTCCTCGTCGTGGTCGTACTGGTCCCACGCGGAGTTGAAGGCCTCCTTGTAGATGTCCTTGGCGTGCGAGGGGAGATTGTCCTTCACGGAATCTGGTAGGTCACTCTTCTTGTCATAGGGCATGCGCGTCTCCTTTCATGCGGTGAGGGTCCGCGCATACCGTGTGCCGCCGGATGCATGGATCGTGTCAGGCGAGGCGAAGACGCGCGCCGGAAAACAGGTGCCACGGAAGATCGTCGCCTTCGCCCGGCGCAATCGCGCCGTCGTGCGTGCGAAGCGTGACCCGCCAGGGACCCTGTCCATGCTGCTCGAGATGGTTGAGCGCCTCGCTGGCTCGGGGTTCGACAAGCATGATCCAGTGCCCGCCACGGGCGCCGATCGGGAAGACGGTGCCGAGGCTGTCATCGGAGAAGGGCGCGACCATTTCATGCCCTTCCGTGCCAAGAATGGCCGTGAAGTCATCCCGGGCCCGTTCGAGGTCCTCGACGAGAATCGTGATGCCGGCGATGCCGGTGGTTCCGTTGGCATGGCGCGTTTCACTGGCTGAACCGGGCACGCGAAGCTCGCGTGGCGTAACGTCCTCGATCAGGAAGGGCCAGCCGGTTTCGCCGACCTTGCCCGGTGGCGTGCTCAACGTCCATTTCAG
>CAZVAA010000090.1:0-5545 GCA_964624125.1 uncultured Sphaerobacteraceae bacterium | reverse complement strand
ACGGCTATATCGTCTGGGGAGGCGATATCGACGAGTACTACTGCGGGCACTACGACACCAATGTGCTGACGCGGGCCCGGTGCAACGCCATGCGCAAGGTGTTCGAGCATGTCGGGTTGGGCGTAACCGTGACGCCGGATCGTCCATCGATCGAGGCAGCCCTCTTGCGCGGGGAGCCCGTGTATTTCAAGTCCACGGTTGATTTCCTGCCGTGGCGGGCTGCCGAATGGCACACGCCGGATGGTGATGTGTTTCCGGTGGTGCTGACGAACGATCATGCGCTCAACGTGATGGGGTTCAACGAGGATGAGGTGATCATCCGCGATCCGCTCGGTCCGACGACGACCAACCACACACGGCCGTGGCAATACCGCGTCTCGTGGGAGCGCTATCTCGAGGTGATCGCGGCGCAGGGCAACGACGCCATCGCGATCGCACCGCAACCGGTCCGGCAGGACGACTGAATTCGCAGCAGATGAGAGGGACGGAGGGGGATTTGTCCGATAGCGGAACGCATTATGACCTGATCGTGGTGGGCGGAGGCGCGAGCGGCAGCAACATCGCGTTCGGAGCCGTGGAGCAGGGGCTTCGCGTCGCCATGATCGAGGAGTGGAAGCTGGGCGGCACCTGCCTCAATGCGGGATGTGATCCAACGAAGGCGATGGTGCGCTCCGCCGAGGTGCTCCACCTCGCCCGGACGGCGCAACGACATGGGATCACCGTCCCGACGGCGTCGGTTGACTGGCGGGCGCTGCGTGATCGGGTCGATACGCTGATCAACGAGATACGCGGCGGGGACGGTCCGGCAAATGTTCGCGCACAGGGCATCGACCTCTATGAGACGCACGGCATGTTCATCTCCGAGCAGGAGATCATGGCCGGGCAGGCGCGTCTCTCCGCCGATCGCTTCGTGATCGCCACCGGGCAAACCGCGACGGTGCCCCCGATCGAGGGAATCGAGGAGACGGGGTACCTCACGAACGTGGACATGGTCGCGCTGGACGAGCAGCCGGAGGCGCTGGTGATCGTCGGCGGCGGTTTCGTCGCCGTCGAGTTCGCGCAGATGTTCGCGCGCTTCGGCACATCGGTGACGCTGATCGGCACGCAGGACTATGTGCTCCCGAAGGAGGAGGAAGCCCTTCGCAAGGAGCTGACGCGCATTCTCGAGGAGGACGGGGTAACGCTCGAGATGAACGCGCGCGCCGAGCGTGTGGAACGCCTTGAAGATGGCCGGGTGCGCGTCACCGGTTCCCGCAAGGATGGCCAGCAGGTCGAGGCATTCGGCGATGAGGTACTGGTGGCGACCGGTCGCCGGCCGAATATCGATGGGCTTGGGCTCGAGGCGGCCGGGGTGCGATTCGGTGAGAAAGGCATCCATGTCAACGCGAAGTTGCTGACCAGCGTGCCGCACATTTACGCGGTAGGCGATGTGACGGGCATCTATCCGTTTACGCATGTCGCGGATTACCAGGCCAGGATCGCGCTGCATAATCTCTTGCACGAGGCCTCGCCGATCCAGGCGGATTACCGGGTGGTGCCGTGGGTAACGTTCACCGATCCCGAGCTGGCGCGGGTCGGGCTGACGGAGGACGAGGCCCGGGCCGGCGGGTTCCAGGTCGTAACGTCCACCACCGACTACGAGAACCTGCCACGGGCGATGACGCGAGACCAGCGGGCCGGAATGGTGAAGCTGGTGGTCGCGCGGGACACGCACCAGGTGCTGGGAGGGCACATTCTCGGTGCGGATGCCGGGGAGCTCATCAGCGAGATTGCGCTGGTGATGCAGCACCGGTTGCCCGTATCGGCGCTCTGCGACACGATCCATCCGTACCCAACGATGTCGGAAGCGATCTTCTGGGCTGCCCACGACCTGATGACCGGAGAACTGGCCGGGACAATACCGGTGAGCGGCCGGTAACCACCGGCAAACTGATCCTTGCCGGAGCCCCGCAGCTTGCCTGCGGGGCTTTTGCATGCCGGAATCGGTACGGTGACGACTGGCGTCGCTACCCCTCGCGCTGCGTGGTTTCCATGGCGACGCGGAGGGCGAGGGTGAGCTCGTCGCTTGAGGGCATGGCCTGCCACCGGTGCATCAGCCTCGGAGGGGTTGCCTGTTCGGGTGAATCCGCCAGCCGGAACTGGATCAGCTCGGTGATGCCGGTCTGGAACGACCGGGCCGCGATCATGTGCTTCTGCGGGCCATCCTGCCATTCCATCGTGACAGCCGAGCCGGTCGGGAAGCGCTGGACGTTGGTGGTTACACGAACGGGCCAGCCACTGGTAACGCGCTCGACCGCTTCATGGAGCGTCTGCTCCGTCGGGCTGTACGACGTGCGCTCGACCTTGGCGGGGCGGATCCCGCCAAGGAATCCGCGCTCATAGCCGGGTGGGACGGCGGTCAGCCTCGCGAAGCGCGCCTTCATGCCGGGGTTGGTGGCGAGCCAGTAGCCCGCGACCAGGACGGCGGCCTGGACAGCGACGATGATCGCGGTCAGCCACGGCACGCCGCTGTCATACATCTGCCGCCAGTCGCCGTTGAGGCCGGAAGCGAGATCGAGCGCGGGATAGACGACAAACGCGTTGAGTCCCGAGATAAATGCGAACTGGATGAGCAATTCGTTGATCGCGGCGCGCACCGGTGGCTTCTTCAGCAGGACGAAGGCGAAGACACCGGCGCAGATGATGAGATTCACCAGCGAGCCGGCGGCGGAGATGATGGTTTGCTGGACGTCCGTGAGGCCGAACGGGTAATACGCGACATATCCCGCGAAGCCATAGAAGCCGAAATCGACGACCTCCTTGCCGTAGCCCCAGACCGCGACCGCGTGCCCCAGCTCGTGGAGGATGACGGACACCGGGATCAGGACGAAGAAGGCGGCCTGGTCGACGATGTGCCGGTCGTGCGTCGTGAACCGGTGGTCCCAGACGCTTTTCCAGTTCTTGACGAGATCGGCGATGACGCGGATGCCGATGACGACATAGATCAGGCTGATGATCGAGAAGGTGCCGAAACCCATACGCCTCCCGGGCCGAATGTGCCGGGGATGAGGTCGCCGGCGGGAAAGTCATGAGACCAGTGTGCATGGGCGAGGTTTCGCGTGCAACGAAACCGGGGCCGCCAGCCTTTTGCTTCCCGATATCCTCTGCGCTACCGGGGCGTCTGGCCCGCGGTGGCGCCACCGCCGCCCGGCGCGGTTGCTGGTGCGACGCGGCGCGCTCGCTGGAGCCAGAAAAGTGTGGCCGCGACGATGGTGACCATGGTGCCGCCGAAGAACATCGACGTTTCGACGCTGAACCGGTCTGAGATAGTGCCGGCGATCAACGCGCCGATCGGGGCGCTGCCCATGAAGACGGTCGAGTAGACCGCCATGATCCGGCCGCGCAGCTCGTCGGGAGCGGTCGTCTGGACGATGGTATTGGCCATGGCCATCGCATTGCTCGCCGAGAAGCCGGAAAGGGCGAGGAGCATCGCACCCACGCCCACCGGCAGCGGGATCGAGGCGACAGTCGCCAGCGAGACGATGACCGTGCCCAGCGCGAGCCCGGCGATGAGCATCCGCACGCGGCTTGGCTCGTTGCCGAAGAACGCCACCGACAGCGCACCGGCGAGCGAGCCGGCACCCATGGAGGAAAACAGGAGGCCAAACGTCCCTGCGTCTGCCTTGAAGCTCTCGGTGACGAGAAGCGGCAGCCAGACGTTGTAGGCCATGCCGAAGGTGCCGACGGTGGCGACCATCACGATCGGGCGCATGATGTCCGCCGAATTCCGGACAAACGTGACGCCTTCGCGCAGCTGCTCGAGCGCCGAGCCGGCGTTCTGCTTGACCTTCTTCGTGATCCGCATCATGAGCAGGCCGGAGATCACCGCCAGGTAGGAGACGGCGTTGATGGCGAAGCAGATGGCGGGTCCGAACGTGGCGAGGATCACGCCAGCCACGGCAGGACCGAGGATGCGCCCGGTGTTGAACATCGCGGAGTTGAGCGCGATCGCATTCATCAGGGCGTCCTTTCCGACCATCTCGGAGACGAACGCCTGGCGGGCCGGCATGTCGAAGGCGTTGGTGATGCCGAATATTCCCGCAAGCAGGTAGACGTGCCAGAGCTCGGCCCGGTCCGTGAAGACGAGGAACGAAAGGATCGCGGCGAGCAGGCCGAAGATCGTCTGCGTGCCGACCATCAGATTGCGTTTCGGAATCTTGTCCGCCAATAGACCGGCCGGGATGCCGAGCAACAGGACTGGTCCGAACTGGAAGACGTTGACGAGTCCGAGCTGGAACGCGGAGGCGTTCAGGATGTCGACAACCAGCCAGGATTGCGCGAGTGACTGCATCCAGGTCCCGGTGACCGAGATAAGTTGGCCTACGAAAAACAGCCGGTAGTTCCGGTAGGCGAGCGCTGCGAAGCCGCGCGAGAGCTTGCTTGCCTTACTGTCGGGCTTGGGATCGTCTTCGGTGGACCTTGGCGTAACTGACATTGAGTTCCGGGGAGTACTCGCGCCCGGTCGGGATCGCCCTGCGGCGGTGTCCGGTCTGGCGCATGAAAAACGGCCGTCGATGCGGCCGTGCGTGCTGGTCGCCTGGCGGCGAACTGATGCAATGACGTTCGGTCGCGTCCTTATCCTTAGTTCTTCGCACATCAGGGGCCATCCGTCAACAGAACGGGCTGGACACCGCGCGGTGCCCAGCCCGTCCCTCGGGCGCCCGATGCGCTTGCGTGTCCCGACTAGCCCTTGTTTTCGCTGACCGACGCGCGGTGCAGGAGGACCGGGCACTTGGCGCGCCGCATGACTTCTTCAGCCACGCTGCCGAGGAACCAGCGCTTGATGCCGGTGCGGCCGTGGGACGACATGACGATGATGTCCTCCTCGTTGGCGGCATCGACGATCTGCTGGGCGATCGGGCCATGCAAGACTTCGCCAGTGGCGGTCAGGCCCTCGGCGGTAAGCTTGTCGGTCTGCTCCTTCATGTAGGAGCGGGCATCCTCGAGCTCTTCCTCCGCCAGTTCGGCGAGGAGCGAGTAGTCGAGCGCCATGCCGGTCGCGGGGACCGCCTGGGTGCGATAGGTATCGACCACGCGCACGAGGTGGATCGGGATATCAACCCGCTTGGCAAGCTCCATTGCCTGGTCGAGCGCTTCCTCGGCCAATGGGGAGCCATCCAGTGGAACGACGATGCGTTTGTAGAGGGGCATATGATCTGCCTTTCCTGACGGGGCCGAATATTGCTGAGCCCATTATGCCCTACCGTTCTGGCGAGGAAATACCAGTATTCCGCGATAACGTGTCAAATGCGCAACACTTGAGGCATACACGCACATCATGAGAGTGAGGAACCATGTCGCAACACCAACATCCCGACAACGCGCCGAACGGTGAGCAGGCCGCGCCCTCCGAGCCGGTCCAGTTGGCAAACCTGACTTCGCCGCAAACGGGGGAGATGCTTCAGGCGACCGAGATGGTGCTGATCCCGGTTGGCGCCCACGAGCAGCATGGTCCGGCCCTGCCGGTCTCGACCGATGCGCTGACGGCGCAGGTGCTGTGCGCGCT
>CAZVAA010000089.1:0-10151 GCA_964624125.1 uncultured Sphaerobacteraceae bacterium | reverse complement strand
ACGTCGGCGCCGTAGCCTTCCTTGAGAAGCCCACGATCCTTGATGCGGAAACGCTCGGCCGGGAACCCGCTCATTTTTCGGACGGCATCCTCAAGCGACACCGCACCGAGTTCACGCACGCCAAGGCGCAGCGCCTGGCCAAAGCACCCGAAGGCGCGTGGATGCGCGTATTCACCGTGGTACATGCCGTCGCTGGCGACCATCATCGCGGGATGGGAGATGGTGTCCTTGATAATCTGCTGGAGCTCATCCGGCGGCGTGGCGCGACGGTAGACCATGAGGGCATATGGATGCTCCTCCTCCATCACCTGGACGGCGAATTCGCCGACGGTCATATCCGCTTTCTTCGCGAGATCCTGGATCGACTCACCGATGTAGTTCCCGGTCTGGGTGACCGCGAAGTTGGCATAGTCACCGGAGCCGTCGTTTAGCTTCCGGTCCAGATGCTGACGCACCTTCTCGCGCCGCTCGGGGTCCTTCAGCATCTCCTCGATCCCGTCAGGTCCGCCTGCCTGCGCCCACACCGGCATCATGAGCGCGAGATGGGTGCAGCTTCCTCCATACATGTAGGACTCGAACGAGAGATCGCACCGCCGTGCGGCTTCCTCAAGCAGCGGCTTCGTCTCCCGCGTCACATGCTCGTGGGAGATATGGACCGGGATACCCGCCTGCTCGGAGATCTCCATCGTTTCCCGCCACGCTTTCGGGCGGCCGAAGTCGTTGTACCGGATGTGGGCGGAGTAGATCGCATCGTACTCGGCGGCAACCTTGCTCAACTCGATCAACTCGCGAGTATCAGCAAAGGCGCTCGGCTGGTAGTCCAGCCCGAGGCACAATGCGACGGCACCGGCTTCGAGCCATTCACGCGTCAGCTTGCGCATGACCTCCAGCTCGTCATCAGTCGCCGGACGCGGCGCCCATCCCATCGCGCCATACCGAACGGCGCAATGCGGAACCTGGGTAACGACATTGACCGGCGTCGCATCCTTGAAAATCTCGAGGAACGACTCGACGGTGGGCCAGTCCAGCGAGAGGTCGGCCTTGCCGTGAGAGAAGAGCGTGCTTTGCCAGAGCTGGTTCGCCCCCTCATGATCCAACGGCGCCCAGCCGAAGCCATCCGGCGCGGTCAGGTGCGTGGTTACGCCCTGGAGCACGCTTCCGTAGCGCATCCTGTCGTACGGATCAGCGAGCTGGACCTCGGAGTGGATATGTACATCGATGAAGCCCGGTGACACGACGCGGTCGGACGCGTCGATCTCTGTTCCTGCGGTCGCGGCCGAGAGATCGTCGATCGCCGCGATACGATCGCCCGAGATGCCGACATCTGCACGCCGTGCCTTTTCACCTGTGCCGTCGACGACCGTTCCGTTTCGGATGATGACATCGAATTCCACGCTGGTTACCCCATTCCTTCTGGCGTCGCTGATCGAACGCGTTACTGCAATCGGCCACGGGCGGAGGTCGGCCAGACTCCACCGACCGTGTCACCGTCCAGGACAATGAGTTGCTCATGGAGGTGGACGGCCTGGTCGCTGTAGCCGATCTGCAGCCGCAGGCGGTCGCCAATCCGGATGTCCATGTTGTCTGACTCGAGGTTGATGGTCCCGTGCTCTGCCGAGAAGGACATCGATTCGATGCCATCCAGACCGTGGATTTCCGGCAATGTGTTCGATGGATCGAGGGACTTCCGGCCGGCATCGAAGATGATGCGCCGGGGCGTCGGGCGGCTGGTGACCGTGACCAGGAGCGACAATGCCGGCTTGACCGGGACATCCAGCGCGCGATAGAAGCGATCGCCGAAGATTCCTCCACCGGCCTGCACTTCCGTAACGCCTTCAAGACCAGCCGTCGTGAGGAAGGTGCCGGTGCCGCCACACGAGACGATCGGGACATCGATCCCCGCGTCGCGAATGGCTTCGACCGTCTCGAGCACCGGCGCAAGTGCATCCCTGATGGCCTGCTCCCGCGCGGCCGGCTCCTTGATCGAGAGGGTATGCCCCTCCCATGTCATGACGCCGCCGAACCGGACGTGACGGAGCGCGGCGATTCGCTTCGCGAGGTCGAGCGCCGCTTCGCCGGGCGCGACGCCGGCGCGGTTCATCCCGCAGTTCATCTCGATGACGAGGCGCGGAGATGTCCCGGCCTCGGAGGCGGCGGCCTCATGCTCCAGGGCGTTGTCGAAGGCGTCCACCGCGACGGCGATATTCATTTGGCGCGCGAGGTGTGCGACGCGTCGCGTCTTGATCGGACCGACGACCTGGTTCGCGACCAGGATGTCGTGGACGCCCGAGGCGGCATAGACCTCGGCCTCGCTGGTCTTCGCGCAGGTGATGCCGTGGGCGCCGGCGGCCAAAAGCAGGTGGGCGACAGCAGGTGACTTGTGCGCCTTCGCATGCGGGCGCCAGCCGGTCCCGCGCTCGCGCAGGCGAGACGACATGAGCTCGATGTTTTCGAGCAGCGTTTCGCGCTGCACAAGCAGGGCCGGCGTATCGAGCGCGTCCAGCTCCTGACCGACGAGAGAAGTGATCACAGGGGTTGTTCTCCACAATGACGGAATCAACAGGCGTTTCGTTCGTTTCGCTTGTCCGGCATTGTATCGAGTGGGTATGGCTCCGCAAGCCCCTGTTGTACGAAATGTGCAGATTTGGCGTACCCCAGGTGAAGCCGGAACGCCCCTGAATGCTCCTTGTCGAGATGGCCACCGGGTCGTGGCTAGGCTGGAGCCTTGCGTAAGGAGGGTTTTGGAATGTGTTGCAAGGCGCCGGAACCTGTCCGAAGCAGCAGATAGACCAGGATTGGCACGGTCAGGAAGATGGCAAGGAACTGGTGTACCCCAAACCGCATCCATTCGGTGTTGTAGTGGGCAAAGACGAACATCGGGTAGTACACGAGGCCGAGCGTGGTGGCGATGACCATATATCTCAGCGACAGGCGATCGGGACGCAAGGCGATGAGCCCGAAGACCGGAACCAGGTACCAGGGGTAGAGATTTGTGGTGGTGAGAAAGAGGACGAGAAGCGTCTCCGCGGCGACGATTTCCGGCGCCCTTCCCTTCCACGCGGATGCGGCCAACGCCAGCGTGGCCACAAGCAGGACGGCGGCAAAGGCGTTCCAGATCTGGTCCCGGGTCTCCGGATCGACGATCTCGTGTACGGGCCGGCTCATGAGGAAATCGGTATCCGGCTGATCTTCCGCGTACTGGAACTGGGCGTATTGCAAGGCGAGCGAATACGGGGAGACATGATCCATCTGCTGGGACTCTTCCAGCCCGACCTGGAAACCCTCGATGAGCTCGCCATCATCCCAGTAGGGCGCGCTGACGGCAGCGACGGTTGCGGCGGTCAGCGCGACCGTCACCGCTATCCGGCGCCACCCCCAACGATCTTTCAGCGCGATCACGATGAAGAGCGGGAGCAGGATGCCGGTGTACACCTTGACGAGCGCGGAAAGCGCGAGGAGCGGTCCGGCAAGGACGGATCTCCGGCGTAGGGCGATCATGGCACCGACGAGGAAGAAGGTCAGCAGGATGTCATTGTGGCCGTTGCCGACGCTCTCAAACATCACGAGCGGATTGGCGACAAACAGGGCGGCAGCAAGCCAGCGGACATGAGTTGTCCGATGCGCCCACCAGACCAGGGCTCCTGTCAACAACGTGAGCGCAAGATGGAACATTTTCAGCCCCAGCAGGGTCTGGAAGACATCCGTGAAACCGGTGAAGAGCACCGGGATGCCTGAGCTGAGGAGCCACGCGGGGCCGTAGAAGAGCGTGACGTCGATCATGAACGCGAACTTCGCGTAGGGGTCGTGCTCATATTGCCGGAACGTCGTCACGTACGGGTTCTCGCCGTAGTCGAACGCAAGCTTCAACTCGACCATATAGTTGAAGACATCGAGTGCCCCGACCGGGTAGAGCATCACGGCCCCGACACTCATCACCGCGACGACGGCTCCAACGAGGGCCAGGCGGTGTGTCCCGATGCGAGTGTGTTGTGCGAGCAACCAGGCGATCAGGATGTAGGTTGCCGACAGGGACAGGAAGACGATCAGGGTGTTTCGCAGGACGGGTGAATCGAAACCGCCAGGCACCATCTCGAACGAGAACCGCGCCTGGTGCTTGCGCCGGGACACGCCGTACCACTCGTTCAGGAGCCACCAGCCGCCGGCGACCATGGCAACACTGAAGATCAATGCCGCTGTGATCGCGATTCCGGGGATGGATCCCGGGACACGCCTGGTAAGCGAGTCCGGCGACGATGTGGCGTTCCCGTCGGTACGGCTCTCCCCTGTTACCGGCATCGATTCTTGCACGTGCAGTGGTCTCCCGGATTCCGTGACCGGGATGCGAGGGCATCTCCGGCAGCGTCAATTCCTGAGGGCTGCCGGAGGTGCCTCCCGCCGCCTGCCAATCACTGGCAACCTAGCGCAACCTCTTTGCCATTGAACCCGTGACGAGCGCCCGGCCGGCTGCCAGGCTCATTCCTCGTCGCGCATTCCGACCGGAGTATCCAGCACCTCCCGCATCACGAACGCCATTTTCGCAGATTCCGGGGATCGCAATTGTCGCCGGACCTGCGCGCCAATTCCGGTGTTCCGGCGGCGAGCGGCTGGCGCTGGTGCTCGCTGCTCCTGTCGCCAGGGACGCTCGCTCGGGGCGGGAGGATCGGCTGGCGCGTTCCGCTGCATCCGCGACCGGGGCGGAGGCTGCGCCTGATATCCCCCGCTCTCCTCAAGGGATCGGGGCGAGGCGGATCCGCGCCGGCCACGCAACGTGTCGACGCGGTCGGCCAGCTGCACGCGCAGGAAGAACCAGGCGATGGCGATAAGGACGATCACGCTGATGATGTCCCAACCCGTCATCCCTGCGGCTCCTCTTCACCGGCGATCGAGCCACGCATCCGGGTGTCGGACTGGATATTTTCCATCTTGTAGTAGTCCATCACGCCAAGACGGCCGCTGCGGAACGCTTCCGCGAGCGCCTTCGGCACCTCGGCCTCGGCTTCGACGACGCGGGCGCGCATCTCCTGCTCGGCCGCCATCGCCATCGCGCGGCGCTCTTCCGCCTTGGCCTGGGCGATCTTCTTGTCAGCCTCGGCCTGGTCGGTCTGGAGCTCGGCGCCGATATTGCGTCCGACATCGACATCCGCGATATCGATCGAGAGGATCTCATAGGCGGTACCTGCGTCCAGCCCCCGTTCCAAGACGCGCTTTGAGATCGCGTCGGGGTTCTCCAGCACCGCCTTATGGGAATCGGACGAACCGATGCTCGACACGGTGCCCTCGCCAACACGAGCGATGATCGTCTCCTCACCGGCGCCACCGACGAGCCGGTCGATATTGGCACGCACGGTGACGCGGGCCACGGCGACCAACTGGATGCCGTCCTTGGCGACAGCGGAGACGCGGGGCGTCTCGATCACCTTCGGGTTGACGCTCACCTGGACCGCTTCCAGGACATCGCGACCGGCGAGGTCGATCGCCGTCGCGCGCTGCCACGGCAATTCGATGTTAGCGCGGTCGGCGGAGATCAACGCCTGCACGACCCGTCCGACATTCCCGCCGGCGAGGTAGTGCGCCTCCATTTGGCCGACGCGAAGGTTGAGATCCGCCTTGATCGCCGAAATGTATGGGCGGACGATCTCCGCGGGATTGACCTTGCGCAAGCGCATGCCGACCAGCGTGCCGAGGCCGATGCGGGCGCCGGAGAAGACGGCGGTGATCCAGAGCCCGATCGGGACGAAGTAAAAGAAAAACACGATTATGGCGGCGAGCACCACGATCGCGATAATCAGGCCGATGTTGTCACCCAAATCCATTCATCTACTCTCCTGTGGTTCTTCCGCCGGGCGACTTCCCGCGGGATTCCTCTCCCCGTTGCTGGCGCAACGAGATCGCGGTGTGCCCTTCATCGTCTCGACCGACCGTCTCTTCCCCTCCGAACAGCTTCGTGAGCCACCCCGGCGCGTATGGATCAGCGCCGCCTTCATCGACGGTTGCGCCGAGGGAGAGGTGCTGGAGCCCGCGCGCCGGACGCAACGCCTGTGGCGCAACGCGAGGAAGAATCCACGCGAATGCCGCCAGCAGGAAGACCGTTGCCGCCAGCGTGATCACCAGTGTGGTGAGGACGTCGCCCGCCTCCTGCGCGAACCCCTCGTCGCCGATCTCCCGGCGCGTCATCGCCAGCAGCAATCCGCCGATCAACGACACGATGCCAACGACGCCCGCGATGCCGAAGCCGGGGATCACGAAGATCTCGAGCGCGATGAGCCCAAGCCCGAGCGCGATCAGGACGACATCTTCCCAGCCGGCAAGCCCTGCCAGCAGGTGTCCCCAAAAGAACAGGGCGAGACTGGCGACGCCGAAGATGGCGACGATCCCGAAGCCGCCGACAAGGCCATCCGCGACGATCAGCCCGAGGCCGATGAAGACCAGCAGCGAAGCGACCAGCGGATCGGTTACCCATCCGACGGCGCGTTCCCAGAGGTTCATCTCGATCTCGACGACGGTCGCGTCGCCGTACCCGGTTTCCTGCAAGAGGGCGCTTCCGGTCGGGGCGATGCCGTCAGCGTAACCGTGCTCCAGGGCCTGTTCCGTGGAGAGCGTGAGGAGCTGGCGGGAATCATCGAGCCCCTCGATCTCCACGGCGGGGTCGACCATCGCTTCGGCGATGGCCGGATCCCGGCCGTTCTCCTCGGCCGTTGCGCGGAATACCGAGCGCACGGCGGAGACGGTCTTCTCACTGGCGGTATCCCCGGTAGCGCCATCGACCGGGGTGGCGGCTCCGAAAACGGCCCCCGGCGCCATCCAGATCTCGTCGCTGGCTATCGTGATAAGCGCGCCGGCGGAGAACGCCTCGCGGTTGACGTAGGCGATGACGTGGATATCGGTGTCCATGATGCTGTCGCGCATCTCAAGGACAGTATCGAGGCGGCCTCCCGGCGTGTTCAGGTCGAGGATGATCGCGGTTGCGCCCATCTCCCCGGCCTCCCCGATGGCGCGATCAAGGTAGTGCCCGAGACCTGGCGCGATAACCCCGTGGATGTTGATGACGACAACGGTGTCATCACCGCTTTCCTGTGCCGAGGATGAGGCATTGTGCGGAAGTGTGGTGGCGAGGAGACCGAGCAGCAGGCAAAGGAACCCGACAACGCGTATGGCGACGCGAAGCCCTTCTCTCCGGGTCGGGGGATGTGTTGGTGTGAACGACATCATCGTCGTGGCTCCCGTGCTTTGAGGGCATGTCACCTCCAGACTAGCACGACAAGCGTCGAAATGATGCGCCACTGTTGATCGGGCACACCAACTGTCGGATGTGCCCGACGAACGGAGGCCTGCTATTGCTTGCCCCAGAGATTCGCGAGGCGGATGCAAACACCGGTGGATCGCGCCATGTCCCGCACGCTAATCCACTCCAGCGGTCCGTGAATGTTCTGCATGCCGGTGAAGATATTCGGCGTCGGTACGCCCATCTCGGTGAGACGGGAGCCGTCGGTGCCGCCGCGGATCGGCGTCGAGAAGGGCTCGATCCCGGCTTGCTCGCAGGCCTGGCGCGCCAGCTCGACCGGCCGCATGTTGTCTTCGAGCCAGTAGCGCATGTTGCGATAGCCGGTGGTGATCTCGCAGGTGATCTTCGCACGGGGCTCCGTAGCCGCGACCGTTTCGCACACCTGCCGCAGGAGGTCGCCATGGGCGGCGAGCCCATCGCGCTCGAAGTCGCGCAGGATGAACTGGATCTCGGCCTCCGCCGCCCCACCGCTCATCCGGTAGGCATGGATGAAGCCTTCCCGATCCTCGGTCGTCTCCGGCGTCCGGGTGACCTGCGGCAAGGTCTGGATCACCTTCGCGGCAAGGTTGAGCGCATTCACCATCGTGTCTTTCGCATCGCCCGGATGCGTGGAAACGCCCTCGATCCTCACCGTCGCGCTGTCCGCCGAGAATGTCTCGTAGACAACCTCACCGGCCTCGGCGCCGTCGAGCGTGTAGGCGACATCGGCCTTCAGGTCGTTCGGCAATTCGGCATGGACACCGCGCCCGATCTCCTCGTCCGGCGTGAAGCAGACGCGAACAGGGCCATGGGAGATATCCGGGTTGGACAGGAGATGCCGCGCCATGGTCATCACGATCGCCACACCGGCCTTGTCATCCGCGCCCAGCAGCGTGGTGCCGCTCGCGGTGATGATGTCCTCGCCAGCCTTTTTCTCGAGGTAGGGATACTCCTCGGGAGACAGCACGAGATCGGGATTGTCCGGGTACGTGATATCGCCGCCATCGTAGGCGCGATGAACGACAGGCTTGACGCCAGATCCGCTAAATGCCTCGGTTGTGTCAACATGGGCGAGAAAGGCAATAACCGGCGCGGACTCCTTACCCGGCGTTGCAGGCACGGTCGCCACCACGGCGCCGTAATCGGTCAGCGTCACGTCGCGAGCGCCGATCTCGTTGAGCTCCTCGACGAGGAGGTTCAACAGGTCGTACTGCTTCTGTGTGCTGGGTGATGTAGGCGAAGCCTCGCTGCTCGTGGTGTCGATCTTCGCGTATCGCACCAGCCGGTCTTCCAGTTCCCGGTTGAAATCCTGATTCACGGTTCGTCCTCGCTTCTACCGTCATGGCCGGAACGGCGCACAATACATCAGCGTCACCACACTATCATCGCGAATTGTGGTGGATATCGACAGTGGCAACCAATATGCCGTATGGCGACGTAGCAGCGCCCCGTTCCGGGCAGGAGGGAGCACAACGAAACCACAGCTGGGCAAACTGGATTGGTGGAGAGCGACAATTCGCAGCCTGTTCGTGCTTAACGATGGGCCATGGCGGTGGTCCGTGGGCATCCAGGCGGGGCTCGCGAACGGCATTCCCCTGCTCCTGTTCACCATGGCGGACCGGCAGGAAGACGGCCTGGTGGCGATCCTTGGCGCGTTTACGGCGCTCTACTTCGCGCGCTTCAGCATGATCGACCGGGTCAGGACGATGCCCTTCATCGCGGCCGGGTTCTCGCTCGCGGCCGCTATCGGGACGTTCACGTCCGGGGCTGTCTGGTCGACCATGATCGCGCTCATCGTCGTCGGCGCCATCGCGTGTCTCGCGGCGTTCAGCCTGGGGATCGGCCCGCCGGGACCGATGATGTTCGTACTGGTGGTCGGCGTCAGCGGGCACATCACCGCGCCGCCCCACCTCGGGGGTGGCGATGCCGATCCGTTACGAACGACGTTGCTGGTGACGCTCGGCGCGTTCAGTGCCTACCTGATCGTGATCGCGCCACTTGCGTTGCCCTTCGTGCGACGACGGCAAGGACCGCCAACGCCGTTCCCGATGTTGCTTTCGTTCTCCCCTTTCGACCATACCAGCAAGGTGATCGTGAGCCGCGTGTTGCTGGCCGTGACCGCGGCGAGCCTGTTCAGCATCCCGCTAGGGGTGCCCCGCGCCTACTGGGTGATCATGACCGCCGGGGTGGTGCTGCAAACCGGGCATACGCTGCGGATCCCGACGATGCGGGCGGTGCAGCGCGTGATCGGCACGCTCCTCGGCGTCGGCATCTTCGGGCTCCTGTCGCTGACGGAGCCGTCTGGACTCCAGGTGATCATCATCGTGGCCGTCCTGCAGTTCCTGGTCGAGACGGTCATCGTACGGAACTATGGGCTTGGCCTGATGTTCATCACACCGGTCGCGCTCACGATCTCGACGACCGTGGGAAACGTCGACACACGTATGATCATCGAACTGCGAGTCGGGGACACCATCCTGGGCGCGATCATCGCGCTCGTCGTGCTCTACGGGATCGAATGGCTACGGACACGGCAGGGAGACGTCCCGGCCAACGCATGACCAGGGGATCACCCCTGTGTCGTGCCATCTTCGGGGACGTATTTGCCCTGATCCGGGACCGCAATCTCGTCGAAGTTCGCCAGCAGGTTGCGGAGCCCGTCCGCCAGTGCCTCACCCCGGAGCGGCGTTCCATGGCCGGTTGCCGCGATCGCCGGTTCCAGTTTCGCCAGGCGCTCCACCGATCGGCGGGCGGCGTTCCAGTCCGGCGTGAAGTAGGCTGGCGGGCCGTTCACCTCTTCCTTCTGGGTGAGGACATCGTAAAGGGCTTCCTGCTGCACGGTGACGAAGGCGTCGCCGGCGATGAGGAGACGGTCGCTGTCCCGGAACAG
>CAZVAA010000088.1:4877-10185 GCA_964624125.1 uncultured Sphaerobacteraceae bacterium | reverse complement strand
CCACTGGGAAGGCGACCGCATCGCGGCGCTCGTCTACGTCCCGGAGCAGGCCCGCGCCAGCGCCGAGACCGGCGTGCGCGGCTTGCGGGCGGACGATATCTAGCGAGTCCGGCGCGGCCACTGGCCGCGCCCCTGCCCCCGACTCCTGCCGGGCCAGGCTTTCGACGGCGTGCACGTCGTTCACGCCCAGAGGAGATTTCCATGCCATCCAACCAGGAACGCTGGACCGACATCGACACGTACTTCTCAAAGACCTTGCACGGCGATACCTCCGTGCTGGACGCCGCGCTGCAGGCAAGCGACGAGGCCGGGCTTCCGCAGATCAACGTCGCCCCGAACCAGGGCAAGTTCCTGACCGTCCTCGCGCTGGCGACCGGGGCCTCCCGCATCCTCGAGATCGGCACACTGGGTGGCTACAGCACGATCTGGCTGGCACATGGCCTCCCCGAGGACGGCAAGATCGTCACCCTGGAAGTCAACGAGCATCACGCCGACGTGGCGCGCAAGAACTTCGAGCACGCCGGCATCGCGGACGCGATCGACATCCGCGTGGGCAAGGCGACGGACTCCCTGAAAGCGCTCGTGGATGAAGGCGCGGAGCCCTTCGACCTGATCTTCCTCGATGCCGACAAGGCCAGCCTGCCGGAGTACCTTGTCTGGTCGCTGAAGCTGGCGCGGCCGGGAACCGTGATCGTCGCCGACAACGTGGTGCGCCACGGCGAGGTGATCAACCCGGACACGACCGACGCGAATGTGCAGGGCGTGCAACGGTATCTGGAGCTGGCCGGGAACGACCCACGGCTGGAGACGACCGCGATCCAGACGGTCGGCAGCAAGGGCTACGACGGCTTCGCCATCTCGGTGGTGATGGGGTAAACGCGGTGGCCCTGCTCGCGCAGGGTTGGCCAGTTCCACTTCCCAAGCAGAATCATGCAGGCCGGGACCAGGGTGAGCCGCACGAGGAAGGCGTCGATGAGAACCGCCGCCGTCAACCCCAGGCCAACTTGCTGCAGCATCGGAATGCGTCCGAAGATGAATCCGGCGAAGACAACTGCCATGATAAGCGCAGCCCCGCAGATGACGCCGCTGGTCGAGCTCAATCCGCAGTGGATTGACGAGCGAAGGTCGCCGCACTGGCGAAGCTCCTCCCGAATGCGGCTGACCACGAACACGTGGTAATCCATGCTCAATCCGAAGACGATACAGAACACGACGATCGGCATCCATTGCTCAAGTGCCGGGGTGGCAGTCAGCCCCAAAAGTCCGGCACCGTGTCCGTTCTGCACGACGACCACGACAACGCCGATCGCCGCTGACACGGAGAGGCAGGTCGTCACCACCGCCAGCAATGACACGGTCACTGAGCGAAACACCAGGGCGAGCAAGATCGCGCTGATCGTGACGGTAATCATTCCGATCCGGACTTGCCAGAAGTCAATCGAATCTGCGACATCCTGATGGACGGGAAGCGGCCCTGATACCAGGATTGATGTTGACAATCCATCCCCGGCCGTCGGGACGATACTCATCCTGAGATGGGAAAGTGCCTCTGTCGCCTCAGGTGACCCAGCGGGATAGACAACCAGCGCTCGAACAACGGTCATGGTGCCGGCCAGATCTTCCTGCACGACCACCATCGGCGCGAAGCTGGCGTTTCGGCCGACCTCATCCAGCAGCGCCTTCGTCGCAAGCACGACATCTCCCGATACGTCGCTTTGGATGGCGATGTCCACAATCGAAAGCAGGGCGGCGTGCAGTTCCCGCTCCAGGTAGCCCTCCAGGGAGTTGTCCGCGTTCTCCAATGTCATGCCGACCTGGGGAATCGATACTTGCCCCCGGATTGCGAACGACTGCCAGACAAAGGGTCCGAGCACGGCAAGGACCAGGAAGACACAAATCACGGGGTACCGGGTGACGACGCGGGACGCATGTCCCTGGACTCGTTTCCCGAACCTCGAGATCGCGTCCAGGCCCGTTGGGCGCGTCTTGTGCCTGTCGAATCCGCGATCGCTCCATGCCAGGAGACCCGGCAGCAATGTCACGATGGAGAACAGGCCCAGACCGACGACGGTGATGGTGCCGATGCCGACATCCCGAAAGGCATTGATCGGCACAAGGAGCAACCCCGCCAATGACACGACCACCACGGCTGCTGAAATTGCGACGGTACTGCCGGCGGTGGCAAACGACCGCCGCGTCGCATCGGCCGGAAGCCGCCCGGCACGCCGCTCTTCCCGGTATCGCTGCAGGCAGAGCAGCGTGTAATCCACTCCCAGGGCCATCCCAACCATCACCGTCACGCTCATCGCATAGACCGAGATGGAGCGATCCACGACGAGCAACAGGACGCCCGAAGTGACCACGACCGCAGCACCGGCCACCAGGAAGGGTGTGCTCGCGGAGCGCAAGGAGCGGGTCATGAGAAACAGGATGGCGAACGCGATCGGTAGACCCGCTCGTTCTGCGAGCCAAATATCTTCCACGACGATCTCGCGGATGTCCCAGGCGATGTCCATTGCAGCCGGCCGTTGGGTGAGCGCCGCCTGGACTTCAGGTAACAAGGCAAATCTGGGTCGCGACTGTCCCGACGCCCCCTGAGGCGCCTGAAGGGAGCCTCCGATCGATTCCGACGGAAACCATCGCTGCTCGTAGCATCTCCCGACATGGGCGATCGCGGCGTCGATGGATGCGGACTCCAACAGGAAGACATCGTCAACGTTGGCTACTGGATATGGTGATGTGCCTGCGCAAACAACATGGACCCTGCGTCCTCCAGGGTCCATCTGGCTCCCTTCAGAGTGCTGGCTGTTTCCTGTATGTTTGCTTTCCAGCACCCAGACCGTTGGCGTGAACTCGTAATCCTCCGAGTGCCAGATAAAGCCGGAGGCACCAAGCGCGACCAGCCACACCAACAAGACGAGACGCGCGTGCCGTCGGCATATGGACGCCAGGTGAGAGACGATCCATGACAGGCTCATCAGGTTGCATCCTCACCCGCGCAGGAGCCCCAAGCATCATGGGTCCGTTCGTGTTACTGCCTGATCAGGCTGACATCGGCGATCAGCCACCGGTCGATGCTATAGACATAGGACACCAGGAACTGGGCTTGCCGGGATTCGTCCTCAATATAGGGCTCGATAACCGCCAGGATACGCTTGTTCGTTCCCTCCTGGTACCAGGCGTCCACCACGGTAAACGCGACAATTCCCTCGGTATCCGCCGTTTGGGACGCCAGCATCGGCAGGTGCTCGACCAGCGCATCGACGCCATCGTCGTACATAACCTCTCGGACAAGGCGAGCCTGGAAATACTCATCAAGCATCGCCATCATCTGGAGCGGGCTCACAGCATTCGCGCACGCAACCAGTTGCCTGTTGGTTTCGTCGATCCCTGCGAAATCCTCAAGCGAGATCGATTCCCCCCGCTCGATATTCGAAAGCGGGATGGAGCTGATCGGCCAGTAATACTGCGCCTCCTCCACCTTGTTGAGCATGGACAGAATGGAGAGAACGCTGACCGGACGTACCCAGCACTCGCCGGACGACGGGATATCCAATGCGGCAGGCGTCCCCTGCTGCGCGGATGCGGGAGCAGCGAAAACCAGTACCGAGGTCAACAAGACAAGAAACGCCCTCGCAATACGATACATAACGCTCTCCTATCCCGGCGCGATCACCAGGAAGAATCTTCTTTTTGCCAATAACAGTCATATTACGACATTCCCGACCAAGGTCAAGGATAAATGCAGGAAATTCTGTGTCGGATGCTCGGGTCATCTTGCCGGCCATGTATCCTGTTCGGATCGGAGGCCCTGTGCTACCCTGACCGCGGCGAACCATTTGGCGGCGTAATGCCGCATTCCAGACGAGGTCCCTCCATGGGAGATACGCCAGAAGGCGCGACAGACACGACGATCGCCTAGATCGTCCCCGCCCTCCCCGGGCGGAACCCGGCATGCTGCGGCGCCCGGGTTTGATCCGTCTTCTCCCTGGAGAACTTCATGTTTCCGCCATTCGCGTGGCTTCATCGGCCTGGGTTGCCCTCGACCCCGAAGCTGCTGGCCATCATCTCGTTTTTCGCCCAGCTTTACTTCTTCGTACCCGTGATGACGCCCTACCTGCAGGGCATGGGCCTCTCGCTGGCGCAGATCGCCGGCATGCAGACCATCCTGATGGTCACGCAACTCGTCATGGAAGTCCCGAGCGGGGTCCTCGCGGACCTGCTCGGCCACCGCCGCAGTGTGCAGATCGCGCTGGTGCTCGCGGTATCTGGCGAGATCACGACATTGCTCGCGCAGAGCTACGCGCATTTCGCGATCAGCCAGGTCATCGCCGGGACCGGATTCGCCTTCGCCTCCGGCAGCATCGATGTGCTGATCTATGAGTCGCTCCCCGAAGGCGACCGCACGTCGGCGATGCAACGGGCAAAGGGACGCATCGGCGCGGCGATCCAGCTCGCCAGCGTCTTCGCCTACAGCGTCGGGGCATGGATCACCCGTGAGCTGACGATGGAGCGGATGCGGCTCACGCTGAAGCTCGATATCGTCGGCGTCGGGATGTCCGTGCTGCTCGGATTGCTGTTGAAAGACCCGGTGCGTCATCTCGTGCAGGAGCGGCCGGATACCCTCGGGCTGCTGCGCACCGGGTTTGGCACCCTGCGCAGGAACGCGGAGTTGCGGCGACTCGTCCTGATCTCGATCGTCACCAATGCCTTCGTCGCGCACCTGCTTGTCTTCTATCAGGAGTACTTCCAGGTCACCGGCGTGGAGCCGGTCTGGCTCGGGCTGGGGCTCAGCCTCGGCTCGGTCGTCGCGTTCTTCACGCAGCTCCACGCGTGGCGGCTACCGGTCTGGTTCGGGACACGCCGCGGCCTGCTACTCGCGACCGGGTTGCCCGGCGTGCTCTACCTGCTGATGGCGGTGAACACGCATCCCACGCTGGCCGTGGTGCTGTTCGTCGTTCAGTGGGGCATGGTACAGCTGGCACTGCCGCTCTTCTCGGGGCTGTTCAACGCGCACCTGGAACACGGCGCGCGGGCGACCTCGCTCTCGCTGATCAACGGCATCGTCACGGTCTACATCGGGATCGGTGGCATCGCGCTCGGGTGGCTGGCGGAGGTGTCGCTGCCACTGATGTTCGCGATTCTCGGATGTGTGATCATCGCCGGAACGATGCTGGTGCGGCCGCATGAGGAGCCGGCGTGAGGGGTGTCGTCTGGCCGTCACCCCGGATGTTGTGTCTGGGGTCGGAGTCCAGCGGTTCCCCGCAGACAAGCTGCGGGGCTACGTGGGAGTTGCGTTACTTCGTCG
>CAZVAA010000088.1:0-4777 GCA_964624125.1 uncultured Sphaerobacteraceae bacterium | reverse complement strand
AGCGGTTCCCCGCAGACAAGCTGCGGGGCTACGTGGGAGTTGCGTTACTTCGTCGTGATCTGCAGCACCTCGCCGGCGGCGATGGCGCGGAGCGTCTCGACGTTGACGTTCTCCAGCGAGTCGGTGCGGGAGCGTCCCGGGGCGTCGGGTACCGGCGCCACGCCGGGCACGACCAGGACGTTCATCCCGGCCGCCTCGGCACTTTCCGTCCCGGCAAGGGAATCCTCGATCGCAACCTGGCCCTTTGGCGAGACACCGAGCATCTCGGCGGCATGCTCATAGGGCCACGGGTTCGGCTTGGCATAGAGCATCTCGTCGCCGGTGAGGATGAACTGGACCACTCCCTCGGGCAATTGCGAGGTCGTCTTCTCGACCACGGAGCGCCAGGCGTTGCTGACGACCGCGCAGGGAATATTGTTCGCGGCGATGTCCTCGATCAACTCGGGCACGCCGGGCAGCCAGGGAATGCCGCGCTCGTCCATCATCACGACAACCTGCCCGACCAGGTCGTCGATGATCTCGTCGACCGTCAGCGGTACACCCGCTGCCTGCAACTGTTTCGCCAGCACCGGCATCGGCTCACCGACAAACGCGAGGGAATCCTCTTCCCCCCAGTCAACGCCGAACCGTTGCGGCAGCAAACGTTCCGCCTCCAGCCAGTACGGCTCGGTGTCGACGAGCGTGCCGTCATGATCCAGGAAAATCGCGTTGAGTTCCGCCAATGTCGTCCCTGTCCTTGTGATGCGCTGCATGAATGGATGGGGCCATGATCCGGCCCCGTCCATTGATTGTAGGAGATACGGAGAGAAGGGATTGTCAGGGAACTGCCGGATCCGGGCCCGGCTCCCCCAAGACGACTAACGAGCCTTCCTCGCCCTGAAGAGCGTTTTCGTGTCGTGGAAGGCAACCGGTTGCGCCGGATCGTCGGAGGCGAACCCGGCGCGGAACGTCTCCGGATCGTCGCGGATCATTCGCGCGAGCTCGCGGCGGTTGGCATCGCTGGTGCGCGAACGGGTCACCCAGTCATCGAAGTCGTGTCGTTTCTCGAACGGCTCGACATGGTCGACGGTGAACCCGGCATCCGCGAGCAGCGTTTCCCATTCCGAAATCGCCAGCGCGCGGACATGCGATGGATCGCGCAGCTTCTCGAACCGGTTGAACCGCGCGCCGGCATCACCTTCGGCAACCGTGCTGTCGATGAGCAGGAACCGCCCGCCGGGACGCAGCACCCGGAACACCTCCCGCACGAACGCGGCAGGGTCCGGAAAGTGGTGCGGGGCGATGCGGCAGGTGACGAGATCGAACGAGGTGTCCGCGAAGGGAAGCGCCTCGGCGTCCGCGATCGCCGTGGTGACGTTCGCGATCCCCCATGCATCGAAGGCCTGCCCGGCGTGGGCGAGGATCTCCGGCGTGAGATCCGTGGCGACGATCGAGCCGACATGGGGCGCGAATGCGCGCGGGACGTGCCCGCCGCCGGTGGCGATATCCAGCATCTCGTCGGTGACGGACGGTTCAGCCAGCTCGACCATGCGGACGAGATCGGGCCCGCTCGCGTGCCCGGCGCTGCGGACGTACGCGTCCCCGGCGGCGCCATATTGCTTGCGAACGGCATCCTTCGCGTCCTGGTTCGATGCAGCCATCATCTTCTTCCTGTTGTCAAGCGAATCGGTCATGCCCCTCGGGCCAGCATACAGGGAACATCCGGTCGTCGCTGGCCGTAGTTCAGGTATAAAGACATCCAAACCATGCAGGCGTGCACGCCAGTTCATGACAAAGGACGTGTCATGTCGATGCTCATTCCGGGGAACAAACCGGATTTCAGGCCGTACCCGGCCGTCGCTGCAAACAGGACCAACGAGGCCGAGCCCCCGCTGTCGGTTATTCCCTGGCTCCAGATCTTTCGATGGGGAATCTTCTTCGTCATCGGGTACATGCTGTACGGCGCCATGCTCATCATCGCCTTTATCTTCATGGCTGACGCCTTGCCAGAGTCAGGTGGTCTCCGCGCCGTTCTGCGCCTTTTCCCGACGTGGCTGCTCATGGGCTCATGGCTTCCCTACCTGGTGGGCGCGATCCTCATCAATCGTCGACGGCACCTCGCCGCATGGCTCTTTCTCGGCGGGGCAGCGATGAACCTGGTGTCGGCGCTCCAACACAACTCCTCCATCACCTGGTCCGCCGTGGTCATCGGCGTCCCGGCCTCTGTCGGGATCATGCTGCTGCGGCAACCCGATGTCCGAACCGCCAGGCCGGCAGCACAAACGCGACCCCTGTCGAGCCTGGATTCCTGGTCCCGCCACACGCTGGCGATCATCAGCGCGGGATACGTGGCCTTCGCCTACTACCAGTACACCGGGCAGATGCAGACGATCCTGTTCCCGTTCTGGCTCCTGCTCTTGCCCATCGTTGTTGTCGTCACGACCGTCATCCCGACGGGACCGTACCTCCTGGCCATCCGGTTGATTCCAGATGACCGCAGGAACGCTGTTGCCTTGCTCGCTATCGGGATCGCGATCAACGTCCTGCTGGCGCTCGCGGGGTCGCGCGATTATCTCCTGATCGCACCGATCACCGTTCTTGCCCCGGCGATCATCGCGGTCCTACAGTCCCGAGAGCGAGGTCGTGAAGGCTCGTAACGCTTACGACGAAGCCGCTTTCGTCTCCGGCTTTCGGCCGAACGGCAGGCGCTCGCGCACCTCACGAATGAACGCGCCGGGGACATTGGGGACATTGATCGGCAGCGGGCGCCCGGTCCGGTCGAGATAGAGCAATGTCAGGCCGATCCACTTGTAGGGAATCGCGACCGCGTAGACGACGCTGCTGAGCACCGAGACGAACTCGAGCGTCTGCGACAACGTGATCATCAGGATGATCCCGATCACCGGCCCGGGGATAAGCCCGATCACGGAGAAGAGCAGGACGCTGGCCGCGCTGCGCCACCAGGTTCCGGAGACGGCCGCCGCGCTGGTACTGGCGGCCCCACGGGAGGTTTCGGCCCCCTCGATCATGATCGCCTGCTGGTAGAACGCCCACCGAACCACATCGCGAATGGCAAAGGGGATACCGACGATGCTGATCGCTTTCAGCAGTATCAGCCCCTGCACGCGAATCCATGAGTGGATAAGTGGGGCAATGTGATGCCTGGCCTGGCGAATACCGAGATCGGCGTCGGTCGGTTCGTTCCGGCGAATCATCTGGATCACCGCGACGACAGCCGGCCCGATCAGCACGGCCTCGACGAAGCCCTGCGCGCTGCCGATCAGGAGCGATGCGGCGAGACGTCCTTCATCGCTGCGGCCGAGGAGGTCGACGATCCATGACCCGGGCGGGATCGTCGAGAGGATCTGCTGGAGCAGCGCGACGGTAATGCCGATCGGGATGAAGATGAGCCCGAGCGACGAGAACGATCCCCAGTAGCGCAGGTAGAGCCACGCCGCGCGGATGAACTGGTCCCGCCGCGAGAAGAGGAGATAGACGATGGTACCGAACGCCGCGATGATCACGATCGCGGCGCGCCACGGGTGCACGGTAAAGAACATCAACCCCTGCGAGGCGGTCTCCGTCACGGTACAGAAGACCGAGCCCGGTGTCGGGCCGATCGAGAGGGATTCCGGCAGGTAGAGACTGCTGTCCCTGACCTCGTCGATCCACGTTATCGGACGATACCAGCGGCGCCCGGCAATCGGGCCGCGCGGGCCGTTGAACTCCCACGGTTGCCGCTCGCCCCACCGCCCCTGGAAGAGCATCCACGCGAAAGGCCCATCCATCGATGGGTTATCCGGCATCAGCATGACGTTGACCGGCACACGGCGGCTCGGGGCGGTCGTATCGTCACACCCGAAGCCGGCTCCGCCCTCGCCCCAACCGATAAAGAGCTTGTCGGTGTAATGCAACGCATGCGACCCGGCGGCGGGATAGACGATCGGGCTGGATCCCTCCCGGCGCAGCTTGCCACCATCCCACGTCGCGCGCTCGCCACCGCCATGCTGGGAGATGGTGACGGAGAACGGCTCCTGGTTGAGCGCCTCCTCGACGGTGGATGCCTCGAAGTTCAGTTGCAGCAGTTCCCAGTCGCCCTCGTGGCGGTTGTTGAAGTCGTTGAAGACGAAGAACATCCAGTACTGGATGGCGAGGCCTTCCTCGCCGTCCTCCGTCGCTATCCGGGCGTAGACGGTCGGTTCGTACTCCTGCGCTTTCGATCGCGACCACATCTCGTAGATGCATCCCGGGCTCATCGGGTTGCCGGGGAAATCGAGGTAGTAGCCGCGGCCGAGCCAGGCGAGGTCGCCCATCTCCGGTCCCGGCTTGACGATGAGGTCGTGGGAGGCGGAATCGCCGCCGGTGTCGAGACGCAACAGGACCTGGGGATCGGCGAGGATAGCGTCGATCGGCAGGGGCACGTAGGGCTCGCCGCGGGTGTCGCAGACCTGCCGCTGGCGCTTGAGGTAGATCACCGGGGCGTAGCGCTCCACCAGCTCCTGTTCCGGAGTGAGGTCGGTCACGACCTGCGGGGAATCGAGCTCCTGCGCAGCGATCGTGGCGGGCAGCGCTTCGAGGGCGAGCAGGATCAGCACCAGCATCGCCAGGATCACGCGTTGTGGTCGTACCCACACCAACCTGCAGGCCCCCTCCATTCCTCCATGGGACAGGTCGGGAGCCCGGCGAACGGGTTCCCGGCACTAATGAAAGCACGACATGTGCCGGATGCCGAAGCAGGGTCCGTGAGATTGGCGGCATCGACCCTGCACTATGTCGGCCGGATGTTGCGCAGCATCCA
>CAZVAA010000087.1:5103-10344 GCA_964624125.1 uncultured Sphaerobacteraceae bacterium | reverse complement strand
GCCTCGGCCTTCTCGGCCTCCTCGACGCCGTGAGCCATCGCCGTCGCCTCGAACGCAAGCACCCGCTTCGCCTCGCGAAGTGCCTCGCCCTCGACGGAAACGAGCTGCTCGATCTCCTCGTCGAGGATGAACGTGAACCGCTTGAGGTACTCCTCAACCAGCGAATCTTCCGTGTTGACCCAGTACTGGTAGTAGTCGTAGGGCGAGAACCGCTCCGGGTCGAGCCAGACGCGCAGGCCGCTTCCAGTCTTGCCCATCTTCTCGCCGGTCGGCGTGGTAATCAGCGGCTGCACCAGCGCGTAGGCCTTGCCGCCATCCGCGCGTCGGATCAAGTCGACGCCGCCGAGGATGTTGGACCACTGGTCGGAGCCGCCCATCTGCAGCAGGCAATTCTCCGTCCGGAACAGGTGCAGGAAGTCGTAGCCCTGCACGAGCCGGTAATTGAACTCGACGAAATTGAGGCCGCCGGTCTCATAGCGGACACGATACGTCTCGGTGGCCAGCATCTCGTTGACCGAAAAATGCCGCCCGATATCCCGCAGGAACGGGATGTATTTCAGCTCCAGCAGCCAGTCGGCGTTGTCCACCAGCTTCGCAGGCGGATTGTCCCCGAAGCGATCGCCCTCGAAGTCGAGGTACTTGGACAATTGCTTCGAGATGCCCGTGACGTTCTCCCGCAGGTCCTCGAGCTTGATCATCTCCCGCGCCGAGGTCCGCCCGGTCGGGTCGCCGACCATTGCCGTGCCGCCGCCGGCGAGCACGATCGGCCGGTGACCGAAGCGCTGCAGCGAGCCATGGAGCATGATCGTCGCCATGTGACCGGCATGCAGCGAGGGACCGGTCGGATCGTAGCCGATGTAGTAGGTCACCGGGCCCTTCTCGAGCTCGGCCTTCAGCCCCTCTTCGTCGACCACGTCGTGTACGAACCCGCGCTGGCGCAGATAATCGACCGGGTTCACTCCCTGCGCGCGCGCATATTCCGGCGCGCTGATGCGTCCGGTTGGCGTCCTTGGGAGGGTACGGTCATGGTCTGCTACCTGTGCCATGGTTCTCTTTCTCTACATGCACAAAAAACGGGTATCGCCGGCGAATGCACCGGCGACACCCATTGTACGTGGTTGGGTTGCGTAACGCCCTAGACTTCGCCGTTGAGCCAGCCCTGGACCCAGCCTGGAAGCGTGGACCAGTCGCCCTGGTACACCCACATCCCCGAGGACGTGGTATCGCCCCACAGGAGGTGTGTCATCGTGCCCCAGTGGACATTGGCGGGATCGATGGTCGGGACGGCACTGATCAGCTGGAGCTGGATATCGACCGGGATATTGGTCATGACCGCATCCCGGCCAGCTTCCACCAGTTCTGGCAGCTTCTCGACGATGGACGGATCCTGCGCCTTCTCGAGCATGGCCGTCAGGATCAGCTGCTGGCGCATCACGCGGCCATCATCACCATCCTGGTGACGGGTTCGCGCAAGCTCCAGCGCCTGCTCACCGTTCAGCTCGAGCGTACCCGCCGGGTAGAAGATCTCCTTCGTGCCGAAATCCTCGGTCGGATAGGAATCGTCGGCGACATCGTACGGATTCTCGATCGTGATGCCACCAAGGGCATCAACGACTGCCTCCATCCCGTCGAACCGGGTCGTCGCGACGGCATCGATCTGCAGACCGAAGTTGTGCTCGAACATCTCGTCCATGAGCCGGACACCGGTGTTCCAGTTGGAGTTGTCGGCCTTCGAGCCGTAGTCGTATGCGCGGGCGATCTTGTCGAGCCCGACGCCAGGGATCTCGAGGTAAAGGTCACGCGGGAACGAGAGGGTGCGCACGGTCCCGTTGGCGAGGTCCACACGCGACACCATCAGGACGTCCGTGTTCTCGTCGTCTTCCACGGTGCGCGTATCGAGCCCGGCGACGATGAACGTGTAGACGTCCTTCTGCTCCAGCTCGACCGGGATCGGCTCCTGCGTTCCCGGCTCGACCGCTTCGTCCTGCGCCGCGATGGGCGAGAAGCGGAGCGCGCTGGCGCCAGCCACGGCGGCACCGGCAAGGACGGCCTTGCGGCGAGAAAGCCGCTTGTCGAAGATGTGATGGGTCATGGTGATTCGATCTCCTTGGCGATAGGAATACCGACGAACGAGTGCGATTTCCCGAAGTGTACGTTCGCGTCGGGCCTAGATTAGCATGCCCGGGCGTGCGGTGAGCCTCTTCCATTTCCAACGCGCGAGGCTGGCGCCGGGTTTCTAGGATTGAGGCTCCGCGCCCAGCCAGAGACGGACATGATCCGGCAGGTAGCTCCAGTCCGTCATGTAGTTCCAGCCGCCGTCTTCCAGCGTCTCGCCCCACAGGAACTCGACGACCGTCCCCCACTCGACATTCGCGGGATCCATGTTCGGCACTGCCTGTACCAGTTGCCCCTGGATATCCAGCGGGATATTGGTCGTCACGAACGAGCGCGAGGCGTCCACGATCTGCGGCAACCGGGTGACATTTTCCGGCCGCTGCGCGGATTCCAGCAGCGCGGTCAGCACGATCTGCTGACGCATCACCCGGCCTTCGTCAAAGTCCATGTGCCGGGTGCGGACGAACTTGAGCGCCTGCTCGCCGTCGAGGTGCTGCGGCCCCTCGGGGAAGAAGATGGATTCGACGCCGTAATCCTCGGTCGGGTATTCGTCGTCGTGCAGGTCATACGGGTTGACGACATCGACGCCACCGAGTGCATCGACAACCCCGGGCAGGCCGGTGAAGTTGGTCGTTATCACGCCATCGACCACGAGGCCGAAGTTGTGGGAAATCGTTTGCGCGAAGAGTGCCGCGCCCGCGTTCCAGTCGTGGTCGTTGGCCTTGGATCCATGGTTGTACGCGGAATTGATCTTGTGCATCCCGTATCCCGGGATCTCGCACAGCAGGTCGCGTGGGATCGAGATCGTGCGCATCCGGTTGTTGGTGATATCAACGCGCGAGATCATGATGACGTCGGTGTTTTCATCTTCCTCAACGGTCCGGGTATCGAGACCCCCGACAAGGAAGGTGTAGGCCGGCTTGGACGGCAACGCCCACGGAGTGGCTTGTTGCGCGAAGACCGAACCCTTGTATCCCAGTGCCGACGCGCCGATCATGGCGGCTCCGGCGAGCGAGAACGCACGGCGGGTCAGGCGGCGACGAATCGATCGATCGGACAACGGAGTCTTCCTCTCGCTTGGTCTTGTGCCAGTCACCTCGCGACCAGGCACGAATAAGATTGATAGGGAACAGCTGATGCAATCTTGCCGGCACTCGCCGGGCATGGCACCTGCACACCGCCTCACAGGATACAGGAAACCTGTGCCTGCGCGTCACGGAGCAAGCCTTCCCAATCGGGATAGGTTACAATTAGTAAGTATTGCATTGGAATCAGCACTGGAGCGAGATACATGATCGACACCGAAACCAACGTTACCTGGCTGACCGACTGGGATGAAGCGACCACCCAGGCACGGGCCACCAAGAAGCCAATCCTTGTTGACGTCTACCAGGACAATTGCGGCGGCTGCGTCCGCCTCGACGAGGAAACCCTCTCTGATCCGGCCGTGCGCGAGCAGATCGCGAGCCGGTTCATCCCGGTCAAGCTGCACCTCTTCAACGACCGCGCGATCACTCGCGATTGGCAGGTTTTCTGGACGCCAACCGTCCTCTTCGCCGACCGTAGCGGCAAGGTCCGCTACCGCTCGGTCAATTACCTGCCCGCACCCGAGTTCCTCGATGTGATGGACATCGGTGAAGCGATGTCCGCGATGCGCTGGCGCGACTACGACACCGCGATCTCCCGGTTGAAGGACGTCGAAACCCGTCACCCGGATGGGCCCTTCACGGCTGAGGCGATCTACTGGCGGGGCATGGCGGAATACTTCCAGGCCAATAGCGATCCCGCCGTGGCCAAGCGCGTCTGGGCAACGATCCAGGAACGCTTCCCGAACTCCGAATGGGCAAAGCGACAGCCATAGCAAGCAAACGCACCGGACGGGAGCGTCCGGTGCGTTTCTCTTTGGGGCGTCCAACCCGGATCAGATTACCTGCCGCATCAGCCAGACCGCCCCGATCCCCGCGAACAACGCCAGAAACAGGTTGTTCCATCGCCGCATCACGATCGCAACGGCAACGAGCCCCACGATTCCCGGAATCCCCGCCTCGATCGCGGATGGCACTACCAGCGCCGTAATCACCGCGCCCGGCAAGTACGCCACCCCGGCCTCGACACGTGGAGGCAGCGTCACCCGCCCCATCAACCAATAGCCGCCAGCACGGAACGCGTAGGTCACGATCGCCATCAGCGCGATCATCACCAGTGCCGAGGGATGCAGCGCGAACAGGTCGTCAATCATGGCGCAGCCCCGTCTGCGCCGGCCGCCGGCACGTCGTGATGCGGACGCGGGTCGGTCCGTAACGCGGCCACCAGCACCCCTGCCACGCCGCCGGCGATCACGTACCAGGTCCCCGGAAAGAGCCACCAGACCAGCCATGCAACCAGTCCGGAGGCGCCCCAGGGTGCCAGGTCGTGCTTGCTGCGATACCCGCCGAACAGCATCGCGCCGAACACCGCGGTGAAGGCGAAATCCAGCCCCAACTGGGCCGGATCACCGATGCTGCCGCCAAGCAGGTGCCCGACTGCCGTCGCCGGGAACCATGCGAAGACGATCGCCAGATTGCACCCCAGCACGATCCCGGCATCACGAGCGCCGTTGCGATACAGGGTCATGGCAACCGCCCAGCTTTCGTCGCTCAGGATGTGCAGCGTCGGGTAGACGATGCGCGAGGGCAGCGATTCCAGCCACGGTCGCATCGACGCGCTGAGCATCACCAGTCGCAAGTTGATGAGGGCCGTCGTGACGAAGATCGCGAGCATCGGAAGCGGGTATGCCCAATGCTCCATCGCCGCCATTTGCGCGGCGCCGGCGAAGATGAAGAGGTTCATCAGGTAGGCTTCGAGCAGGGAGACATCTGCCTGCCTGGCCAGGACACCCCACACCGCGCCGTAGGTCGCCACACTGATCGCCAGCGGCGCAGTGGCACGCAATCCGCGGGCAACGCCCTCACGGGTGAACCTGACCGGCTCGGATACCTCCATCTCCCCTCCATACAACGGGTGTCGCCCACGAATACGACGCGCATCGGCGCGTCCACCAGATGGAGAACCAACCGGTTACGTACGCACGAAATACGCACTCCTGCGTATAGCGTTGCCGGTTTTGCGCCCATACAGTGTTTGTGG
>CAZVAA010000087.1:3269-5003 GCA_964624125.1 uncultured Sphaerobacteraceae bacterium | reverse complement strand
ACACGCAGATGCGCCGGCTGAGCATCGATGGAAGGTCGCCTATGGCGAAACCATCCGGGTCCCGAAGAAAACGCCCAGATATCATCACGAACCCCGCATCGTGGCGGGGGAGGAGATGGACCGTCATGCTTAATCGACGAACCCTGCTCAAGAACACCCTTTTCGCCGGCGTTGCCCTGTCGGGCGCGGCCGCGTTCCCCGGAATCAGGGACGCGCTCGCGCAACAGGGTGATTACGAGCTCATCTGCCGCTCCGATGGTGTGCGGGTACGTTCGGAGCCAAACCTCTCTGGAGCCATCCTGGGTTCCGTCAGTACCGGTGATGTTGTCTGGTTGACTGGCGCCTCGACCGAGGCGGACGGCTACGTCTGGATTCCCATCACTGTCCAGGGCCAGGGCAACCTGGCCGGATACGCCGCCGCGATGTACTTCGAGCGTCCAGATGGCGGTGATGGCTGGATTCGCGGCACCCAGATCCACGTAACGTCGGACAACGTCAACCTGCGGTCCGGCGCTGGTCTCGGCCACGGGGTGATCGGGAGCTTCAACACGAACACCAACGCGACCGTGAACGACGGACCGAGAAGCGCGGATGGATACAGCTGGTACAACATCTCCATCGGCGGCATGACCGGCTGGATGGTGGACGCCTGGCTCGCGGAGGGTCACACCGGCGGCGGCGAAAACCCCGGGAGCGACTTCCCGGTCGGCACGAATGTCCGCCCAACCGACGCGCTCAACCTCCGATCCGGTCCCGGCACGGGCAACAGTGTCATTGGCACGTATCTGCCCGTCGACGTCGCCACCGTCGTGGGCGGCCCGGAGGCCGCAAGCGGTTACACCTGGTATCAGGTCGAGATGTGGAACGGCGGCACCGTAGGTTGGTTCGCCGGAGAATTCCTCGAGATCGCGAGGACCGAGCCGACCGGCGCCCGGCACCGGGTCAACGATGGTCCGCTCAATGTGCGGAACAACCCCGCGCTTGGCGCGAGCGTCGTGGCGTCCATTCCAGAAGGCGGCGTGTTCGTGGTGACCGACGCGTCGTTCGTCCAGGCCGATGGTTACACGTGGATGCCGGTGAAGCTCGAGGCCAATCCGTCCGTAACCGGGTGGGTCGCCCAGGGGTTCAGCAAGGAAATCTGATCCCGAATCGGGAAACCTGGCAACCGGGATGCGCCAAACGGCGCACCCCGGTTTCGCGTGCTGGCGGTACACTGGGCGATGGTCAATCCGAATGGCCCGTCACCCGCACTGATGCACAGGATCACGCATGCCGACCGATCTCAATTCCCTTTTCAAGGAACACATCCGCGATATCCCGGACTTCCCGGAGCCGGGCATCATGTTCCGCGATATCACCACGCTGCTCGCCAATCCGGAGATGTTCCGGCTGGCGATCGATGAGCTGCTCCGCCCGTACAGCGGCGAGCGTATCGACAAGGTCGTCGTGATCGAGAGCCGGGGGTTCATCTTTGGCACCCCGATGGCGTACCAGCTCGGCGCCGGTGTCGTCCCGGTCCGCAAGCCGGGGAAGCTTCCCGGCGACACCTGGACCGAGGAATACTCCCTCGAGTACGGAACAAATACGCTGGAGATCCACAAGGACGCGATCCTCGACCACGAGCGAGTGATTATCGTCGATGACCTGCTGGCCACCGGCGGCACTGTCGAGGCAACAATCCGCCTGGTCGAGCGCTTCGGCGGCGAGATCGCCGGCATCAGCGTGCTCGCCGAG
>CAZVAA010000087.1:1739-3169 GCA_964624125.1 uncultured Sphaerobacteraceae bacterium | reverse complement strand
TTGCAGATGATCCTCACCAGGCCGATGCCGAAGCTCCTGAGGCAGGTCGTCGGCGCACACGGGCGCCCGCTCAGCCTGAAGCAATTACGGGACGGCAAGTACCTGATCGGCGGCGGTTGGCCGGGCGACATCGATCTCGTATCCGGCATCGGCAAGACGCGACAGGAGAGCATCGACGGCAGCATGGAGACCGCGTCGACCATTTTCCCGGTACTTCGGGAAACGTCGATTGAGCGGAGTTGGGTCGGGGTTGAAGGTATTGCCGTCGACGACATCCCGATCATCGATGCCCTCCCCGGCTACGAAGGCATGACCGTCGTCGCCGGGTTCTCCGGCCACGGCTTCGCCCTCAGCCCCATCACCGGCCAGCTCGTCGCGGAATGGTTGGTGGATGGCACGCCATCGATCCCGCTGGACGCCTTCTCCGCCAACCGCTTCGCGGCCCTCGGCGATATCGGGATGCCAACGCCCAGCGCAGGCTAATCCTGGGCATCGAACTGGCCGCGCGACGGGCACCCGTCGCACGGCCAGAACCTTCCGCTACCTGATTCCTACATTCCCCACGTTTCGCGGAGAACGCGCACCCAGTTCTGGTATCCGATCTTGCGGAGCGCTTCGTCGTCGTAGCCACGACCGCGCAATTCGTTGATGAGGTTCGGGAGCTTGCTGGCATCCGACAGGTCGTTCGGCATCAGCGCGCCATCGAAGTCCGACCCCAGCGCCACACCGTCGATCGTCAGCTTGTCGACGAGGTAGTCGACATGGTCCGCCATGATCGACAGCGGCATATCGGGATCGCGCGAGACCTCCGGGTGCAGGAAGGGCACGTTGTAGTTCAGCCCGACCACGCCACCGGATTCCGCGATCGCCCCCAGCTGCTTGTCGGTCAGGTTCCGTGACGTGCCGCAGATCGCATGCGCATTGGAGTGCGTTGCCACGAGCGGAGCACTGGAGATATTTGCGACATCCCAGAAGCCCTTCTCGTTGAGGTGAGAGAGATCGATGAGGATGCCGAGCGCGTTGCACGCCTTCACCAGCTCCTTGCCGAGATCTGTCAGGCCGGGACCGGTGTCTGGCGTCGGCTCGGAAAATGGCACGCCGTGGGCGAAGATGTTCGAGCGTGACCAGACCGGCCCAAGCGACCGCAACCCCGCCGCGTGGTACGTCTCCAACGCGTAGAAGTTCTCATCGATCATTTCCGCGCCTTCGAAGTGGAGGATCGCCGAGAACTGCCCGGTCTCGATGTTCTCCTCGATCTCCTCGGCGAACTGGACGATGGTGATCGGCTCTTCCTCGATCTCCGGCAGTTCATCCCGGCTGACATCCCGCGCGGAGATACCGCCCGATTCCAGCTCAAGCAGTTTCGCGATCATCGCGTTCGTGAACTGCTGCGCGTAGGCGAGCGACGGCCCGCCCCACTCGTTGGTGAC
>CAZVAA010000087.1:0-1639 GCA_964624125.1 uncultured Sphaerobacteraceae bacterium | reverse complement strand
ATCCCGATCAGTCATTGACGTGTCTATCCTTTCATCGGCATGCGTGCCATGCCATCTCATGTCTGCCTTCGGTATCATGCAGCACAACGCATCATTGCGCGACCGCAATGGACGCCTGATTTGTCCCGTTGCGGGCGCATCACGAAAGGACCACGAAAATGGCCGAGGGGTCACTCTCCGGAAAAACCGCAGTTGTCATGGGTGTGCAGAACCAGTGGAGCATCGCCTGGAAGATCGCGACCGCGCTCGCGGACCAGGGCGCGAAGGTCGCGATCACCTACATCGATGAGCGCGCAAAGAAGAACGCCGAGCAGCTTGCTTCCACCGTCGACGGGATGAAGACCTTCGTTTGCAACGTGCAGAACGACGAGGAAATCGCCCAGCTGCGCGAGGCGCTGAAGGCGGAATACGGCAGCATCGATGTGCTGGTGCACAGCATCGCCTTCGCCCCGGCGGACGAGCTGAAGAACCGCTTCCTCGACACCACTCGCGAGGGCTTCAAGGTTGCCCACGAGATCAGCGTCTACTCGCTGATCGCGGTCGCGCGCGAGCTGACGCCGATCATGGACAAGGGTGGCAGCATCCTCACCATGACCTACCTCGGCTCCGACCGCGTCTTCCCGAAGTACAACGTGATGGGCGTCGCGAAGGCCGCGCTGGAGTCGACCGTGCGCTACCTCGCCGCCGATCTCGGCGAGCAGGGCATCCGCGTGAACGCGATCTCGGCCGGCCCGATCAAGACCGCCTCGGCGCGCGGCATCCCGGGCTTCTCGGCGATGCAGCAGGAAGCGGCGGAGCGCTCCCCGCTCGGTGACATCTTCAGCACCGACCACGTCGCCGGCACCGCGGTCTTCCTCGCCAGCGATGCCTCGGCGGGCCTGACGGGCGACGTCATCTTCGCGGATGGCGGCTACCACGCGATGGGCATCTAGCCGGAAACCGGCACGTCCCTAAATCGAAAACCGGGCGGTTAGATAACCGCCCGGTTTTCGCATGGTCGTTCCTATCCGACGTTCAGCTCGTCGAGCCAGATCGGGCTGGTCCATGCTCGGTTGCCGCGCTCATCCAGCACGGTGATGCGGCAGAACGCATTCAGGAACGGCGCGATCGGCAGCACTGCCCTCGTCAGGCCGTCTCCACGCTCGAATGCGCGGACGGATCCTCGCCCCCCGCCATACACCGCGATGGCGGGATCGCACTCGATGACGATGGTCTCGTCGACGAACTCGATGTTGTGGATCGTCGGACCGGTGCTGGCGTAGTAATAGCCGTCCTTCAGCGCCTCGAGGATAGAGTCGGGGTCGAGCGATTCCGACTTCACCTGCACCCAGCCACCGAGCGTATCCGGGCGGGTGGTCTTGAAATGCGCATCATCTGCGGCGGTCGTCGAGAAGCGCATGCCGGCGGTCGCCAGCACATCGGCGAGCATCCAGCCATTGCCGCGATCGCAATCGTTCATGTGGCCGTGGTTATAGATCTCGATGGCATCGAAATCCTCGAGCTTGTCGATGTCCTTGACCGTGACGCCATTCCATCCCGGATGCCCGACGGTGACGAACGCGCCGCCGCGAATCGCCCGGGCGGCGATCTCGGCACCGTCCTCGTTGTGCTGCTGGGGCTCGAAGTCGAGCGGCAGGCC
>CAZVAA010000086.1:8536-10438 GCA_964624125.1 uncultured Sphaerobacteraceae bacterium | reverse complement strand
TCGGACGAGGAGACGTGGCCCATGATGCGGAAGGGGATGACGCCGGGCGGCTGGATCGAGGGGTAGGCACGCATGACGCGGCGCTTCCCGGCGAGGTCGGTGACTTCGGTGAGGCGCACGGAGGTGGTCTTCCTGCCGTGGCGCAGCTCCGCCGTGCCCGTGGGGCGGACGTTGGGGGTCCACGCCGAGCCGGGGATGCCGACGATCACGTAGCGCTGGCCATCGTGCGTGAAAGGGGTGATGACGACATCCCGCACCTTGCCGGTCCGGCGGCCGGTCATCCGGAGGACGTGTGCCATCGGGACCGGGATGCCGACGCGGTTGAGCGCCAGCAGCACGCGGTTGAGCGGTTGCACCCACCACGGCAGTCGCAGGTCCTTCACGCTGGTTGCCTTTGTCATGACCATGTCCCTCCCTCTACGACGATCATGTGCGGAAAAACGCACGAAGGATACCGTCGATCGGCGTGACCAGGGTGGAGCCTAGCCCTCGACGAGATCATGGAGGGCGGCGGGGTCGCGGATCCGGGCCTGGTGGGCGTGGATATCGATCAGGCCCCGGCGGGCGAACTGGTGGAGCAGGCGGTTGACGGTGACGCGGGTGGTGCCAAGGGATCGGGCGAGATCCTCTTGCGACTGGTCGAGGGGGACGATTCCGCCGGGGTCGGCGTGCGCGAGGAGCCACTTGGCGAGGCGGCCGGGGACATCGAGGGAGAGGATGTCGCCGAGGCGCTCGTTGGTGGCGCGGACCATGGCGGCCATGCGCGAGAGCATGGCGATGGCGACGTCGGGCTCCTGGCGGAGCAGGTCGAGGACGACCTGGCGGTGGAGATAGCGGATACGCACGGGGCTCTCGGCGATGACGGTCGCGGCGCGGGGAGCGCCATCGAACAGCGCCAGCTCCCCGACGGAGGCCGGGGCATCGACGTGGGCGAGGACGATCTCGCGGCCGTTGGCGGTGAAGCGGCAGACGCGGATCCGGCCCTCCTCGAGCACGAGCAGGTCGTCGCCGGGATCGCCCTCGCTGCAGAGGACCTGGCCCTTCGGGTATTGGCGGAGGCGACTTGCCGCGACGAGGCGTTGCCGCGTGTCGGGGTCGAGCGCGTCGAACAGCGGCACGGACGACGGCGCATCCTCCGGTGACCTGGCCATGGTGGCCTCCCCTGCCCGGTGAATTCCGGGCGCCCTTTCATCTTAACGACGGGTGGAAGCTCCCTGGTGACGCGAGGCGCGGTGCCGTGTATCCGGGGATACAGGCGGGGTGTCGCGGTGGATATCGTCCGGTGCCCGGTGCCGGGCGCACCATGGACGGCGGGACATTCCGGAATACCCCAGACCGATTCGATCCATCGCGATACGGGAGGACCTGTATGCCACGCACTAGACGAGGGTCCGTTACTCGCCGCCGGATAGTCGCGGCGGGAAGTGCCCTGACCGGGGCGCTCGCGTTCGGCATTCGACCTGGCGGCCCAGTGGCCGCCGCACACGAGGGAGCACCTCACATGACCTACCAGATCGAGGGGCGATTGCTGGAAGTCTGTACCTGTAACGTGCTGTGCCCGTGCTGGGTCGGGGAAGACCCGGATGGCGGGACGTGCGATTCCGTGCTCGGCTGGCGCGTCGATTCCGGCACGATCGAGGGCGTCGATGTGGCTGGCCGGACGCTGGCGCTCTCGGTCCACATCCCGGGCAACGTCTTCGACGGGAACTGGCGGGCCGTGGTCTATGTCGACGACGGCAGCACCGAGGAGCAACAGGAGGCGATGCTCAAGGTATTCACGGGGCAGCTTGGCGGCTCGATCGCCGACCTGGCGGCGCTGATCGGCGAGGTGATCGCGGTCGAGCGGGTGCCGATCGACTTCGCGGTCGAGGAGGGCCAGGGCACGCTGACGCTGGGCGATGT
>CAZVAA010000086.1:5901-8436 GCA_964624125.1 uncultured Sphaerobacteraceae bacterium | reverse complement strand
TGCCGATCGACTTCGCGGTCGAGGAGGGCCAGGGCACGCTGACGCTGGGCGATGTCGCCGAGATGCAGCTGGTCTCCTTCCAGGGCGCGACCGGGCAACCGACGGTGCTGCAGGAATCGGTGTTCTCGACGATCCCGGGCTCGCCGGCGTACGTCGGGAAGTCGGCGTACTTCCGGCGCGACGAGACGGCGCACGGGTTGGCGAACATCGACATCTCCGGCCAGAACGCGATCCAGGGGCTGTTCCGGTTGAGCGCGTAGGGCGAAGTCACGCGGGGAGCACCGTGAGCTCCGGGCTCGCGATGCTCCTCGCGGAAAGGCACATGAGCGATGGTTTCCTTCCCTCTCCCCTCCTCCTTGGCGCGCCGGCCGGACCTACTGGTGACCTGGGGCGCGGTCGCAGGCGCATGGCTTGTCACGCTGGTGTTGATCGGCAGCGGCGAAGGCCACGGTCTTGTCGACCACGACGCGGTGTTCGCGGACCGGCCGTTCGGCTGGCCGCTAACGATCGTGCTCTTCCTCGTCTCCTGGCAGCTGATGACGGCGGCGATGATGCTCCCGGCGAGCATGCCGATGATCGCGATGTTCCGGCGCGTATCGGCCCGCCAGGACCATCCCGCGATCGGGTTCGGCACCTTCCTGCTCGGGTACTTCGCGGTGTGGACGGGGTTCGCCGTGCTTGCGCTGGCAGGCGACGGCGCGGTGCACTGGCTCGTCGCGAATGTGCCGCTGGTCGGGAACCGGCCATGGGTGATCGGCGGAACAATCCTCGTGATGGCGGGGGTGTTCCAGTTCTCTTCCTTAAAGGAACGCTGCCTCGATACCTGCCGTGACCCCATCACGTTCTTCTGGCGCCACTACATCGTGACATCGCGCTCGGCATGGGAACTCGGGCTGCAGCATGGGCTGTTCTGTCTCGGCTGCTGCTGGGCGCTGATGCTGACGATGTTCGCGGTCGGGATGGGGAGCCTGGTGTGGATGGTCGCGTTGACCGGCGTGATGGTGATCGAGAAGGTGACGCGATACGGGAACCGCCTCGCAGGGCCGGTTGGGGTGGTGCTGATCGCCTGGGGCGTGGTGGTGATCCTGAATCCGGGCTGGCTACCCACGGCGTTGCTGGGGCAGCAGGCGTCATGAAGGAGCCGATGATGGAGAGACTGCAAACGGTGCTGAGGGCAATGGCGCTTGCCGTTGCCGTGGTGGCGCTGACCGTCGGGTCGGTGGCGGCGCATGCGGGTCATTCCCACGCCGATGAGGGGCTGGATATGGCGACGACGCTGCAGGTGGCGGGGACGATCCTGCTGCTTGGCGCGGCAACGCTGGTGGCGAACCGGTACTTCCGCTCCCATGAGCGACCGGATGGCGGCTCAGGGCTCGATCGCCGCAGAGAAGAGTGACCAGATACCGGGGACGCCGCGCAACGTCTGGCGGCCATGTTCGTTGAAGCCGATGCGGGCGCCGGCGACGAGATCGCGCACGGTGCCGGTCACGACGACCTCGGAGGGCCCCGCAAGGGCGCTGACGCGGCTCGCGATGTGGACGGCGATGCCATCCAGCCCGGCCCCGGAGACCGTGCACTCGCCGGTATGGAGCCCGGCGCGGATCTCGATGCCGAGCGGCTGGACGGCACTGGCGGTCGCGCAGGCGCAATAGATGGCGCGTCCCGGGCCGTCGAAGGTGGCGACGAACCCGTCGCCGGTGACGTTGCGCTCAATGCCGCGGTAGCGCTCAAGCTGCTGGCGGACCATATCCCGGAAGGCACCAAGCAGTCCACGCCACCGCACGTCGCCGAGGTCGCTGGCGCGACTGGTGGAGTCGACGATATCGATCACGAGGATCGTCGTCAGGACACGGTCGAACTCGACGGCCGGAGGCACGCCGGTGAGGAACTCCTGCACGGGGTCCAGCAGGGCGTCAGTATCGCCGACAAAGGGAAGGTGTGACGAGCCGGGGACCTCGACGATGCGGGCGTCCGGGATGTTGGTGGCGATATAGCGCGCACCCTCGACCGGGCAAAGCGGATCATCCGTGCGGTGCAGCACGAGGGTCGGGACGCGGATCGTCGGCAGGATCCGGCGGATGTCGATGTGGCTGTTCATGCGGGCCATGGCGAGGGCCGCCCCCGGGCTGGCGCTCCGGCGGAGGTAGCCGGCCCACCACCGGCAGAAGCGCTCATCGTCCATCGCGCTGCGGGCGAGGAGGTCGACCGCGACGGGACCACCCCATTCGCGGCGGATCGTGTCGTGGAACGCCTCCCGTTCCTGTTCGTCTGGGCCCCACGGGTAGTCGGTGGAGCGGATGCGCCGGGCATAGGCGCCATACATGACGAGCGCGCGGGTTTGCTCGGGATAGGTGGCGGCGAAGAGGGCACACATGGCGCTGCCTTCGGTGCTCCCGAAGAGCGCCGCGTTGGTGGAGCCGACGGCGGCCATCACGGCCTGAACATCCTCGATGCGCTCCTCCAGCGTCGGGATATCGGGAACCCGATCGGAGAGGCCGGTGCCGCGCTTGTCGAGCACGATCAGGCGCGAGAACG
>CAZVAA010000086.1:0-5801 GCA_964624125.1 uncultured Sphaerobacteraceae bacterium | reverse complement strand
ACCCGATCGGAGAGGCCGGTGCCGCGCTTGTCGAGCACGATCAGGCGCGAGAACGACGCCAGCCGCCGGAGGAACCGCGCGTAGCCGGGGTCGTTCCAGTTCTCCTCGACATTGGTAATCCAGCTCGGGATGTGGACGAGGTCGATCGGTCCATCGCCCACGACCTGATAGGCGATGCTGATCTCACCGACGCGAACATAGCGGGTTTGGGGCACGGGAAGATCGGCCGCCCCTCTGCGCGTATACGACGCGTGATCCGGGGCGGACGCACGCGCGAGTTGTGGGTTGGAGGACAGGTCGGCCATGCGATCCTCCGTTTCCTTGCCGGCGTGAGGAATCCGACACTGCCAGATTAGCACCCACCGCTATCTTTCTTCCCTACCCCTGCCGTACACTCAGCTAGCAGTAGCCCTCTATCGTCACATCGCATATTCGTGGATGACCTGCATGCCCGATTCATCTCCCAGGACGCTCCTGCCCTGGTTGTCCTTGCTGGTCGTATGGATCGTCTGGGGCTCGACGTACCTCGGAATGTCGGCGGCAGTGGAAACGATTCCGCCACTCATCATGACCGGCAGCCGGTTCTTCATGGCCGCGCCGGTGCTGTTGGCACTTGCCGCGCCGGCGTATCTCAGCGGACGAATGACGCTGACGTGGCAGGAACTTCGTGCATCGATGGCCGTGGGCGTGATGATCCTGGTGGGCGGAACGGGGCTGGTCGGGCTCTCGCAAACGGACCTCGACTCCAGCCTGGCGGCGCTGATCGTGTCGACCACCCCGATATGGATGGCCGTGTTTACCGCCCTGCATCGCCGAAAGCGTCCTGATGCGCGGGTCTTCGGGGCGCTGGTCATCGGCCTGATCGGCATCGCGATCATGGTGGGCGGCCCTGGCAGCCAGGTGCCGTTGATCCCTGCACTCATCGTCTTCGTGGCGCCGATCTTCTGGTCCATAGGCACCGTGATGGCGCGAACGATGAGGTTGCCGACGTCGCCATTCCTTTCAACCGGGTTGCAGATGGTCTTTGCCGGCATGGCGCTCTACCTGGTCGCCGGGATACGCGGGGAATTCGGCGATCTCGCGCTGGGGGAGATCTCGGCGCGGTCATGGACCGGCTTGCTGTGGCTGGTGGTCGCGGGGTCGCTCCTCGCCTACAGCGCCTATATGTACGCCAACGCAACGCTGCCGATCGAAACGGTCTCCACCTATGCGTATGTGAACCCGGTGGTCGCGGTTGTGCTTGGCGCGACGCTGGATAACGACGCGGTCGGTCCGAATGTCGTGATCGGCGGGTTGATCATCCTCTCCGCAGTGGTCTTCATCGTCAGCGGGACGGTCCGGCATAGGCGCGCGCCGATCCAGAAGACGTGAGCGGTGCATCCGGAGATCGAGATCCCGATGCTGCGGAGATGGTTCTACCTGCGGCACAACCTGGCGCTGGATCTTGTGGCGCTGAACCGACACGAGATGGTGCTGTGGGATGTGTGGGGACTCGACGCGACGGAGGAGGCGCCGTCCGATACGGAACGCGCACTGCTCGACGAGGTGGCGGCGGTGACCGACCTGGACGGCGCGCAACGACTCTTCGCGCGTGACGAATTACGGGTGCCACCGGTGGTGCTGAGCTTCAGCCCGGAGAATCCGTTCCCGCCCCGGGAAGTAACGCTCAGGGTCGGCGGGAACCATCTCCCCACCTAATCCGTTATCACGGAATACAGGCGTGTGCTTCGAATCCCCGGGAACGCTCCCGGGGATCACATTTTATTCATTTTGCTAAACTCGAACCACTCAGCCGAAGGGTCATCATGGAGGGTTGACCGACTATCGGTCACCTTTCCAGCAACAACATCCAGGTATGCCGTGAGGATGTGACCGTCGATGGCTACGACGCACGCATCCAGAATGTAGACCACGTCGCTTGTTGCCTGGGTAACCATTCCGCGCCAAGAGATATCCTCGCGATGGTGTTCACCGCGCTCGCTGGCGCCCAGGGGAGGGATAGTCAATTGATCAGGAAGCTGGTATCCAGCTCTCTTCGCAGGAACCGCCTCGTATCCGCCTTCATGGCGACGTTCCTGATCCTGGGCACGGCCATGCTCGCCGCCGCCGTCATCCTCTCGTTTGCCGCATTTGGGTCGGTGGACGGCTTTATGGAACGGGCCCGGACGCCGCATTTCATGCAAATGCACCTGGGCACGCTTGACTCCGAGCGCATGCAGGGCTTTGTGGACGGCCGGTCCGAGGTCGAGGACTGGGAAGCCATCGAGTTGCTGAACGTCGAGAATTCGCAGCTCAGCTTCAACGGGGAGACGCTGGATACCGAGATCCAGCAAAACAGCTTCGTGCGCCAGCCTGAAACCATGGACTATTTGCTGTCACCCGATGGCGAGGTGATCGACCCCCAGCCGGGGGACATCTATATTCCCTTCTTCTATGAAGACAAATACGACCTCCAGACCGGCCAGCACGTGACGGTGCAAACCCGGGATGGCGAGGTGGCATTCACCATTGCCGGGTTCTTTCGCGATTCCCAAATGAACTCCACGCTCGCGTCGTCCAAGCGACTCCTGATCAGCGACGGTGATTTCGCAGACCTCAAGGAGCGCGAGGGAACGACGCCGGAATACCTCATCTCCTTCAGACTCACCAGCTCATCGGCTGCCGGTGGATTCGAAGCCGCCTATTTCGATGCAGGTCTGGAATCGAACGGGCCGTCGTTGAACTGGTCGCTCTTCCGCCTCATCAACAGCATCAACGATGCGGTCACCGTGCTGCTCTTTCTCTTGATGACGTTCATCATCCTGCTGGTCCTGGGCCTGTGTATCCGGTATGCGCTGCTCACCTCGATCGAAGAAGACCTGCACGATATCGGCGTGATGAAAGCGCTCGGGATCGCCAACACGCACATTCGCGACATCTACCTGGGCAAGTACCGGATCCTGCTTGGGAGTGGCGCGGCGATCGGCATCGTCCTGGCGCTGATCGCCCGCAATTCGCTGGTGGCCGGTGTGCAGCGGCGCATGGGTGATGTGAACTATCCGGTTCTCGGCATTGTGGCGGGGATCATCGGCGCGATCCTGATGTATCTGCTGGCGATGGCCTACGTTCGACGCGTGTTGCGAAAACTCCGCGTCATCACGCCACTGCAGGCGTTGCACGGCAGCGCGAACGTCACCGGTCGCCGTCGGCCGCGCCCGGTGATCTCGCCTACCACCGGCGTTCGCGTCAACCTCAAGATGGCCTGGGCGCGCATTCGCCGTGCGCCGGGGAACCATCTCACCGTCCTCGTTGTCGCTTGCCTGATCACGCTGGTGCTGCTGATCCCGTTTCGCTTCGGAACAACCATGCGATCGGCCGATTTCGTGACCTATATGGGCATCGGCGAATACGACGTGCGCGTGGACCTGTTGAACCGGGACGACGCGCTTGGTACTGCCGATGCCATCACCAGCGGGATGGAGGGCGACGATCGTATCGAGCGCATGGAAACCTATACGCTGGAGGTCGAGACGGTGCTGATGCCGGATGGCCAATCCGCGCCGTTACGCATCGACTATGGCGACACGCATGCGTTCCCCCTGCAATATGGTGAAGGTCGCGCGCCGCAGGCGGTGGAGGAGGTCGGGCTCTCAGACATCAACGCCGAGCGCTTGCAGGTGTCGGTTGGCGATACGCTGACCGTCGACGGGCCGGAGGGGCCTGTCACCTTCACCGTGAGCGGCACCTACCAGGACGTGACCAACGGCGGCAAAACCGCGAAAGCGCTCCCCGGCGTCACGATGGACGACCCCGAAGCCAGCGTCATGATGGCCGTCAATGTGAAGGACGGCTCCGACGTGTCCGATGTGATCTCCACCATTCGCGATATCGCCAGCGACGCGCAGGTCATCGATACGGAAACCTATGTGCGGCAGATGATGGGCGACATGATGCGCGTGATCGACACCGTTTCGTGGGTGTTCACGGGGGTCGCGCTGGTGATGAGCGCACTCATCGCGGGGCTTTCCATTCGCCTGATGCAGGTGCAGGAGCGAAAGGCGAACGCGATCCAGAACGCGCTCGGGTTCACCGCCGCGCACCTTCGACTGCAATATCTCTCGCGCATTATGGGCATGATGCTGATCGGGGTGCTGCTGGGGGTGGTCCTCTCTACGCCGGTCGGCAACCTGTTCGGCAACCTCACCTTCAGCGCCGTCGGCGTGAGCGGACTTTCCACCTTGTTCAGCCCCGTGGTCACGCTGTTGGGCAGCGTGCTGGTGCTCGGCAGCGCACTCGTCATCACGCTGATCAATACCACCAACACCAACCAGACGCCGGCCGAGCGGCTGCGCGCGTAGGAGCCACCATGACTGTCCTGCTTTCGGCAAACGATGTTCACAAGTCCTTTCGCCAGGGAGAGACCGAGACGAAGGTGCTTCTGGGCGTCTCGGTCGAGATTCAAGAAGGCGAGTTCGTGGCCATTATGGGGCCGTCGGGGTCCGGCAAATCCACGCTCCTGTATTGCGTCAGCGGGATGGATGACTTCGATTCCGGCAATGTCAGGCTGGGCGATGTGGCCATCGAGGACCTTCCGGAAGACGAGCGCAGCGAGTTGCGTGGCGAGCAGATGGGGTTCGTGTTCCAGGATCCCAACCTGCTCGAGTCGCTGAGTGTGCTGGACAATATCCTGCTGGCGGCATCGCTTCGTCCCAAATCCAGTCCCGAAGCACTGAAGCAACGCGCGCTCGAGCTGATGCGGGTGACGGGGATCGATGGGCTCGAGGAGCGCGCGATCACGGAGATCTCCGGCGGCCAGCGCCAACGCGTGAGCCTGTGCCGGGCGCTCATCAATACGCCGTCGCTGTTGTTTGGGGATGAGCCGACGGGTGCCCTGAATTCGAAGGCGTCGGGAGAGATCATCGAATTGCTGCACACGTTCAACACGCAGGGGATGACGATGCTGATCGTGACGCATGATGCGCGCGTGGCAGCCCACTCATCCCGCGTGCTGTTTATCTCCGATGGGCGAATCGTGGACGAACTACGGCCAGAGCGGAACCAACCAGTCGAGGGACGTGAACAGGCCGTGATGGACGCGATGTCGCGCCTGGGCATCTAGGGAGTCCTGGCAAGGGCATCCTGAGCGATCAACTAGCGAAAGAGGCAAAACGGGTGCCCGGCGGGGTCGAGCATGACGCGGACGTCGTCCTGCGGCTGGTAGTCGGCCCGCCGGGCGCCGCACTCGATCGCCCATTCGACGGCGCTTTCGAGATCGTCGACGAGGATGTCGAGGTGCTGGGTGATGTGTTGCTTGTTTGGCTCGCTCGGCCAGGTCGGTGTGCGCCATTCCGACTCGTACTCGAAGTTGAGGGTGAGGGTGCCGCGATCGCTGGTGGCGCGGACTTGCGCCCAGCCGGCGGTTTCGGGTTCGTCGGGCATGGGTGGCTCACTCGCAGTGGCGGTCGCGTCCAGCAACCGGGCGTAGAACGCGGCAAGCTCGCGTGGGTCCGGGCAGCCGACGGTGATCGAGGTGAGTTGCAGGCGTGGCGGCATGGAGTCCTCCCGTGGCGATCAGGCGACGATCATCCCGAAACCCGGTTCAACCCAGCGTGGCTGTTGTTGTACCGCTTTCCAGGCTTGGGCCAGGTGAATTTAAGCGCGGACCATCTAGCGTCAACGCTGAGGCAGGTGCTTTCGACCAGGCCATGGCGATAGCCAATGCGGATGACGTGATGCAGTGAGAGGTCGGTTCCGAGCTTCCCGCCTTTCGGCCAGGATATCCAGAGCATACCCCCTTGCCGGAGGTGATCCCGCAAGCGAGG
>CAZVAA010000085.1:0-10536 GCA_964624125.1 uncultured Sphaerobacteraceae bacterium | reverse complement strand
TCCCGGTACGACCGGCGGACGAGGCGGAGCTGCGGAAGGCCGGCCGAATCGAATAAACAATGGTTGAGGCCCGGAGAAGTCCGGGCCTCGTTCGTCCTGTTGCGCTAGACGTTGTCAGCCTTTTCGATGGCCGTTTCAGCCGCGGTGGCCTCACCGGCGTTCCGGATGCCAGTCCTCGCGAAGATGGATGCGATCAGGATTCCCAGTTCGTAGAGCAGCATCATGGGAATTGCCACGATCATCAGGTTGTAGGGGTCGGTGGTCGGCGTCACAATGGCCGAGATAACGATCAGCACCAGGAATGCATATTTGCGCCATGCCCTGAGTTTCGCGGGGCTGACGATCCCGATCTTGGCCATGATGAAGATCACGGCCGGGAGTTGGAATGCGAAGGCCAGCCCGACCAGCAGCGCCAGGAAGAAATTGAGCGTTTCCCTGGCATCGATATCAAACTGGATCCACTCGGCATTCCAGTTCCCGAGGAACCCGAGTGCCCGGGGAATCGCCACGAACCAGGCGTAGGCCACACCGGATGCAAGCAGGATCGAGACAAATGGCAGGGCCGTGTACAGGATCCGCTTTTCCTTGCGCGTCAGTCCCGGCGCGAGGAACGCGACGATCTGGTAGACGATCCACGGAGCCATGATCCCGATCGCGATATAGAGAGAGATCTGGAAGCTGACCATGATCGGGTCGGTTGGCGACCGGACATCGAGCCCTTCTACCTGGGCTTTGTCGGTGATCGCATTCAGTACCCGGGTGTGGACAATCCAGCCGAAGACGAACGCCGGTACGAGCCCAATGACGATCTTGAGGATGCGGTCGCGGAGCTCGACCAGGTGCTCTTGCAACGTCATCTCTTCAAAGACGTCGGGCTCGTCGGTGACTTCGGGCAGGCGGGGAAGTTTTAAACGCGAGAGCGTGTTCCTGCGGAAATTATTAAACGTGCTTGCCATGATGAGGCATATCTCCTGGCCCATACAGATTGCGGCCATGTGACCGGCGGGTATTCCGGGAGATGGCGAGCGAGTCGACAGGCACCGGAAGAGTCTTGCAGAAGCAAGGCCGAGTCATTCGAATGTCTCATGCGAGAGGACCTGGGATATGGCTGGATGTGAGACGACCAGGATGGCTACACGGTTCGCCGGTTTCGCGGAGGGATGAATCCCGCCGGTTTGCCGTAAGGTCTGGGCCTCGCAGTCGCTCCCCGGTATGAGGGGGGCGACGATCGCCGCGACTGGTGGTCGTCGCGACAATCCTTTCATCAACCGTACGTCATTCGCCGGGGAGGCTCAACTGATCGTGTCACGAGTTAACGCTAAACGGCCCGGTGAATACGGGCCGTTTAGCGTTCTGTTGGAGAAGACAGTCTAGACGTCGTCCGCGGTCTCGACGGCGGTGGTCGCACCGTCCGATTCCTCCAAGGCCGCTTCTTCCTCCTCCTGGTTGCGCACACCGGATTTGGCGAAGATGGAGGCGATTACGATACCGAGCTCGTAGAGGAGCACCATCGGTATTGCAACCAGCGCCAGGTTGAAGGGGTCCGTCGTCGGCGTCACGATGGCGGACAGGACCAGGAGCACCATGTAGGCATAGCGCCGCCAGCTGCGGAGCTTGCGTGGGCTCGCGATCCCGATCTTGGCGAGGATGAAGATCAGGACCGGGAGTTGGAACGATAATCCGAGACCGACCATCAACGCGAGGAAGAAACTCAGTGTTTCATTGCCGTCGATATCGAACTTGATGTAGTCGGAGTTCCAGCTACCAAGGAAGCCCAGTGCGCGTGGGATGGCGATGAACCATGCGTAGGCAACACCCGAGAAGAGCAGGATCGAGACAAACGGCAGGGCCGTGTACAGGATCCGTTTTTCCTTGCGCGTCAGTCCCGGCGCGAGAAAGGCGACGACCTGATAGACGATCCACGGGGCCATGATCGCGATGGCGACGTAGAGGGAGATCTTGAAGGTCAGGGTGATCGGGTCGGTTGGTGACCGGGTGTCGAGCCCCTCTACCTGCGCCTTGTCCACGATGGCGGCGAGGATCCGGCTGTGAATGATGAACCCGAAGATAAACGCCGGTACGAGGCCGATGACGATCTTGAGGATGCGGTCGCGGAGCTCGATCAGGTGCTCCTGCAACGTCATCTCTTCAAAGACGTCGGGCTCGTCGGTCACCTCGGGGAGCCGCGGAATGCGGATCTTTGACAGCGGGTTTTTGATAGAGCGCGCCATGACGTTCTCAGTCTCCTGGATGATCCTGCCCATCAGTATGGGGCAGATGATCCCAACCTGTGGAGTGTCTCAGCGCGAGGTCGGACCATGTATCTGTGCGACGGTGGACGACCAGGATGGATACACGGTTCGTCGGCGCCCGGCAATGCCGGGTGTGGGGCGGGACCCGTGTCCCGCAGGAATGCCGCAAGGTCGTTCGCTCGCAGGTGCCCGCGCGCGGGAGTCAGCCCCGACGCGCGCGGGCGGGAAGCGGTTATCCAGGAATCGGGTAAGCCGCTTCGGGATTAGCTAGAGTGCTCGTCGATGTACTTGACCGCATCACCGACGCTGCGGATCTGCTCGGCGTCTTCATCCTTGATCTCGAGGTCAAACTCCTGCTCCATCGCCATGATGACCTCGACGAGATCGAGCGAATCGGCATCGAGATCGCCGATGAACTCAGCCTCCGGGACAACCTTGTCGGCGTCGACGCCAAGGCGATCGGAGACGATGTTCTGCACACGCTCAAGAGTGGTAGCCAAGACTGTTCCTCCTCAAAATGAACAATTGTCGCGATGGGTCCCTCATGTTGAGGAGATGCCCGCAACGGTATTGTGCCACGTACTGGCGGGAGTCCGCGTGAACGGGCGCTTCATGGCGATCATGTCGCTCCCTGTCACGAGAATCATACCCGTGAGAGTGTACATGAACGGCGGGGAAATGGGTAAGTGCGGGGATCGCCAGTGACCGGACCGCAGGCCCATGTGTTGGTTTCGGGAGTTCCCCGCACACAAGGTGCGGGGCTACGGCAGGGAGTTCCCCTGCACTCAGGGAGCAGGGCTACGGCGGGGGTTCCCTCGCGCGCAAGGTGCGAGGCTACGGCAGGAAGGGGATTTCGGTCGTCATCCGCCGCCGAGGCGATTCCCCGCACACAAGGTGCGGGGCTACGGCAGGGGGTTCCCCGCGCACAAGGTGCGGGGCTACTTCTTCTTGCGGTCGTCGGGGAGCCAGGAGGAGATGGTGCCGAGCACGCCGTTGACGAAGCGTCCGGAGCTGGGGCCGCCGAAGCGCTTCGCGATCTCGACGGCTTCGTTGATGACGACCTTGTACGGGACGTCTTCCTGGTGATGCAGCTCGTAGACGGCCATGCGCAGGACATTCCGGTCGATGGCGGCGATCTGCGGGATGGGGAATTGCGGAGCGGCGCGCTCGATGACGGGATCGATCTCCTGCTGGTGATCGACGACGCCCCTGATCAGGAGGATCGCGCGGTCGGCGACGGGCTGGGGGATGTCTTCCAGCTTGTCCTCGTCCTCATCGGAGGTCTCCCGGGCGGAGTCCGCGAGATCGGCGACATCCTCGCCGCGGATGCGGGCGATGATCTCGTCGAGGTCGCGGGAGGCGAGATCCCACTCGAACAAAGACTGCATGGCGAGGATGCGCGCCTGGTGACGGGAGGCGGTCATGTCGACATAGGCACGCCGGTCAAAGCCGCCGGGAAGGTTCGGGCGGCGACGGTTCTTCCTGGGCCGGCGCTTGTTCGGCGCCGGCTTGGGGGTGTTGTTGGCGGGATTGTCAGCACTCATGTGGTGATTGGAGTCTTTCCTGGATTCGACCGGGTTCCGACACCGATCGTGGCTGCGAGGTCGGCCCGTACGTTGAATGATGCAATGTCGTAGAACCGGCCACAAGGGCCGGTCGTACGGTTGGTAACGTCAATCGGCGGCAGTCAGGCTGCGGGGTCCACGATATCGTCAATATAGATGTTGACATTGCGGACCGTCATGCCCAGCATGCGCCCGGCGGCGTCGCCGACCTTCTGGCGAATCTCGTCGGCGAGCTCGGCGATATTGGTGCCGCTGGTGACCGCGATGGCCACGTCGGCCTCCAGCTGGTCACCGTCGACGCCGACGCGGACCTTGCCATCGTCGAACGACTTCCCGATCGGCGTCTCGTCATCCTTGCGGCGCTTACGAGGACGAATGCCCTCGACGCCGCGGATATTCGAGACGGTCGTCTCGATGAGCTGAATGAGCACGGCGGGCGCGATTCGCACCGAGCCGCGCACTTCGGTCGCGTCGTCCGCCTGGAAGGAAGCGTTGACCTCGGCCTTGTCGCTGCGCGGCATGGCATGGTTCCCGGATTGTGGCGTGTCAGTCATGTCTCACCTCCCGGATGCGGTCGTGAGCGGCATGTCGTCTTCCTCGGCGGCGTCGATCAGCCTGGTGCCGATGCGGTCCATCAATTCGGGGATGAACCCGGTGTGGACCTCGCCGCGCTGGAAGGCGGGATCGGCGACGATCTCACGATGGAACGGGATCGTGTGGGTGACGCCGGTCAGCACGGTCTCACGCAGGGCGCGTTCCATGCGGGCGACGGCTTCCTCGCGAGTGCTCCCCCAGGTGATGACCTTGCCGAGCAGCGAGTCGTAATGCGGCGGGATCGCGTAGCCGTCGAAGAGGTGCGAATCCATGCGAATCCCCGGCCCTCCCGGCGCGACATAGGTGTCGACCGTCCCGACGGACGGGCGGAAGTCATTCGCCGCGTCTTCAGCCGTGATCCGGCACTCGATGGAGTGGCCGCGTGGCGTGAGCTGTTCCGGCTTGATGTCGAGCTTCTCGCCAGCGGCGACCCTGATCTGCCAGCCGACGAGGTCGAGGCTGGTGACTTCCTCGGTGATGGGATGCTCGACCTGGATGCGGGTGTTCATCTCCATGAAATAGAACCGGCCGTCGCTGTCCAGCAGGAACTCAAGCGTGCCGGCGCTCCAGTAGTTCGCCGCCCTGGCGCCTTTCTCGGCGGTCTTGAGCAGGTTCTGGCGAACCTTTTCGGGCAAGTGTGGAGCGGGAGCTTCCTCAAGGACCTTCTGGTGGCGTCGCTGGAGCGAGCAATCGCGCTCGCCGATGGCGACGACGTTGCCATGCTGGTCGCCAAGCACCTGGACCTCGACGTGGCGCGGGCGCTGGAGAAAGCGTTCGATATAGACATCGCCATTGCCGAAGGCGCTCTCGGCCTCGGCCTGGGCGACCGGGTATCCACGGCTCAGCTCGGCGTCGTTCCACGCGACGCGCATGCCGCGACCGCCCCCGCCGGCGACGGCCTTGATGACGACCGGGTAACCGACTTCACGCGCGGCCTCGCGGGCGGCGGTCAGCGTCGGAACGATTCCCTGCGTGCCGGGCAGCAGTGGAACCCCGGCGGCCTTCATGACCTTGCGGGCTTCGGCCTTGTTCCCCATCTTCTCGATGACTTCGGGGGTGGGGCCAATGAAGGTGAGGCCGACCTGCTGGCAGATCTCGGCGAGATAGGCGTTCTCGGCGAGGAACCCGTATCCGGGGTGGATCGCGTCGCAGCCCGTGACCAGCGCGGCGCTGATGACGGCCGGGATGTTGTTGTACGAGCGGGGAGCAGCGGCCGGTCCGATGCAGACCGCCTCGTCCGCGAGTCGCACGGGCAGGGAGTCGCGGTCCGCCTCGCTATAGGCGACGACCGCCTGGATGCGGAGATCTCGGCAGGCGCGCAGGATTCGCAAGGCGATCTCACCACGATTGGCGATCAGGATTTTCTCGAACACTCGCGGACCTCCTGCGTTGTTGCCGCGTCGGAATCGGTTCATACGATCAGGACGCCATGAAGAGGCCGCCATCGACCGACAGGGTGTTGCCGGTGATGAAGGCGGCGTCCGGGGAGGCGAGGAAGGCGACCGCGCTGGCGACATCCTCTGGGCTGCCGAAGCGGCCAAGCGGGGTGTTCTCCAGCAGGTAGTCCTTCATCTTGTCCGGCAGGATATCGGTCAGGCGGGTGTCGATGAAGCCCGGGGCGACCGCGTTGACCGTGATGCCGCGGGACCCGACTTCCTTGGCGAGCGTCTTGGTAAGGCCAACGAGCCCGGCCTTGGCGGCGGCGTAGTTCGCCTGGCCAGCGTTGCCGACGAGGCCGACGACCGATGTGAGGTTGATGATGCGACCAGACCGCTGGCGGAGCATCGGGCGGATAGCCGCCTTGCTGGCCAGGAACGCGCCCTTGAGGTTGGTCGACATCACGGCGTCCCAATCCTCCTCGCTCATGCGCATGATGAGGTTGTCGCGGGTGATGCCGGCGTTGTTGACGAGGACGTCGATGCCGCCCATCTCCTTGACGGCGGTGTCGACGGTGAGCTGGGCGCCTTCCGACGTCGAGACGTCGGCGGCGATGACCTTGACCGTGCGGCCGCTGGATTCAAGCTCCTTCGCGGCGGCGTCGGCGGCTTCCTGGTCACCACGGTAGGTGAGGAGCAGGTCGAAGCCGTCGTTCGCAAGGCGACGGGCGATGGCGAGGCCGATGCCCCGGGTGCCGCCAGTGACGACGGCGATTGGTGCGCGCTGTTCTTCGGTCATCCAGACCCTCCTGGTCATGTCCAAGGTGCGAGACCGGTGGCGTCACCGGTCGAGTATCGATCACATTCGCGGAATGGTCAGGTATCCTGGCCGGTTTCACGCTGGACACCGTCGGTGCCCCAGCGGACGAGGCCGGCTGCCCATGCGAGCCCCGCGCCGAACGCGACGAGGACGACATTGTCGCCTTCCTTGAGTGCTCCCGCATCCGCGGCCTCGGCCATGGCGATGGGCACGGAGGCGGCGGAGGTGTTGCCATAGCGGTCCAGGTTGATCCAAACCTTGTCCTCGGGGAGCTGGAGCTGTCGCTGGGCGGCGGAGATGATCCGGGCATTGGCCTGGTGCGGGATGAGCATGTCGACGTCGTCGAGCGTCAGGCCGGCCTTCTCGATGGATTTGAGGGCGGCATCGCCCATGACCTGGACGGCGAACCGGAAGACTTCGCGGCCGTTCATCTGCAGGTGAGGGCGGGCGTCCGGGAAGATATCCGCGGATTCCGGCACCATCTGGGCCCAGCCAGGCACATACAGGTGCTTGTGGCCAGCGCCATCGGCGCCCAGCTCGGTCGAGAGCAGGCCGCGTGGCTCGTCGGAGGCTTCGATGACGACCGCGCCGGCGCCATCGCCGAAGAGGACGCAGGTGCCGCGGTCGGTGTAGTCGATGTAGCGGGTCAGGGTGTCGACGCCGATGATCAGCGCCCGCTTGTACATGCCGCTGTTGACGAATTGCGAGCCGACGGAGAGCGCGGTGACGAAGCCGGCACAGGCCGCGCCCACATCGAAGGCGGCGGCGGTTCCGCCGATCTCGGCCTGGACGAGGCATGCCTGGGAGACGAGGAAATCGTCTGGCGTGGCGGTGGCGACGACGATGAGGTCGATCTCATCAGCGGTCCGGCCGGCCTTCTCGAGGGCCTTGCGGGCAGAATCGGTGGCGAGGGATGTGGTGCTGTCGCTGGCGCCGACGATGCGGCGTTCACGGATACCGGTCCGGGAGACGATCCATTCATCGCTCGTCTCGACCATGCGCTCGAGTTCCTGGTTGGTCAGCACACGGTCGGGGACGGCGACTCCCCACCCCGTGATTGCGGCATATGGCATCGATCGTCCTTGTGCGCGCCGGGTTTCCGGGTCATGCCGGACCGGGGTCGGCCGTGGTGGCAGGCCCGTCCGGTCGTTTCCAGTTCTATCACATGATACCGGGTTAGCCGCGACGACGGCGGGAATCCTGGCGAATTCCGGGCAATGCAAACGGCGGGAGAAGGCACTCTCCCGCCGTGTCGCCTGGCAATGGATCCGGTGACCCGGATTCGTGCCGGGTGGTTATCGCTCGGAGGCGCGCTGGCGCTGCTCGATGTCGATGACCTGGCGGCCGCGGTACTGGCCGCACGACGGGCAGACGTGGTGCGCCTGCTTCATCGACCGGCAGTTGGTGCACGGCACGAGCTGCGGCGCCGCAATGAAGTGATGGCGGCGGCGGTTGCCCTGGCGGGCCCGGCTGATTCGTTGCTTGGGAAGTGCGCCCATGTGATTTCCTCCTCAGGCTTCCGCGCGGTCGATCATCAGGATCGCGGCGGGTTCATGTCCGGCGGATCGCCATCCTGGCGAGGCCGGTCGGTGAGCGAGCATGCTCACTCTTCGTCCAACAGTTCCTGCAGTGCCGCGAACCGCGAATCGATATCGGCGTCGGGGCCGTTGTCGATCTCTGGCGGGCCGGGGCATTGCTCCCCGCAATCGGGGCGCATTGGCAAAGCCAACAGAATGTTCTGACGCAGCATCTCGGTCATGTCGATCTCGTGCGCGTCGTTGATCTCGAAGCCGAGCTCGTCGTCATCCTCGTCGGGATCGGCTGGTTCGGCGGGAGCCACGCCAGCGCCACCACGGACATCGACGGTCTGCCGGAATTCCTCGGTCAGCTTCTTCCTGAAGGGCTGCTCGTAGAGATTCAGGCAGCGAGCGCACTCGAGTTCAACATGCCCCCGAACGTCTCCTCGCGCCAGCACGCCCGACTGGAGCCGGGTGAGCTGGATCTGGCCGAGCACGTCGGTGGCGGCCAGGTCGTCGTCCAGCGGGAATGAGGTGAGCGTGACCTTCAGGTCGCGCGTGGCACCAACATCTTCCATCAGGAGCGAAGCGACGTTGAGATGCGTGTCGTTGATGAGTTCGATCGAGTCCAATTTGTCTGCAGTCATAGATATACCGTCCTCATGCGGTGCGCCGGTTTTCATGGATCTCCGGCGGTGCGCACGAAGAAGCCGGGGGTTCCTCCCGGCCTAACCGTGACAGTATACGGGGAGGAGCATGCGAGGGTCAAACTGGCGCGGCGGGTCAGTCGTTCTTGCGCCAGATCGCGGTATTCAGCACTGCGGCGAAGGTGGTCCAGAGCAGGTACGGCACGAGGAGCAGCGCAGCGACCTTCGAGACGCGGGCGAAGGCGAGGATCGTGGCCACGATCGCGACCCAGAGGAAGACGATCTCGACAAGGGCGGCGAGCGGTGAGCGGAGGCCGAAGAACAGGACGCTCCAGGCGGAGTTCAATACCAGCTGGACCCGGTAGATGGTGCGGGCGTTTGTCGCCGCTTCGGTGTCGCCTTGCCTGGACACAATATAGTCGGCGATGCCCATGAGGAGGTAGAGCAGCGTCCACACCGGGCCGAAGACCTAGCCGGGTGGATTGAAGTCCGGTTTGTCGAGCTTCGGGTACCACGACTTGACGCCTGATTGCGTGGCGGCGCTGCCGATGCTGGCGGCCACCGTGGGCCACAGGAGGGCTTTCAGGATTCCGGGAAGCTGGTCGGTGAGGGATTCATCTCGAGTATTCATGGTAGGCATTGGTATCTCCGGGACGCATTCTGTCGATGACGGTTGGCTTCGCCAATTGACGGAGACGCACGTCATCTGCCATGACCGGGACACGCGCCCACATTTGGTGGCGAACATGGTGCGATACCGACAGGTGTCATTGCTGGAACCGATACTCGATGGAGGGTGTGTGAGCGGATGGCGAGCAGGAATGGATCGACTGGCATGACACCTTCCCGAATGCACATCGTGCGGGGATACGTGTTGCTGCCCCATGTCGTTCCCATCATCGCGGTGCTCATGGCGACCGGGGCGTTCGCGCTGATCGCGGAGCGTGGGTGGCCGGGGGCGTGGACGATGGCCTGCTTGCTGGGCGCGATGCTCGGGGGGCAGCTCGCAGTTGGCGCGATGAACGAGCTCGTGGATGCGGAGCTGGATGCGCGCTCCAAGCCGTACAAGCCGATACCGGCTGGCCTCGTGTCCCGTCGCGGGGCATTGGGCATGGTCGGCGGCGGGCTGGTCATGATGGCGGGTTTCAGCCTTGCGTTCTCGCTGCCCGCATTCCTGCTGTGTGCGTTCGGCAATGGGATCGGCATCGCCTACAGCCTCTGGTTCAAGCGCACGATCTGGTCGTGGCTGCCTTACGTTGTCGCGATCCCGCTTATCCCCGTCTGGGTCTGGACGGCGCTCGACGAGGTTCCGCTGCGAATGCTGGGGGTGTTGCCGATGGCGATCCCGGCGGTCGTTTCCCTGCAGATCGCGCAATCGCTTCCGGACGTTGCGAGCGACCGGGCGGCCGGGGTGCGGACGTTGGCCGTCGCGATGGGTGAGGAGCGCGCCAGGCGATGGTGCTGGGGATTGATGGGGATGTCGCTGATAGCCGCGGCAGCCACGGCGCCGTTGTTCACCGAACGTCCGGCGTCCCTGTGGGGCGCGTGCACCGTCTCTGCCGGGCTGGTGTTGCTCAATGGCCTGGTCTGGCGGCGAGACGCCAACCGGGGCGTAATGTCCTGCTTCCCGTGCATGGCCGCAGCGGCGATCGTGCTCGGGGCCGGCTGGACGCTCGCGCTTGTCCGGCCGTAGAACGCGTCGGGGCGGGCCTACTGGCCAACGGCGTTCCGCGCGTTGTCGACGGTATCGAGGGTTTGCTCGACC
>CAZVAA010000084.1:0-10550 GCA_964624125.1 uncultured Sphaerobacteraceae bacterium | reverse complement strand
GCGAGCGGAGCGGGCAGCCTGCCCTGAGCGAGCGCAGCGAGTCGAATGGGTGGAGGGATCTTTGCGTCAGGCTTACGGGATGTCTGCGTGGTGTAGAGATCCCTCGACTGCGCTCGGGAAGACGGGAGTTGTTTCGTGGAGGCAAGTGGCACGAAGGTGCCCCATCCCTATACACATGGAAACTTGATCATCTTCGGAGTTGGGAGCATCTTCGGGTGACAGATCCCCGTCATACCTGGCTGACGCCTCACGCAACAACCAGCGTCATTCTGGGCGAAGCGAAGCGGCGTGGGCACCCAGGGCGTCCGACTTGGCTGCTCCCCCACCCATCCCCAACGCTATTGCCTCACCCGGTCGCTTGTTGACACCTGCCCCCGCCCTTGCTACCGTGCGCCCCGGGTTTCACCGTCGAATCAGTCAATTGGCGAGACGTCGCCGCCCCGCTGACAGGTTCTTGTTGCAGGAAAGAGTGCGCACCATGGTTCCTCCTCGTCAGGCATTCACCCGTACCGAGGCCTACAACCTGTGGGCCCGTCTCGTGGCCGGGTGGACGAACCACCTGAATAACGAGGGCAGTGCGACGCTCCTCGATGGATATCACTACCTCTACGACGAGAACGGGAGCCAGGAAGGCGTCACGCGGATGATGTGGGGCCTCGGCGGCTGGCTCTCACGCCCCGAACGTTCCCCGATCGTGACCTGGCGTGGCGTCGACTACGATGTCGCCGCGCTGACCCGTCGCGCCTTCCTGTCCGGAACGGATCCGGACTCGCCCGGGTACTGGGGCGAGTCGCCATTCCCCGGAAGCCCGGACATCTGGATGGTCGACGCCGGCCAGGTCGCCTTTGCCCTCTGGCAGAGTCGTTCCTTTATCTGGGACCACTTCACCCCAATCGAGCGGGAGCAGGTCATCTCGTGGCTGGAACGATGTGGCCACCATCCCGGGGAGTTCCGGAACAATTTCGCGCTCTTCTGGATGCTCAACCACGCCAGCCGCAAGGCGCTCGGCGAGCGACACGATGACCAGCTGATCGAGGACGTGCTCGACTATATGGATAACGTCTACTGCGGGGATGGCTGGTATGACGACGCCGCCGCGCGGGGGGCGAACTACTTCGACGACTACAACTTCTGGGTTTTCGGGTCGCACGCCATGGCCTGGTCCCAGGTCGACGGCGACACTCGTCCCGGGCGCAAGCAAATCCTCGTCGACCGCCTGCGCCAGCTCATGGAGCACTATCCTTCCTTCTTCGCCGCCAACGGTGCGTACACCGAATTCGGACGGAGCCTCGCCTACAAGTTCGCCCGGCTGGGTGCGCCCCTCTGGGCGTATCAACAGGGGGCCTGGCCACACGATGTCGGCATGCTCCGCCGGCTGGTCGGGAACCACCTGCGCTGGTACGCCGAGCACGGCGCGATTCGCGGCGACGACACGCTCCGACAGGAATTGACCAGCGAGGGTAGTGCAGATATCCGCGAGACCTATATCTCGACCGGCTCAGCCTACTGGGCGACGCAGGGCTTCGGCGCGCTCTGGTCCATTCCCGACGACGATCCGTTCTGGACAACGGAAGAGTCGCCATTACCCGTGGAACGGGGCGATTTCGTCCGCGTGATGCCTGAGCCCGGCTGGGTGCTCGTGGGAAACCAGGCGACGGGTGCCGTCCAGCGGTTCAATGCGAAGGCCGGCAAGATCGCGGCCAAATACGGCAAGTACCACTACGCCACCGCGGCCCCCTTCAATGCCGGACTCGTGGACGGCAGGCCATCCCCCGACGGCATGCTGTGCCTGCAGGTCGGTGACGATCTCGGGCACCGCGACCTCACGCTCGCCTCGGCGGTCGGGGAGCCTGGCTGGCTGCGCTTCCGGTATACGGAAACGGTGGGAGGCCAGGAGCACCTCATCGAAACCGCGATCGCCGTCCGCAAGAACCAGCATCTGCGTGTCCACAGGATCGAGCTCGCATCCGACGATATGGCGGTCGCGGCCGTGGAGGGCGCCGCGCCCCTCGGCTACGCCCCCGGCGAGGTCATCCGCACCGGCGTCAACGACCAGCAGATGCGATCCTGGTCCACCGTGCGCGAGCGTTACTATGCCCGCCACGTCGCGATCGAGGCGTTGCAGGGCTACACCGGCGTCTCGCTGCCCACGACCTGGCGCGGCGCGTCCGACCTCAACAGCGTCTATGGCCGGTATGTCCTCCCGCGTCTCCAGATCGACCGCGTCGAAAGCGGGAAGGTCTATGCCTGCCTCGTGACCATCGGTGACGAAACCGACCAGGAGCGGGAAGATTCCCCGTCGCCAATCGTCGCCTGGCAGGACGACGACACCATCATCGTGTCCTGGCCCGGCGAGGACCCGGTCACCATTCCGTCCCTTGGTGAGGACGGGCCGGGACGTGCAAACCGCGAGCACTAAAACGCCCGTCATCCCGGGAGCAGCGAAGGACGACAAGCGTTTGTGATGGCAGATGCGGGCTGCATTCCGCAGGCAGGCCTGAACTTCACCAGGCCTGCCTCTTGGTTACGGTTTGACGTTCAATCCTGAATATCCGGCATCCTAACCCGCGACCTGCTGCTCGCGGACATTCTCCGCGACCTTCTTCCCGGAGGCCCGGTTGAGCAGGTAGGCGCCTAGCAGGGCCGAAACGACCGATCCGCCGATCACGCCGACCTTGGTCTGGTCCAGAAGGTCGGGCGCATCCGCAAAGGCCAGCCCGCCGATGAACAGGCTCATCGTGAACCCGATGCCGCAGAGAATCGACATCGCATAGAGCTGCGGCCAGTTTACCGCCGTCGGTTTGCTGGCCAACCCGGACCTGATCGTGATCCAGAGGGCGCCAAAGATCCCTACCTGCTTGCCGATAAACAGCCCGAGCGCGATGCCGAGCGGGAGCGGCCCGAAAACGTCCGATGCCTCGAGCCCCGCGAAGGAGATCCCCGCATTGGCGAACCCGAACACCGGCAGGATCCCGAAATTGACCCATCGGTCGATCGCATGCTCCGTGGTCAACATCGGCGACCGGTACATGTCGTTGGTGCTCTTGGCGGGAATCGCGAACGCGAGGACCACTCCGGCCAGCGTCGCGTGGATGCCCGACTCGAGCACGCAGTACCACAACACCACGCCGACGGCGATATAGGGCCAGAGCCGGTAGACCGAGCGCCTGTTGAGCGCGGCCAGGACGACAATCGCGACTCCCGCGCCCGCCAGCCATGTGAATTGCAGCTCGGCCGTATAGAACACGGCGATCACGACGATCGCGAGCAGGTCGTCGATGATCGCGATGCCGACCAGTAGCACGCGGATCGCCAGCGGGATCTTGCTCCCCAGGATCGCCAGCACGCCCATCGCGAACGCGATATCGGTCGCCGCGGGGATCGCCCAGCCCGCCAGGTGGTCCGGCGAATCCCGGTTGACCAGGACGAAGATCAGCGCAGGCAGCGCCATCCCGCCGACGGCCGCGATACCGGGCAGGATGCGGGCGCGGGTCGTCGAGAGCGCGCCCTCCAGCACCTCCTGCTTGATCTCCATCCCCACCAGCAGGAAGAAGAGCGCCATCAGGCCATCATTGATCCAGTGATGGATGGAGAGCCCGAGAACATAGGTGCCGAGCACGTCCTCGTAGGTGTCGCCGAGCGGCGAGTTCGCCACGACCAGCGCGAGAATGGCCGAGAACAGCAACACGATCGCCGCCGCAGGCTCGCTGCGAAAGAACCGGAGAATCATCAATTGTCCCTGGAGATGTGTGAGGGCTGCGCGCATCGCCATGGTGATGGCAATGACTGAGTCGCGAACGAGTATACCCGCCACGACCCCCAGTCGGGGAGGGATGCCAACCGTCGCGGAGACCTTGAACGCGCCTGGACCCCTGGACGAACAATCCCGGATAGCGCGTTCAATGGTCTCCTCCCTCGCGCGAGCATCCCGCTACGGTGCGTGTGGCTGGGAAGCCATCGCGGCACATCCATGCGGACGACGCCAACACTCGTGTAGCGGACGTCTTGGCCGCGCCCGCATCCCCGCCCACATCCGCGTTGGCGCGGCCAACACGTCCCGCCCGGGGGAGCGCAAACCCAACGGAAATGCTTGCCGGATTCGGGAGGCCGCTGAGGCGCATCACGCCATGCCAATTCCCATCCGCGACATGTGCATCCAATGGCCAACATGCGTGGATCGGAAATGCTCACCTGATTCGGAGACGAGCGAACGCGCGGCGAACGTACGCCCCGGAACACCACCAGTCACTTTCCCCGGGCAATTGGGAACGCCTTCACGACGCGTCCTCCACGTATTTTCATTTGGCCATTTTCCAGCTATGATGCGGAAACGGCGCGACAAACGAATACCCGCGGAGGAACGGCATGACCTATGTCTACATCATGGCGAATCGTCGCCGCACCATGTACACCGGTGTGACCGACGATCTGGAACATCGCGTCTGGGAACACAAGTTCAACGACAACCCCGACAGTCTCACGGCGAGGTATCACCTCACAAGGCTGGTTTTCTATGCGGAGTTCGCGAGCCTCGAAGACGCCAATGCGTACGTGAAGTACCTGAAGAGCAGGCCGCGAGCGCGGAAGATGCAGCTCGTTGAGGAGCGGAACCCGCGCTGGGCCGACCTGGCGCACAGCTGGTTCCCGGTGCAAGCATCATCCTGACCCGGCAGCATCCTCTCGCCGGGCCAACATACTCGCAGCAGGAACGATCCCCGAACTCGGGAGACCGGTAACGCTACGGGCGCGTGTCCCCGCATTTGTGACGTCGTGGCCTCGCGGTAGAGAGCCCCGTGTCACCTTGAGCGCAGCGAAGGACCCGACAGCCGCGAGCAACGCGAAGCGGTGGTCGCACGTACATTCCATCGTAGGGCACGCCCTGAATGCGCCCCCTCACCGAGACCGATCCCGCGGCCAATCGCGTCCCGCCTGGGACAGCGCATTCCCCATCACATGTCAACAGGAGTGAAGCCGGTCTCCAGGTCATCATCCGGACGTGCTCGCCGGTAACTGGCAACTTTGCCACCGATCACGGTCATGAGCGCAGCATTATCGATGCTGTCGGTGGTCGCTCCATCAGCATCGAGAAAATCGATGTGATGAAAGACGACGACCTCATGGCCCTTGACCGCCACCCGGTGCACGGTGATGCGCATGAGAAGATCCGTGAAATACTGATCGGTGACCGAGATCCCGCGCGCGATCTCGTCGGGCCCGTGGATCGCAATATCTTCCGCGGTGATCTCTCGCAGTGACTTGCGATCCTGTTCTGAAATGGCAGTCAGCCACTTGAGTGCAATACCGGCCTGGGAACGTGATGTCATGTGTGGGGGCATTTCTCGGAGGTTTACGTGTTGGTAGGTTTGGGACCCTGTCCCGATACTACCATCCACCACCGAAGACTCCGGGATTACGTGGCGTCCGACCTTAAATCAACCCCTCCGCGTCCAAGTCACCCCGCGCCACGAACCGCGCCTCGCCCGTGAGGCGGATATCCGTGTAGCGATCACCCTCGTTTACCCATGTCACCACCAGCGGACGCCCGCTGCTCGTCACCACCGTCACCGGTTGCGACACCAGCTTTCGCGCCGCCGCCACGATCGCGCTGGCCACCGCCCCGGTGCCGCAGGCGAGCGTCTCTGCCTCGACGCCCCGCTCATACGTCCGCATCCGGATCGTCTGCGGATCGACCCGGTGGATCAGGTTCACGTTCGCGCCGGCGGGCTCGAGGTCCGCATGCTCCCGGACCGCCCGTCCCAGCGCATCAAACCCGTCGATCCGCTCCACATCCGGCGCCACCGCGACGACATGCGGCACGCCGACCCGCACCAGGTCGAACGCGGTCACATTGGCTGCATCCGTGAGGTTGAGATTGCGACCAGGCGTCTCGGCATCGGCCATCTCCAGCCGCACCTCCGGCCCTCCGTCGATAACCTCGGCGGTGACCGGTCCGGCGATCGTCGAGAACCGGCAGGAAGCCGGCGCGATTCCCGCAACGACCGCGAACCGAGCGCCGCACATCGCCCCGTTCCCGCAGAGCTCGCCTTCGGAGCCGTCCGCGTTCAGGTAGCGCCAGTGGAAATCGACATCATCGCTCTCCGCGCGCTCGATGCTGACCACACCGTCCGCGCCCAGCCCCAGCCCGCGTCGACAAACCGCCCGGGCGAAATCCGGCAGCTCCTCGATCGCCACGATCTGGTCCCGGTTGTCGATCACCACGAAGTCATTGCCGCTGCCGTGCATCTTCGTAAACGGTAGCGGGTCTCCGGCCTGGAATGCCATTCTCTTCCTCCCCACGCGGTCCGGGAAGGCGCTGCCCTCACCGCGACACGTCCACATCCCCGGAATCATACCGGAGAGAAGGGAGGCACAGTCATCCTGGCGGAGGCCTTGCGGCGGTCGGAGACCCGTTGGCCTGCCCGGATGTGCCGCAATGGCGTCCTTCTCTGGGCTCGCCTAGAAGACGAGGAGGATCACGAGCACAGCCAGCGAGACGACCAGCACCGCCAGCGCCGCCATCTGGACCATCCGTACCCGGTTCGGCTCCTGGTCACCGGGATTGCGTTCCTGCTCCATCGGGTCACCCGGCACGGTACCGCTGGACACCCCCGGGGTGTGGGTCGACCCCGCCCGGCTGCCGCCCACAAGGGTCGACACGACCAGTGCCACCGCGCTGATCGCGGCGATCGCGGAAAAGACTGTTACTGCATCCATCGAATATCCCTCGTAAACAGAGCCAATCGATTGCATCACCGGGCGCCAGCCCTCACGTCAGCCCAGGCCGGGACTGACAGCGCGCCTGTTTGCAGGATTCGGACCCGCGCAACGGTGCCTCGATGGCACACGTGCGGTACAATGCCCCGCAGCATGTACGGACACGTCCGGGCCCGTCCCGGATCCAGCTGTCACCACAAACCGGGTGCGCATGATTTGGGGGTGCGCGCCCGTCGGGCCGATGCCGTCTGGCTCGCGTCGTTTCCGCCGTACCACCTCCGAGGAGAACCGTTTCCATGAAGCTTCCGCTTGTGCAGGCATCGTCCGCCGGTCTACCACGAAGGCGAGGCGCGCTGGCGACCTCTGCCCTCGCCCTGACCTTCGCGCTCGGCCTGGGTTCCGTCCCGGTCGCCGCCCAGGATGGCACCGGTGCCGCCACCCCGACCCCGCCGAGCGCATGCGAGGTTGTGCCGGCCCAGGTCACCTCGCAGGAGCAGGCGGCTCCGGCCCAGCCAACCGAGACTCCGGCGGCCACGCCTTCCGCGTCGCCGATGGCGTCCCCGGTCGGCGCGACCCCCGTTGCGTCGCCGGTCGTGGAAACCACCCCTGAGACGGTCGCCGGCGATCCGCTCGGCACCGATCTCGAGGCGGCCGCCACTGCCATCGCGGGCTGCCTCTCCGACGCCAACTACGACGAGCTCGCCCAGATCACCGGCGATCTCTACCGTGGCCAGCTGGTCGGTCTCGCCGAGCCGCTGGACCCGGCCGACTTCCTGACCCTGTCCGTCACCCTGCCGCACGTCCCGGTGCAGGTGCTCTCCGTCGAGGAGGCCGAATTCACCGGCGAAACCACGGCAACCGCTGTCGTCACCTATGAGATGGCACACCAGGTGCGAACAAGCTCCTGGGAGTTCGAGCTGACCGAGGTTCGCGGCACCCAGACGTGGGTTGTCCAGGGAGAAACCGGGATGGCGCCGCAACTTCCGGACGGCACCGAGACGATCTCGGTCACCGTCGAAGGCGAGGCCTATTCCATTGATCCCGCCTCGGTGGCGGGCCCATCGGTCGCGATCAATGCGACCAACGCCGACGAGCATGTGCACGAGGTATTGGTGGTCCGTCTGGACGGCGACGCCACCACCCAGACGATCCTGGAGGCCACGGGACCGGGCTTCCCGGAGAACGTCACCTTCATCGGGCAGCTGACGATCCCCGCCGGTGAATCCGGTACACTGTTGCTCGCCGGCCTCCAGCCAGGCACCTACTCGATCGTCGACCTGTTGCCGAACGAGAGTGGCCTGCCGAACCTGGTCGATGGTATGTCCACGACCTTTGAGGTCGAGTAGGCGCCGCTCACTATAAGGAGGAGATCGAAAACCCATGACACGATTCCGAACCCTGCGCCCACAACTCGCGGCCACCGCGCTCGCACTGGGCATCTCGCTCGGCGGCACCGCCGCCGTCGCCCAGGACGCTTCGCCAGATGCCGCCGTCAACTGCCAGGTCGCGGCTGAAGAGGTTGTCGTCGGCACCCCCGAGGCCAGCCCGGTCACGGAGATGGAGGGCACCACGGTCGAGGACGAGGCCACGATCGCCGACGTCACCGGCGCCGTCGAGGGCTGCAACCCTGACGTCGCGGGCTCGATCGAGATCGACGAGGTCATCGAGTACGAAGACGGCTCTTTCGGCGTCACCTACCAGTACATGGAGAACCAGCAGGTCCTGCGCGTGCATGAGGTCTACTCCGCCGAGGGCGATGCCTGGACGCTCGTGAGCCGCGAGGCGGAGGCCCCGCAGACCGATCTCGACGTCATCACCCTGTCCGTCAAGGTCGGCGATGACTCGCTCGAGGTTACCCCGGGCCAGTCCAACCTGACCGATGCCACCCGCCTGCGCGTCGAGAGCAGTGCCTCGTCGGATGTCACCGTCGGCCTCTACGCCTCCAGCGAGGACGTCGACACCGAATCCCTCGCCGGCACCGACATCTCTGGGCTGGAAGGCCTCGCCGGTGAGCAGGTCATCCCGGCTGGCGAGACGCAGGAAGTTCTCTTCGAGGGGCTTGAGGAAGGCACCTACATCGTCGTCGTCTCCGATGACAGCGGGTCCATCGTCTCCGCAACCTCCACGACCATCGACCCACCGATGGAGCTGCCGGTCTAGCCGCCAGCCAACAACGTAGCAACCCACCGCCCGGCCCGGACACCGCGTCCCGCCGGGCGGTGCCGTTCTTGTACGACCGGCCCTTGTGGCCGGTCTGACTTCGTTCCAGGAGGTGTCTGCCGTAGGGGCGGTATCCGCGCAGCAGTGTCGGAGCCCTGAGCGGAGTCGAATGGGTCGAGCGAAGCTCTATAGCGCGGGCGATGTTGTCGCTCAACGTCCGCATTCGGCGCGTGGAGGGATCTTTGCATCCCACCAACAACCCGTTTGCCCGGCGCAAAGCCCCCTGTCCCGCGCGACGAATCACCCGTCCGGACCATCCCGTCGCGACACCAAATGCCCCGCATGGGCGTTGTAATGAGCGTGGTACACTGCCGTCTGGGTTTACGCCACCGGCAATCCGCCCGCCCGATCCGTTTTCCGCTGTATACGGGAGCGTCCCATTTCCATGACTGCAACATGCCCGCGCTGCCAGGCGCAGGTACAGGACGGTGACAAGTTCTGCTCGAATTGCGGAAAGCCAATGGCGATCCGTGAAACGGCCCCCGCCGGATACCAACCCGTTCCCGGTGCAACCGGCCAACCCGACCTCCGCACACCAAAGAAACGCCGCAAGCGCCGGCGACCCTGGTACCGCAAGCCCTTCGCGATCGCCCTGATGGTGCTCGCCCTGATCGTGATCGCCGGTTCAGCCGGCGCCGTCTTCTATATCCAGCAGCGGTTCAAGGAGATCAACGCGATCAGCACGCCGCCGCCGGTCGTCTCCCTCAACGACGACGAAGGCGACAGCAACGACGTTGAGACCAGCATCGCCCAGGAGGCGATCGACGCCGCCAACAACGGCGAGGAGGGCGGCCAGTTCAGCCTGCGCCCCGTCGCCAACTCCGAAGGCGACTCCCGCACCATCCTGCTCATGGGCGTCGATGCGCGTCCCGGCGAGCCGATCGACTCCGGCGTCCGCCCGGATTCGCTCTCGGTCATGCACCTCAACTCAGACACCGGCTCTTGCCGCATCCTCGCCATCCCGCGCGACACGCGGACGGAACTGCCCGGCTACGGCCAGAGCAAGATCAACCACGCCCTCGCCGTTGGCGGAATCCCGTACGAGGCGCTCGTTGTCGAGCAGTTCCTCGGCGTCCGCGTCGACCACTTCGCGCTGATCGATTTCTCCGGTGTCGAGGAGCTGGTGGATGCCGTCGGTGGCGTCACCGTTACCAACGAGCGTGCTTTCGAGCTCGACGGTCACAGCTTCCCGGTAGGCGAGATCAACCTGAACGGAGCCGAGGCGCTGGCCTACGCGCGCTTCCGGGGCGATGAGGAAGGCGACTTCGGCCGCCAGCGCCGGCAGCAGCAGATCATCCGCGCATTGATGAGCCAGACCGGCGGCATGGACGTCGTCACCGGTGCCAACAAGCTGCTCGGCGCGGTCGAGGGGCACTTCAAGACCGACCTCTCGCCGACCCAGATGATCGATCTTGCGAACGACTACCGCTCATCCTGCACCTCGGAGTCGCTGGAAACCACGACCATGGACGGCGCGATCGAGACGCACCCCGATCCGCTGCTGAACCTCAACCTCTCCTACGTCTCCATCGCCGACGATGAGGTCGCGCGAAACGTCGCCTGGCTCAAGGGCGAGGACTAGCCACACACGGCAATCGCAACACAACGGGCGGCCC
>CAZVAA010000083.1:0-10649 GCA_964624125.1 uncultured Sphaerobacteraceae bacterium | reverse complement strand
GTCGGAGCCATAGGAGAACGGGTCAAGTGCCGTGATCAACCGGGCTCGTGAGGACGTTGTGGGGGAGATGAAATATCGCACGGTCAAGGACGCCGCAGCCCAGTTTCGCGGAAAACGCGAATGCGCCCGGCGCCTGTAGTGCCCTTCGATGGCGAGGCTGCCCGAAAATACAGAAAGTGTGCCGCAAAGAGGGAATCCATTGAGCGATTTTGCCTTGACATTCCGCGGATCAAGTGCGACATTCTGGAGAGTATCAAAGCTCAAAGCCAATGTGACCAGGCAGTGCATTCCCGGAATGGCTCGCCATGTGGCCCCGTTCCAGGAAGGAATCGACCTGCAGGTTAAGGCAACCTGTTCGGTTCGGTATCTGCCGGTCGAGTTGGCAGGAACGTCGAACACGATCCCGATCCACGCGCAAGCTGCGCGCCCGGGAAGGTGTCAGACGAACGTATCGGAAGTTCGTTGTTACGTAAGGGAGTTCCAGCGTGGACAAGGCCCAGGTTCGTAAGATCGACCAGTTGTTCCGGGAAGTTGCCGACAAGGGGATGTCCCGTCGGCAGATGATCCAGCGCGCGGCGGTCCTTGGCATCTCTGCCTCGGCCCTCACGGTCGCTTTCGCGCAGAAGGCGCAGGAAGCCGTCGCCCAGGGCGATGACAACCCCCTCGGCGTGGATCCCGAAGCTCCGCTCGACGTCGTCATCTTCAAGGGTGGCTACGGCGACGAGTACGCGATCAACGTCAACGATAATCTCTACGGCGAGCTCTATCCGAACGCCGAGATTACCTATGCCGGCACGCAGCGCCTCCAGGAGCAGTACCAGGCGCGCGTGGTCGACGGGAACCCGCCGGATGTCATGGACAACTCCGGCGCCGGGAACTTCAACACGACCTCGCTTTACAACGACGGCCAGCTCGCCGACCTCACCGACCTCATGGAGGCTCCGGCCTACGGCCAGGAAGGCGTGACCTTCGCTGACTCGCTTACCCCGGGTTCCCAGCGTGATGGTGTCTTCGACGGCTCGCAGTACGTCCTCAAGTACGTCATGAGCGTCTATGGCCTCTGGTACGACCAGGCCAAGTTCGACGAGAAGGGCTGGGAGTACCCGCAGACGTGGGACGACATGCTCGCCCTCTGCCAGACCATCGTTGACGATGGCGAGATGGCGCCGTGGACCTACCAGGGCCAATACCCGTACTACATTCGCGCGGTCTTCGACCAGCTGGTGTTCAAGAGCGGCGGTTGGGAAGCCCAGCTCAAGCTCGACAACATCACCGAGGACGCCTGGACGCAGCCGGTCGTGAAGGAAGCGCTGGATGCCATCCGCGCCCTCTATGACAACGGCTACATCCTTGAAGGCACCGAGGGCCTGAGCCACACCGAATCGCAGACCTTCTGGCTGCAGGGCGAGGCGGCATTCATCCCCTGCGGCGCCTGGCTCGAGAACGAGATGGCCGATGTGCTCGCGGAGCTGCCGGACTTCCAGATGACGGTGTCACCGGTTCCGTCGCTGACCGCTGAGGACGCGCTGCCATTCGAGGCCATCCAGGCATCGGCAGGTGAAGACTTCATCGTCTTCTCGCAGGGCAACAACGTCCAGGGCGGCAAGGAGTATCTCCGCCTCCTCTTCTCGCAGGAAGGCGCGCGCTTCTTCTCCGAGGCGACCAAGTCGCTGACGGTGGTCGAAGGCTCCGCCGAGGGCCTCGAGCTCGGCACGGCCTTCCAGTCGGTGCAGGACGCCATCGCCAACGCCGGCGAGCACACGTTCGTCGCGCAGTGGGCCAGCTTCTACGCCGACATGGACGAGACCGCGCAGACGCTCTTCTCCGAGCTGATGACCGGCCAGATCTCCTCCGACGAGCTGATCGAGCAGATGCAGGCGCTCGCCGACGAGATCCGCGAAGACGATTCGATTCCGAAGTACGTCGTCGAGGCACCGGGCGCAGCCCCGGTCGAGGCCTCGCCGGAAGCGACGCCCGCCAGCTAGGCGGCACGCTGGCCACGCGCGGCCCCGATGGGGTCGCGCGTGGTTCGTCCGTTCCTCCCTCTGTTCATGGGGCGTTCTTCTCCATTGAATGAACGAGCACCCGGGACCTCACCTGGTATGCCTGGCCCACCCAGACCATCCGGCAGGATACGAGTGGAATGTATTACAACAAGAATCGGCTGATCATCCCGTTTCTCTTGCCGGCAGTGTTGATCTACGGCATTTTCGTCCTGTATCCCTATGTACAGGCGTTCTATCTCTCCCTGACAAGCTGGTCAGGGACCTCGGCAACCAGGCCATTCGTCGGGCTCGCCAATTTCCGCGACCTGCTCACCGATGGCCGCTTCCTCGATGCGCTGACCAACAACGGCAAGTTCCTTGTCGTCTTGCCGGTCGGGACGCTCACCATCGCCATGCTCTTTGCCGCCCTGTTCACCCAGGGCTCACGCGGCATCCCCGGCTCGAGCTTCTACCGCGTCGTCTTTTTCTTCCCGCAGGTCATGTCGCTCGTTATCGTCGGCATCCTGTTCCAGTACGTCTATAACCCGCGGTACGGCCTCCTCAACGAAGCCCTCACCTTTATGGGGCTTGAGGACCTGACACGAACCTGGCTCGGCGACAGCTCCACCATTTTCTGGGCGATCGCGTTCGTCTTTATCTGGAGCTCGATCGGCTTTTACATGGTCATCTTCATGGCCAGCATGCAGTCGATCCCGACCTCGTTCTATGAAGCCGCGACGCTCGACGGCGCCAGTCGCTGGCGAAGCTTCCGCGATATCACCTTCCCGCTCATGTGGGAGACCATCCGCACCGCCGTCATCTATATCGCGATCCAGGCGCTCGACATGTTCGTGCTCGTGCAGGTGATGACCGCCGGCACCTCGACCAGCGCCTCGCGCAGCGTCGAACCTATCTCCGTCTACATGTACATCGAGGCGTTCAGCAAGAACCGCTGGGGCAGCGCGGCAGCCATCGGCGTCATCCTGCTGATCCTGACCCTCATGCTCTCGGTCGTCCTGATGCGACTGACCAAGCGCGAAACGTACGAGTACTAGCGGCGCACCATGTCCATCCGCACGGAATCGATGATCACGCAGGAATCAATCGCATGAGCTCAACGCCAGTCCAGCCAACACCACAGGTCCAGCCAGGAGATATCATGGCCGGCGACCCGGATTCGCCGCCGCAACCGGAAGGCGGCCCGGCATCGATTCGCGAAACCCGCCGCTTCTCGCTCGGGGACCTTGCCTTCCTGACGACCTCGCAGGTCCTCCTGCTCATCTGGGCGGTCTTCGTCATCTTCCCGTTTATCTGGATGATCACGACATCGTTCAAGACCGACATGCAGATCCTCACCGATCCGTTCGGCCTGCCGGATGAACTGCAGTGGGACAACTTCGTACGCGCATGGACCACCGCGAACATCGGCCGCTATGTCGGCAATACGCTGCTGGTAATGAGCATGTCGCTCACGGGCACGCTGATCATCTCCGCGATGGCGGCGTATGTCCTGTCGCGATTCGAGTTCCGCGGCAACCGTGCGCTCTTCCTGCTCTTCACGGCGGGCCTGATGTTCCCGATGTTCCTCGGACTGGTGCCGCTCTACTTCCTGATGGATGACCTGCACCTGCGCAACACCTACCACGGGCTGGCGCTGGTCTATATCGCCTACTCCCTCCCGTTCACGATCTTCTTCCTGATCGGCTTCTTCAAGACGCTGCCCGGGGAGGTCGCCGAAGCGGCGATCGTCGATGGTGCCGGCCAGTACCAGACGTTCTTCCAGATCATGCTGCCGATGGCGAAACCCGGGCTGATCGCGATGGGCATTTTCAATTTCCTCGGCCAGTGGAACCAGTTCCTCCTGCCACTGGTGCTGATGCAGTCGGAATCACGCTACATGCTGTCGCAGGGCCTGAACTTCATGGCGATCCAGCAGGGCTATGACAACGACTACAGCGCCCTCTTCGCCGCCATGACCATCACCATGGTCCCAACGCTCATCGTGTACATCATCTTCCAGCGACGGCTGGAATCCGGCCTCACCGCCGGCGCGCTCAAGGGCTGAACCAGCCTGGTAACCGCGATCCAGACGGCGACTGCACCTGCGACGACGTGGGTGCAGTCGCGTGTTCACGGCCCTCATGCAACGACTTGACGAGCTCCGCGCATCGTCCTGACAACCGGCGCTCCGGTCCGGATGCCCGGTTCTTCCCCCTTTTCTCCCCACGCAATCGAAATCCCCGATAGAATCAGGATATCCGTGTTTGGCCGTCCGAACGGGCGGTCCCGATCAATAGCGATACAAGGGGGCGATTCCGTGACTGAAATCCGAGAAGACCCGTCTACCGCGCCTGGTACCCGACGACTCGCCGGAAAGAACGCGCTCGTCACCGGCAGTACCCGTGGCCTGGGACGCACCATCGCCGAGTGGCTCGCCCGCGAGGGGGCGAATGTCTACGTCACCGGTCGTCACCAGGCGGACGTCGACGCTGCAAAGTCCGAGCTGCGCGAGCTCGGCGTCGAAACCTGGGGATCACCGGCCAACCTCGCGCGGCCCGAAGAAACCCATGCCCTCGCCAAACGCGCGCTGGAAGAAGCCGGTCCGTTCGATATCCTCGTCAACAACGCCGGCATGAGCATCCCCCAGCCATTCCTTGATGTCACCGACGAGGACTGGGAAACCGAGATCAACACCGATGTCCGTAGCCCGTTCATCCTCAGCCAACATCTCTCCCGGGCGATGATCGAGCACGGCATCCGCGGACGTATCGTCAACATCAGCACCATCGGCGTCTTCGCCGCCCACAAGCAGCAGATGGTCTACAACATCGCCAAGGGCGGCGTGCAAGCAATGACGCGCTGCATGGCGTGGGAACTTGGCCAACATGGCATCAGTGCGAACTGTGTCGCGCCGGGCGCCGTGCCGGACCGGCCTGGCAGCGCCGAGGACATGAACCATCCCTCGCTGGCGATCTGGGCGCAGCACGTTCCGATGGGACGCCTCGGCCGCGCCGAGGACATCGCCGCGGCGGTGCTGTTCTTCTGCCTGCCGGAATCAGAATGGACGACCGGGCAAACCCTCCTTGTTGATGGAGGACACATCTCCTACATACGGGAAGAATGAACGAAAGGACCAATTATCGTGTCAGCTGGACTCTTTACGTACGCCTGGGACCTCGAAGCGGAGGGCTACGATGCCGCGGTCGGCCGCATCGCCGAAGCCGGATTTACCTCGATCAATCTCGCGACCTCCTACCACGCGGGTAAGTTCCTGCTCCCGCGCAATCCCTCGCGCCGGGTCTATTTCCTGGAAGACGGCGCGATCTACTTCCGGCCCGATCTCTCGCGCTATGGGCGCATCCAGCCACGGGTTCACTCGCTCGCGGAGCAAGACCGTGACCCGGTCACGAAACTCCACGACGCGATGAAGCCGCATGGCCTCACCTACACCGCGTGGACCGTCTGCATGCACAACACGTGGCTCGGCGAGCGCTATCCGCACGCCACCGTGCACACCGCGTTCGGCGATCCGCTCATCCACTCACTGTCCCCCGCGCATCCGGACAGCCGCGCCTATCTGGTCGCGCTGCTCTCCGACCTCGTCAACCAGCACGAGGTGGCAGCGATCCAGCTGGAATCGCCTGGCTACATGGGATTCATGCACGGGTTCCACCACGAGATCATCGGTGCCGATCTCGATGACGTGCAGCTCGAGCTTCTCGGCATCTCGTTCAACCCACGGGAAGTGGAGTTGGCACAGGAGCAGGGCATCGACGCAGCCGGTGTCCAGAAGCGGGTCGCCGACCTGCTCGACAACTGCTGGAACCGTGGAGTTCCAGTGATGGACGGAGAGAAGCCCTCCGCAGAGGTCCAGGCGCTCTTCGACGACGGTGAGTACATCGCTTACCGCGCATGGCAGACGGATCAAGTCATCTCGCTGGTCGAGGAGGTCAGGAACGCCGTCAAGGGAACCAGCCCCGACACGCAGATCTTCCACTTCTCCTCACTTAACGGCAGCGAGGAGGACAAGCGCCTGATTGCCACCGGCGACGGAATTATCGCCGGATACGCATCATCCCCGGATGACGCCCACCGGCGCGCGAAGGCCGCGGCCGGGTATGACAAGACGGTGCACGGCGCGATTCGGGCCATTGCCCCAGGTGTGACCGATCCGGCCACCATCGCGCCCCTGGTTTCTGCATGGAGGGAGACGGGAGTCACGAGCATCGATGTGTACAACTACGGCCTCATGCCGGGGGTGAACTGGGATGCCCTGGCGGCGGCGCTCACGAGCGGGCAGTGATGAGCGACATCCAGATCCGCGATGTGACCGCTGCGGACGAACCGCGCTGGCGTGCGCTCTGGCAGGGGTACTGTGACTTCTATGAAACGACGATGCCGCCTGAGGTAACCGACACCACCTGGATGCGGATCCTGGATCCGGACACGCCATCGTTCGGGGCGATCGTCGCGGAGTCGGATGGCGCCGTCGTGGGCTTCGCGAACTACGTGCTCCATCCCTATACCTGGGCCATCGGGGAACAGTGTTTGCTCCATGACCTCTACGTCGACCCCGAGGTGCGCGGCGGAGGTATTGGCGAAGCGCTGATCCGGTTCCTGCAACGGCGCGGCGCGGAGCAGGGATGGACGCGTATCTACTGGCTCACCCAGGAGACAAACGCGCGTGCGCGGCGCCTGTACGACCGGTTCTCTCCCGCCAGCGGGTTCATCCGCTACACGATCCCCGTTGAGGAGGGCGCATGAGCGAGCTTACCTTCCGGCGCGCAACGTACAACGACATCCCCGATATCGTGGGCATGCTCGCCGATGACGAGCTTGGGGCGACGCGGGAATCGCCGGACGACCTGACGCCGTACGAGGAGGCATTCGCCGTCATCGACGCCGATCCCCACCAGTATCTTGCGATCTGCGAGCGCGACGGCGAGGTCGTCGGCACACTGCAGCTCTCGTTCATCGCCGGGCTTTCGCGCATGGGAATGTCGCGGCTCCAGATCGAAGGCGTACGGATCCACAAGAACGCCCGCAGTGGCGGAATCGGGACGCGGATGTTCGAATGGGCGATCGAGCAGGCACGGGAACGTGGCTGCGGGCTCGTGCAGCTGACCACGGATGCCTCCCGCGCGGATGCGCACCGGTTCTACGAGCGGCTTGGGTTCGAGGCAACGCACATCGGATTCAAGCGGGCGGTGTAGCGGCAACCCGTTCAAGGATCTCCCGCGCGATCTCTTCCGGGGTGCGGTGGCCGACATCGACGACAAGGTCGGCCACGTGCTCCCGCTCCATGATGTCCTGGAGCTCCGGCGCGCGAGCGAGGTACCAGTCGACGGCTTCCGGGCGCTCACGCCGGCGCAGTCGATGGTGAATGAGGTCCATCGGCACGTTGAGTCGCACCACCGTCACGTCAGTACCCGGCATGAGCGCCCGGTATTCCTCGACCCGTCCTCGCCATTCCACGACATCCGCGAGCAGGACGTACCGGGGTGCCGTGTCCCGGATGTTGGGCCAGATGGCGGCCAGGTTTCGATTGCCGAGTCCTTCAGCGAAGGCATCATGGGCCGGCGTGGGATAGACCCATCGCAGATAGTCCATATCGATCAAGGCGTGCGGCACGTCACCAAGCTCAAGTTGGCGGGATATTTCGGCAGCCACCGTCGATTTACCGGCCCCTACCGGACCCGTGACAACAAGGACATGGGGGATTCGCGCGGCATCGGCCATGGTCAACCTCGATTGACGCGGTGAACGGGAGACAGGGTATGACCAACAGGAAACCCGGTCGGGAGGTCCCGACCGGGTTTGTGTTCGTCGTTGACTCCGGACCTAGTACTTCCGGGGGAAGCGGGTCGGATCCTTGACCTTCTCTTCCGCGGTCATGTGCTTGTCCGGAACGCGGGTAACATTCTCCGGCGGCGTATGCCATCCGAAGGATTCGATCTCGTCACCCTTGATCGCGAGGAAAGCCGAGCGCGACTCAGGATAGACGGAGCTCACCGCTTCGAACGGGATCCAGAGCTGCTCGCTCACGCCCTTCAGGCCCTCGGCATAGATGAAGCCGGAGAACCGCTTGCCGTAGTCGACGCCACCCGGAAGGATGCCGTGGACGGTGGCCAGCTCGCCGCTGGAGGCATACAGGGTGTAGCCCTCGCGAATGTCGTTGACCGTGCCCGGCTCACCGACTCGCGCGGAGGCGTCCACCGGCGGCAGGGAGTCATCGAAAAATGGCTGGGAACCGATGACAACATCCTTCTCAATCGGGCCAAGCGCGCCCTTCGGGCGGGTGGCGAGGAACCCCATCAACGCAATGACGCCGACCAGGATGCCGGTACCGATCCAGAGCTCCGGGCGATCAAGTCGATCGGGATTACCGCCCTCGTACACCCCGATGAAAATCTTGCCGATGCCCATCAGGATGAACCAGATCACGGCGATAAACACGACCGCCATGACAAATGGATCGATGAGCCTCTGTCGGAACTTGCCCATATTCCCCTCGTATTCCGCGTGCGACGATTACGTCACCTAGTGTCGAATGTACCGGACCACTTGTCCAGTACGCGTGGATCACTCCTCCCCGGGGCGATCACTATCCTTGCGCCGGCGTTCCAGCGCCATGAGATTTCGTACTTCCTCGTCCGTAAAGATAATCGGCTCACGCGGGCCGGAGGTCTCCATGAACTCAGCCTGTCGGAGCAGATTCGCCTGCTTGCGCGCCTTGCGCAACCGGAGGCGATAGGCGATGAAACCGCTCAGCGCGACAACCGGAATGGCGGCCCAGTACCACGTCGTGACGGTCAGGTAGGCCTTCGCCTCATTCGACCCGTTTGCGGCGAACCAGATCAGCCCGACGGTTGCCATCTTGAACGCGAACAACGTCCAGAGCACCGTCCAGCCGGTAATGCGTTCCTCCGCGTCTCGCTTGCGCTCGGCCTCGAGGGTTTGCAACATGCGCTTTGCCTGGGGCGTCGTTGGTGTGTCCAGCGGCACTGCCATGTCTTACCTCCCTTCCACTGATCCGACCGGATCTGAGGCCTTAGGAAATAATCGTATGACTTCCACGGGGCTCGGGAACCGGCGCGATGCGCTGGCGTAATGCGCCACTCCGGACGGCCTCGCGGTCTCTACGCTCCTCATCCCCTGCCCAACGCAGGAAGATGATGGAGATCATGATCAGGAAGACGGCGTTCATCCCGACCCACATTGCCAATCCACCCGCGACCTGGTCCTCCGCAACCGAGATGCCCCAGGGCCGGACGGATGCCTCTTCATATGCCGGGTAAAGCCCCGGCGCGGCGTACACGATGCTCGCACCGACGATGCCGCTCGGGATGGTTTGCAGGAAGAGGTACACGCACTTCATTGGTGGCGAGAGCTGCGGCGATTCCGGAACGGTGCTCATGAGCGGCCAGAAGAAGAGGAACCCCGTCACCAGGAAGAAGCCATGCTGCGCCGCGTGGACGAGTTCGTTCTCCAGCGTCAGGTTGTAGAACTGTGGGATATGCCACAGCACGATAATCATCGATGCCAGCAGGAACGCCGGCGTCGCGCGCGGCACCCACGTCAGCATGAATCGCCCAAGGCGATGCTTGATGAGCGGTCGGTACACCCACGGCGGCGTGCCCTTGATCCAGCACGGCACCACCACAAACATGAGGATGAGGTGCTGCACCATGTGCACGCTGCTAAAGAAGAAATGTGACCAGTCATCGATTGGCGGACCAAGCGAGATGAGCAGGAACACTTGCCCTAACAGGAACCACCGGACCTGCGCCTGCGTTACCGGACGGTTTTCATGCCCGGGACGGCGCCGGTTGAGCGGACCGACCCAGGCAAGATACGCCCCGGTAAGCACGATGATGAAAACCGCAATCTTCGGATCGAGAATCCAGTGCGTGTAGAAGGGCCCGGTTGGCTCCGGACCTCCAACATGGAATAGCGGCAACAGGGGCAACAACGAAAGCATGAATGATCCTGACGCTCGTCCGCGCCATCACTGGAAACGTGGACCGACCCGGACCCGAAGGCCCTGACACATCTTCTTGGCGGCGCTACCCAGCGGAAATCGCCGCTCAATCACACCTACCCGGCAGTCAGGTACCCGACGAACTGCTCGACCGCCTTGAAATCGATCATCAGCCAGACGCCGATGAAGACCGCCAGCGAGCCGACCAGCGCCGCCCCGAAGAGCCAGGTGAGCTTCTTGTCGTCGAACTTCAGGTGCATGAAGTACCCGACGACCAGGATGAACTTGATTGCCGAGAGCGCGACCAGCGCGGGCACCAGAAAGTCCCGCACCGCATCGATGTAATAGATCGCAACCTCGACGATCGTGATGATCGCAAGGATGATGGCGATCCGAATGTACTGGAACTCCGACGGATGCTCGTGGGCTGTCGCGTCGTGTTCGGCGTGAGCGATATTGCTTGCCATGAACAGTCTCCGGTGTGCAGGGTCGGCCCCGGTTCAACGCGAGGCCGAGGCTGCGCTAGAAGATGATCGCCAATGCGTTGCGAGCGACTTCAAAGACGGACGAGGCATGCCCTTCAAGCTCACCCATGTCCTTGTACGGCACGAGGTAGACGAGCGTGAAAATGACGATCCAGACGATGTCCACAAAGTGCCAGTACAGACCGGCGACCTCGACAC
>CAZVAA010000082.1:8336-10972 GCA_964624125.1 uncultured Sphaerobacteraceae bacterium | reverse complement strand
TCCCCGGACACAAGGTCCGGGGCTACGGGGGCAATCGTCGCCGGGATTGTGAAGAAATGTTCAACGTTGACACAAGCGTGGGACCGGTCCTACAGTGGTCTCACTCCGATGTGGGAGCGGTCCCACGAAGTGAATTGCGAGGCGCCTGGCTGGGCGCGTTGCGACGATGTACCCGGTTGTCCACGTTTGATTGGATGCGGCGATGCGCGATTGCGAAGCCTTCCACGTTAACGGCGGTGCGCGATGAACCTGCGGGATATTGCCCGATTGGCAGGGGTGTCGCGGTCGACGGTGTCGCGAGTCATCAATAATGACCCGCGTGTCAGCGACGGTGTCCGGAAGCGGGTGAAGGAGATCATCGAGCGAGAGGGATATTACCCCCACGCGGCGGCGCGAGCCCTGGCGACACGCCGGAGCGGTATTTTCGGGCTGGTCGTGCCGCAGGCGCTCGGCTCGCTGTTTGGTGACCCGTGGTATCCGCGTTTCATCCAGGGATGCCTGGATGCGGCGAAGGCGCAGGGCGTCGGCGTGATGCTCCTGATGGAGCCGGTCAACGATCCGGATGCCGTCAGCGCCTTGGTTGAGCGCTTTGTGGTGACGCGCCGGGTCGACGGGTTGCTCCTGGCGGCGAGCATGGTGGACGACGTCCTCATCTCGAACCTGATGGAGCGGGAGTTCCCGTACATGCTGGTCGGGCGTCCGCGCGATGAGGGCCGCAATTTCGTGGATATCCGCAATCGGGAAGCGAGCGCCGAGGCGACCCGGCACCTGCTGGGTCATGGCCGCACGCGGCCAGCGATGATCGCCGGGCCGGATCACATGGTCGCCGCGATGGACCGCACACTCGGATTCAAGGATGCGATCGCCGAGGCGGGGATCGACCCGGCCTCGGTCCCGATTTTCGACGTGATGTTCTCCCAGAGCGGTGCTTACCGGGCGGCGCTCGAGTTGTTCGATTCCGGATACGAGCCGGACGCCGTGTTCGCGGCAAGCGACGCGATGGCGTTCGGCGTGTTGCAGGCGGCGCGGCAGCGCGGCTTGCGGGTTCCGGAGGACGTGGGATTGATGGGGTTCGACGGGATCGAACCTGATCGTATCTGGCAGTGGGAGCTTTCGACGGTGCGCCAGCCGGTCCAGGAGCTGGGCTCGGTCGCGATCTCCCGCCTCAATGACCTTGTTCACCAACGACGGGAGGGGCCCGAGCAGGTCTGGCTGGAGACCGAGCTCATCTTGCGGCACTCGTGCGGGTGTCGTGTCCAGACGGAGATCGACACGGAGACGAGTCCGGGAAAGGAGGGTGCCGTCGCGGGATAGGGGCGCGAGTATGTCGAGTTGCGTTGGGACACACGACTGATTCGAATGAAGATCAAGGAGTGGAACATGACGGCCAAGCACTACGAGGAACTCACACGCGATTTTCTTGAGGGACGGATCGATCGACGCGAGCTCTTCAAGCGAGCATCCGCGGTCGGGATGTCCGCGACGGCACTGTATTACCTGATCAACTTTGGCTTCGTGCCGGCCTCGCTTGCCGCGCAGGAGGCTAGCCCGGAACCGACGGTATCCGAGCAGCTGTTGACGGCGTCGGACGAGCAGACCAACCAGTGGATCCGGAACTTCAATCCGCTGTTGCCACAGGCGTCCAGCCATCGCTGGCCGACCGTGAACGGAATCTACGAACCGCTCTTCATCTACCAGACCCTGTCGGGCGAGATCGTGCCCTGGCTCGCGACCGACTGGTCGTTCAACGAGGACAATACCGTCCTGACGTTCACCACGCGCGAGGGTGTGCAGTGGTCTGACGGCACGCCGTTCACGGCAAACGATGTTGCCTTCACGTTCAACCTGTTCCTCGAGAACGACGCGATCCCGGGTAACGGCGGTGCCGTTGTGGCGCCCTTCCTGGCATCGGTCGAGGCAACCGACGACCAGACGGTCGAATTCACGTTCAGCGAGCCGTACACGATCGGCATGTACGACATCGGCGGGCAGATGATCGTGCCGGAGCACATCTGGTCCGAGGTCGAGGACGTGCTGACCTTCGAGAACGAGGAACCGGTCGGCACCGGGCCGTTCACCGAGGTCGCCCGGTTCGATGCGCAGGTCTGGGAGCTGCACCGCAACCCGAATTACTGGCAAGCGGGCAAGCCCTACTTCCAGGGATTCCGGATCCCGGCGTATCCGAGCAATGACGCGATCAACCTCGCGACGATCAACGGCGAGAACGACTGGGCTGGGAACTTCATCCCCGATATCGAGCAGACATACGTGGCGCAGGATCCGGAGAACTTCCATTACTGGTTCCCGGCGACAGGCGCGACGGTGTACCTGTACCTCAACACGACGGTCGCTCCGTTCGACAACGTGGATGTGCGGAAGGCCATCAGCATGGCGGTCAATCGCGACCAGATCGTGCAGATCGCGATGTACGACTACACGCATCCCGCGGATTCGACCGGCCTGAGTGACGCCTTCAACACCATCAAGGACGAGGAAGCCGCCAACGCCGGGTGGGTGACCTACGACGTCGATGCGGCGAACGAGATGCTCGATTCCGCCGGGCTGACCATGGACGGCGATGTCCGCGTGCTCGAGGATGGCACGCCGATGGAGTTCGATCTGAACGTGGTGTCGGG
>CAZVAA010000082.1:0-8236 GCA_964624125.1 uncultured Sphaerobacteraceae bacterium | reverse complement strand
CTGCAGCACATCTTCGCCGAGAACGCGCCGGCGGTGCCGCTCTTCCCCGGGCCGCAGTGGGGCGAGTTCAACACGCAGCGGTTCGAGGGATTCCCGAGCGAGGAGAACCCGTACGCGTTGCTCTCCACCTATTCCACCGAGCGGTTGATTCTCATGAACACCGTGACCGGCAAGGAATAATCCCGCCGGAATGGCGTGTCCATGGGGGCCGGAGACACCCGGCCTCCATGGACCAAGGACGGGATGCGACGCATCCTGACGGCCGCGGAAAGGCAGCTTCTCGATGAGCTTCGTATTGCGGCGACTTGGGTTCTACGCTCTCGCCGCCTGGGTATCGATCACGCTGAACTTCTTCCTCCCCCGCCTGATGCCCGGTGATCCGGGAGACGCCATGATGGCTCGCCTCCAGGGGCGCGTTGAGCCGCAGACCATCGATGCGATGCGGAAGGCCTATGGGCTCTCGGATGACCCGATGTGGCGGCAGTATTTCGACTATCTGTCCAATATCGCCCGTGGGGAGTTCGGGATAGCGATCTCGGCGTTTCCGACCCCGGTCGTCGAAGTGATTCGCATGGGGTTCGTCTGGACCCTGTTGCTGGGCCTGACCGCTACGATCATCGCGTTTACGATCGGCAACCTGCTTGGCGTGTTCGGGGCGTGGAAGCGTGGTGGCTTCGTGGACTCGGTCCTGCCGCCGCTGCTGATGCTCGTTGGGTCGTTCCCCTATTTCTGGCTGGCATTGCTCGGGCTGTTTTTCCTCGGGTTCCAGTGGGGCTGGTTCCCGCTTCGCCACGCCTATTCAAACGATATCTCCCCGGAGTTCTCCTGGCCGTTTATCCAGAGCGTGTTGCTCCACCTGGTGTTGCCGGCGTCGTCGCTGGTGATTGTGGCGGTCGGTGGGTGGGTGCTCGGCATGCGGAATGCCATGATCTCCACGCTTTCGGAGGATTACGTCACGATGGCGGAAGCCAAGGGGTTGCCGCAACGGCGGGTGATGTTTAACTATGCCGCGCGCAATGCCCTGTTGCCGAACCTGACGGCGTTCGGGATGCAGCTTGGCTTCATCCTTGGAGGCGCGTTGCTGACGGAGGTCGTCTTCAGCTATCCGGGGCTGGGGTACCAGTTGCTCGGCGCTGTCCGGAACCTGGACTACCCACTGATGCAGGGCATCTTCCTCATCATCACGTTCTCGGTCCTCGGCGCAAACCTCATCGTGGACCTGCTGTATGTCCGGCTTGATCCGCGAGTCCGTTGATCCCAGGGCAGGAGATTCGATATGAGCAGCACGATCCAGACAGTCGAGCCAGCCAGCTCCGCGGGGGAAGTGGAAGCGCCGGAGAAGGTCCAGCCCCGACGGAGATTCCTCGCCCGCGCCGGGGTGTTGGGGCTCATCCTCGCGAACCGCAAGGCCGCGGCCGGGTTAACCATCCTCGTCATCTTCATCCTGCTCGGGGTGTTCGCGCCGTGGATCGCCCCATACGACCCCGATGCATTCGTGTCACGGCCTCACCAGGCACCCTCATCGGAGTTCTGGTTCGGCACGACGGGTTCGGGTGAGGATGTTTTCTCGCAGACCGTGTGGGGCACCCGCATCTCCCTCGGCACCGGATTGCTGGTGGGCGTGGCCGTGACGATCATCGGCTCGCTGGTGGGGATGAGCGCCGGGTACTTCCGCGGACGGGTCGATGACGTGTTGTCGTTGATCACCAACGTCTTCCTGATCATCCCGGGCCTGCCGTTGCTGGTGGTGCTGGCGGCGTTCCTGCCGGCCGGGTTCTGGTCGATCGTCGCGGTGCTCACCGTTACCGGTTGGGCGTGGGGGGCGCGCGTGCTTCGCTCCCAGACGTTGTCGCTGCGAGAGAAGGACTACGTGGCGTCGGCCATCGTGGCCGGGGAGAACCGGTTCCGCATCATTTTCGCGGAGATCCTGCCGAACATGCTCTCGATCGTTGTGGCGGGGATGCTGGGAGCCGTCGTGTATGCGATCGGCGCGCAGGCGGGGCTGGAGTTCCTTGGGCTCGGCAATCCGAGCTCGATCAGCTGGGGCACCAACCTGTACTGGGCGCAGAACAATGCCGGGTTGTTGACCGGTGCCTGGTGGACCTTCGTGCCATCCGGGACGTGTATCGCGCTGGTGGCGTTCTCGTTGACGATGATCAACTACGCGATCGACGAGGTGACCAACCCCCGACTGCGGTCGCAGCGCAGCACCAACGAATTGTTGAAGAAGTCTGACCGGAGGCTGGGTTCGTCCCGCGCGACGCCGGTCCTGCGGGAGTCTTCGGGAGATTAATATGGCTGCAACCACGCATACACACGTATCAGCATCCGGGGAGACGCGAAGCGCCGGGAGTGACCGGGAACCCCTGCTCAGGATCGAAGACCTGAAGGTGCAGTACCTGAGTCCGCGCGGTCCGGTCCGGGCGGTCGACGGGGTGTCGCTGGACATCCTGCCGGGTGAGGTGATCGGCCTGGCGGGGGAGTCGGGGTGCGGAAAATCGACGGTTGCGCAGGCGATTTTGCGGATCCTGCAGCCGCCGGCGGTCATCACCGGGGGGAAAGTCCTCTTCGAGGGCAAGGACGTGCTCGACATGTCCGACGAGCAGCTGGCCGGTTTCCGCTGGAGCGACGTTTCGATGGTGTTCCAGAGCGCGATGAACTCGCTCAATCCGGTGCTGACGGTCGGCGACCAGATCATCGACGCGATCCAGGCACACCAGGCGATGCCGGACGGCAAGGCGCGGGAGCGCGCGGCGGAACTGCTCGAGATCGTCGGGATCGAGGCGGCGCGGATCGACTCGTACCCGCACCAGCTGTCAGGTGGCATGCGGCAGCGCGCGGTGATCGCGATCGCGCTGGCGCTCAATCCGCCGTTGATGATCATGGACGAGCCGACCACGGCGCTCGATGTGGTTGTCCAGAAGGAGATCATGTCGACGATCCGGCGCCTGAAGGAGGAATTCGGCTTCTCGATCCTCTTCATCACGCACGACCTGTCGCTGTTGGTCGAGATCTCCGATCGCATCGCGATCATGTATGCCGGCCAGTTCGTTGAGCTAGCGAACGCGCGCGAGCTGTTTGAGGATCCGCTGCATCCATACACGCAGGGGCTGATGAGCTCGTTTCCTCCCCTGACTGGAGAGCGGGTCCAGTTACAGGGTATTCCGGGATCTCCGCCCGATCTGGTGAGCCCTCCGGTGGGGTGCCGATTCAAGGATCGCTGCCCGCGTCGCTTCGAGCCGTGCGATATCGTGCCGCTGTTCGCCGATGCGAAGCCGGGTCACCGAGTTGCCTGTCACCTGTATCCAGAATCGCGCACGCCGGAGGCGGAGGAGGCCATTCGTGAGCGTTGACCAGAAGCACACCTCCACAACGCCATCGACGGATACGGGGCGATCAACCGACCTCGTCCTGGATGTGCGGAACATCACCAAGCTGTTCCCGGTTGGCGGTATCGTCGACAAGCGTGCCGTACATGCCTTGCAGGATGTGTCGTTCTCGATGCCGCGAGCGAAGATCATCGCGCTGGTTGGAGAGTCGGGGAGCGGGAAGAGCACCACGGCGCGGGTGTTGGCGCGGCTGATTCCGCCAACGTCCGGCTCGATCCTCTACAACGGGCGGGACATCCTGAAGGAAGAACCGAAGCAGGCCTCACTGGACTATCGGGAAGATGTCCAGATGATCTTCCAGGACCCGTTCGGGTCGCTGAATCCGGCGCACAGGATACGACGCACCATCGAGCGACCGCTCAAGATCCACAAGAAGGTCAAGGGGCGCGGCGAGCTGCGAGACAAGGTCCATTCGTTGCTCGAGACCGTGGGCCTGTCGCCGGCGGAAGAGGCCGCCGACAAGTATCCGTATGAGATGTCTGGAGGCCAGCGTCAGCGTATTGCCTTCGCGCGGGCGCTGGCGGTCGAGCCAAAGGTGATGCTGGCGGACGAACCGGTATCGATGCTGGATGTCTCGATTCGAATTGGCGTGCTGAACCTGATGGAGCGCCTGAAGGAAGAGAACGGGATCTCGTTCCTGTATATCACGCATGACATCGCGAGCGCGCGGTACATCGCCGATGAGACGAACGTGATGTACGCGGGCAGGATGGTCGAGGGGGCGCCGAGCCTTGACCTGATCGATCATCCGGCGCATCCGTACACGAAGTTGCTGCTGTCCGCGGTGCCGAACCCGCATGCGGGCTTGCGTACGGAAGAGACCTCCGAGCGTGGCGAGATTCCGTCGCTCATCGATCCTCCTCCGGGATGTCCGTTTGCGCCGCGCTGTCCGTTTGTCATGAAGCGATGCCGGGAAGAGATGCCGCCCGCCTACACGATCGGGAAGGATCACTGGGCGAGGTGCTACCTGTACGACGACCTGCCGAATGATCCAGCGGTGTAGGCGGAGGACGCTGTTGCAAAACCGGATGAAGGCGATACGCTAGGCGAGATTCGGGCGGGATTTGATGTCGCCAGATGGTGAGTGCCCGCTCCCTACGAAAGGCGAGAACCACGTGATTAAGGTTGGCATTATCGGGTGTGGCGATGTCGCCACGCATTCCTACATGCCGGGGCTCAATGAGCTGAGCGACCGGGCGGAGGTTGTGGCGGTTTTCGACATCGTCGAGGAGCGGGTAGAGAAGGCGAAGGAATTCCACCCGAACGCGACGGGATACACGGACTACGACGAGTTCCTGAAGCACAGCGACCAGCGGATGGACCTGGTGCTGAACCTCACGCCGGCGCCATTGCATCGCGATATCACCGCGAAGGCGCTGGAGGCCGGGTATAGCGTCTACTCCGAGAAGCCGATTGCGTCGACGGTCGACGAGGCGCATGAGCTGGTGAAGATCGCCGAAGACAAGGGGCTGCACTTCTTCTGCGCCCCGGCGATGATGGTCACCGCGCGATTCCAGTGGCTGAAGGAGCTGCTCGGTGAGAGCAAGATCGGGCGGCCATATTTCATCAAGAGCCATCACGCCGGGATGGGACCCGCCTCCTGGCGGACGTACTCCGGCGATCCGGCAGTGTTCTACACATCCAAGGTTGGGCCCCTGATCGACCTCGGCGTGTACCAGTTGCACGCGATGACCGGGCTGTTCGGGGCGGCAAAGCGCATCCAGGCGGTCGGCGGCATCATGAACGAGCAGCGGACCGCGCTGCAACCGGTGCGGTTCGGCGAGATCATCGACGTCCAGACGCCGGACCTGTATTCGATCAACATCGAGTTCGAGGGCAACCGGTACGCGAACCTGTTCAACAGCTTCGCGGTCCCGGCCTCGCGGGCGCCAATGTTCGAAGTGTATGGGTCGATGGGAACCATCAGCATCGAGACGCGCCAGTGGTACGACGGAAACGGGACCACGAATATTTACACGCGTGACGAATCGGAGAATCCGCAGAACGAGGGATGGCAGGACGATGTGCCGGTGCCGAACCCGATCCGGACGTCCGGGATCCTGGAATCCGGCCTGCTTCATGCGATGGACGTGATCGAGCAGGGGGTGGAGAACGCCCTGAGCGCGGCGCATGCGACGCATGTGCTGGAGATCATGGTCGCGGCGGGCGATTCGCTGGAGAACGGCGAGTCGATCGAGATCGGATCGACGTTCTAGCGGTGAGACCGGCCACAAGGGCCGGTCGTACACCCGGCCGGCGCCGCGGCGGTCAGTGGTCGGAGTTGAGGGAGCGGACCAGATGAAACGGAACCAGATTGGCGTGCAGATGTACACGCTGCGAGAGATGGCTGCGAAGGACCTGGACGCGACGCTCGGTGCGGTCGCGACGATGGGTTACACGGGCGTCGAGTTCGCGGGCTTCCAGGGCCATTCGGCGCAGGACGTTCGCAAGATGCTCGACAAGTACGGGCTCAAGGCGTTCTCGGCGCATATCCCGGCCGACCAGTTCGCGGGAGATATCGAGAGCGTCGTGAGCGACCTGGAGACGATCGGCGCAGCGTGGGGCGTGGTGCCGTTTGTGAGCCCGGAAAACCGGGATGAGACCTCGATGCGGGATCTCGGGCTGAACATGAACGCCTGGGCAAGCCGACTCAAGATGGCCGGGCTGAAGTTCGGATACCATAACCACGATTTCGAGTTCACGACGGTGTTGCCGACCGGTGAGACGCTGTTCGACACGCTGATCAATATCACGGATCCGGAGCTGGTGTTCTTCGAGCTGGATGCATTCTGGGCGTCGGTCGGCGGCTACGAGCCGGACCAGGTGATTCGCTCCAATGCGGATCGTATCCGGCTGCTGCACCTGAAGGATGCGGATCGCGACGATCCACGCAAGGACGTGCCGGTTGGCGAGGGGGTGCTCGACTGGGGCGCGATCCTGTCGGCCGCACGGGAAGCGGGCGTCGAGTACTACATCACCGAGCAGGACAAGCCGAATCCGGAGAACCCGGCGGGTGATGTCGAGACCGCGCTGAGAAACGCGGAAGGCATGGCACAGTCATGACCGATCGCGCGCGGTTCCCTGACGATTTCCTGTGGGGCTCAGCCACGGCGTCGTACCAGATCGAGGGCGCTGCGCGCGAGGATAGTCGCGGCGAATCGATCTGGGACCGGTTCAGCCATACGCCGGGCAAGACGGCGAATGGCGATACCGGCGATGTCGCCGCCGATCATTATCACCGCTGGCGTGAGGATGTCGCGATCATGCGGGAACTGGGGCTCGATGCCTACCGGTTCTCGGTGGCATGGCCGCGCATCCTTCCGAACGGCAGGGGTGAGGTGAACCAGAAGGGGCTCGACTTTTACGACCGCCTCGTCGAGGAATTGATGGAGTCGGGGATCGAGCCCTGGGTGACGCTGTATCACTGGGACCTGCCGCAGGTGCTGGATGATGCGGGTGGCTGGGCGAACCGGGACACGGTCGCCGCCTTCGCAGAGTATACCGACGCCCTAACGCGGCGCATCGGTGATCGCGCGAAGCACTGGATCACGATCAACGAGCCGTGGTGCGTCGTGCATCTTGGGCACAACTGGGGCATCCACGCACCGGGCCGGACCAACCTTGCAGAGGCGTTGCAGGTGTCGCATTCCCTGAATCTCGCGCATGGGCATGCGGTCGATGTCGTCCGCTCGAACGTCGCGGACGGCAAGGTCGGAATCACGCTGAACCTGTCGCATGTGTACCCGGCGACGGACAGCGCCGAGGACGAGGAGGCCGTCGCGAAGGTCGACGGTTTCACGAACCGCTGGTTCCTGGACCCGGTCCTTAGGGGCTCGTATCCGGACGACATGCTGGAGCAATTCGGGGATGCCGCCCCTGACGTCGAAGCGGGTGACTGGGAGATCATCACCCGGCCGACCGACTTCCTCGGAATCAACACCTACAACCCGCAGTATGCGAAGGCGGACCCGGATGCACCCGGCGGGGTGACGGCCATCACCCCCGATGGCGAGAAAACGGCGATGGACTGGATTGTCGAGCCGCAGGGGTTGGAGGATCTGCTGGTGCGCGTGCAGCGGGATTACGATCCGCCGGCAATCTACATTACCGAGAATGGCGCCGCGTATACCGATCCGACACCGGTGAACGGTCGGGTGGCGGATCCCGAGCGGATCTCGTATGTGCGGCGACATCTGCTGGCGGCGCACCGGGCGATCGAGCAGGGCGTGAATCTCCGTGGGTATTTCGTGTGGTCGCTGCTCGACAATTTCGAGTGGGCAGAGGGTTACGAGAAGCGGTTCGGCATCACCCATGTCGATTACGAAACGCAAGCGCGGACGATCAAGGATAGTGGCCGGTTCTACGCCGGCGTGATCGAGGCGAATTCTGTTCCGTACGAGGACTAGCGCGAACCAGCGGATGACGAGTACCGGGATGCTCCATTCCAGAGCGTCCCGGTTTTTTGCGTGTGGAGCCAGGCGGACGCATCGAGTGAGACGACCGTGTGATTCCGGCTGGCACGTGCACTGTTCTTCTCGATTGGGTGGGATGCGGAGCGGTGTGGCGCGGAGAGATCTGATATGGACGCAGGCCGATTCCCCGATGTTGCCGGACGTGAAGTAACGCCCGGGTTCCCCATTGACGGCCCGTGCTGGCTGGGGTTTGATCTGAACGTTTGAGGCAATGCGGTTCCAACGGAGGATTGATATGAGCACGAGATCGTCGGTGCAGCTTGCAGTGTCCACCTATTCGTTCCATCGCTTCGGGAGCGGCCCTGAAGGGGACCAGTTGCCGTCGTTGGAAGAGATGATCGACCGAACTGCCGAGCTGGGCATCGACGGGCTGGA
>CAZVAA010000081.1:0-11190 GCA_964624125.1 uncultured Sphaerobacteraceae bacterium | reverse complement strand
GGATCGTCGCGAGCGCCGTCGTCTTCGCGCTCGGCGTGGTCGTGACGCAGGCGACGGAGCAGCCGCTGATCCCGCTGCTGACTCCGGCGCTGGCAGCGATTGGTGTGGCGTATGCCTACGGCGCGGGGGCGGATGTCGCCTACGAGATCTCCCGCACCATGCCGGTCTCCGGAAGAATGATCCTGCTCGTCCGGATGACCGTCGTCTTCGCGATCTGTACGGTGCTGGGCGGGGTCGCCTCGCTGGTGACGCCCGTGGTCAGCGACGTCACCGCGCTTTGGCTGCTGCCGATGGTTGGTATCTCGATGCTTGGGCTCGCCGTCGCCACCCTGACTGGTCTCCCCACGCTCGGCGGCGGCGTCGCGCTCCTCGTCTGGAGCGGCATCGTCATGCGGCCGGTGCTGGAGGCACGCCGCGAGAATCCCGCCGCGCCGGTCGATCTCGGCACGGTCGTCTCGGAATCCACGCTCATGAATCACGCCCCGATCTACCTGGCGGCGATCCTGGTCTGTGGCGCGATCGTCATGTGGAACAACGGCGCGTTCGGGCGCCCTCAGGAGGATGCACGATGGCGCTGGCGGTAAAGAGATACCCGTCATTCTGAGCGAAGCGAAGAACCCTACGCGAAGCGACGTTCCAGCACGCGTATTACTGCCGACCAGGGGCCTGAGGGACAACGGAGCTCGGCACACCACGGAGGTACGGAAACGATGGCATTGGCGGTAAAGACACGCACGGAGAACACGAAACCAGGCTACATGGGCGTCGACCTACGCGGCGTCGGCCACCGATATGGCCGTACGACCGTGCTACGGGAGATCGATCTGCGGACCGGTCCCGGTGTCTTCGGCCTGCTCGGCCCGAACGGCGCGGGGAAGACGACGCTGCTCCGCATCCTCGCGACGGTCCTGAAGCCAACACGCGGGGAGGTTTCGCTTCTTGGGCGCTCATCGCGGGATGCGCATGACTTGCGGGAGATCCGCCGTCGTCTTGGCTACCTGCCGCAGCAGTTCGGCTTCTACCCGAACTTCACGGTATTCGAGTTCATCGAGTACTTCGCGCTGCTGAAGGAGATGCCGCCGAACAGGGTCCGTGCCGCCGTCGCCACCGCGATCGAACGCGTCGGGCTGGAGGACCGCGCCCGGTCGAAGATGAAGTCCCTCTCCGGCGGCATGTTGCGACGGGTGGGCATCGCCCAGGCAATTGTCAACGAACCAGAGCTGCTGCTCCTTGACGAGCCGACCGTCGGGCTCGATCCCGAGCAGCGGGTGATCTTCCGGACGCTGCTGCGGGAGATGGCGGAGACCAGCGCCGTCTTCGTCAGCACGCACCTGGTCGAGGATGTCGCGGCGGCGTGCTCCGAGGTGATGCTGATGGATGACGGGCAGCTCGTGTTCCACGGTACCGCGAGCGACCTCGTCGCCTTCGGCCAGGCCGAGACCTTGCCCGGTGACTCCCCGATCGAGCGAGGGTATGGTGCGGTGTTGGCGCGGAACCGGGGCCGGCGATGACCACACGGATGAGCTTGCCAATCGAAGAACATGCCCTCGCGCCCCGCTTCGTGGACCATACCATGACGTGGTGGAGGCTCTTCCTCATCGAGTTCCGCCGCAGCCCAGCCACCTTCGCTGCTTTTGCGATTGCCGCCGTGACAGCCTGGTTGATGTGGGACCATCTCCCGGTTGGTGTGGTGCGGTGGCTGGAAGTGAGTAGCTCTGCTTCGCACGCTCTCATTCCAGCGTCCGCACTGGCAGCAGGTATCGCCGCCTTCGTCACCGGGCGTGAGGAGCGGCTGCAGCTCAAGGATCAACTCAACCAGACGGTTCTCGGTTCCGCGAGGCGTGATGTCGTGGCCATACTCGCCACGATCATGTGGTGCCTGGCCGGCTACCTCATTGTAGTCCTTGGGTTCTTTGTTTACGCAGCGATGAACGCGACCTGGTCTGGACCAACGTGGAGCTTCGTCACTCTGTCCGTTGCTGCCATCGTGCTCGGCGTTTCGATCGGTTGGCTTGTCGGCGTTGTCTTCAGGAACCGCTTGAGCCCGCTCGTCGCGATCGTCATCACGGCCGGTCTTCAGGCGGCGTATGCCCTTACCGGTGACCTGCGGAGAACCGACTACGTTGTAGAAAACGGAACGACCAGCTTCCGCATCAGTGAAAGTTCAATCCGGTTCCTCTTGCCGTATGAGTTGCTCAACTTCCATGACCTGCGCTCCGTGGTGCTTACGGGTTTCGCCTGGGTGATCGGGCTTTCCGTCACGCTTGCCGCGATCGCCTGGTGGATCCGGCATCGCGCCGTTGCGTGCCTCATTGCGCTATCGATCTCGACGGTAATCTCCGGTGTCGCGGCTGTAGAGCTTCTCGGAAATCCTCCCCACATGCCAGCCCATCGGAGTGCCGCCACCTATGTCGACCCCGTATGCGAGCAGCGGCTCGGTGGCCGCATCAGTATCTGCCTTCATCCCAAGGATGCATCATTGCTTGACGATACGGCAGGCGCTGTGGAGAGCCTCCTCGCACCCATCGCTGGTATTGCCGGGGTACCGACCGTGTATGAGAACCAGCCGGCAGAGGAGGTCCACCTGGACCCGAACCGCCTACTGATCCATGTCTATGACCAGACCGGAATCCCTGACTACATCTACAGCACGCTGCTACGGGAGTTGTTACACGATCTCTCAGCGCCGCTGGGCCATGAAACGGGCTCGGCACAGTGGGTGATCGGCGCATGGTTGCTAGAGGAGGCCGGAGTGTCGCAAACCGACGCAAATGGGGCGCTTCTCCTTCGGCCGGCTCCGATGACTGCCCGGGTAGACGCTGCGAGGGCGGATGGTGTGACGGACTACATGGCATTCCAGCAATACGCTGATGTCCAGGTCGGTCCGGAATACGTCAACAGCCTCCACGCTGCCGTTGACCGCTTCGCCGCCATCTCCCCGGAGGAGCAGCGTGCGTGGCTGGAAGCGAATTGGGACGCGTTGCGGGCGGGTGAGCTGACGCTGGAGGATTTGCCGTGAGCGCGAATACGATCCGTGTGCAGAGGATATCCGGAGACGAGCGAACCCCCTCCCGGTTCGCAGAGGTTTCCGTCACAACCCGGTGGCATCAGGTGATGCGGTTGCTTGAGATCGAGCTCCGACGGAGTCCCGGCGTTATCGGGGCGGTCGCGATCGCGCTGGCGACATTCTGGATGATGTGGCAGGAGCTTCCCAACGGGGTCGTGTACTGGGAGGGCGTCAACCGCAGCGCTGTGATGGCGATGGCGCCGGTGGCGGCGATCGCGGGAGGTATCGCCGCGTGGGCGGCCAGCCGGGATCACCGGCGGCAATCGACCGAACAGATGACGACGATGTCGTTCCCGCAAGGTCTCCAGCAGGCGCTTGGGATTTTTACCGTCACCGCCTGGTCCATCACCGGCTACCTGACCGTCGCCTTGGGGTTCTACGCCTATGCGGGGTCGGAGGCGACCTGGGCGGGACCGGTGCTGGATTGGCCGCTGCTCGTGGTGGGAGCGATCATAGGCGCCACTGGTCTGGGGTGGCTCGCGGGCACAATCTGGCCCGGTGTCATGACGCCATTGGCACTGATCGGGGGGATCTGGGGAGGCGGCATCCTCTGGGAGACGACGCTTGGATTGCGCAACCTCATCGGACGGAGTGCTCCAGCTGGCGCCGAGATGGGGCCTGAGGGTGGATACCTGGCGCCACCCGCGGGGCTGGAGACCTTTTTCAGCAAGGATGGCGCCTGGCGGTTCCTGATCCCATTCGAATATCGATCCGAACAGATACCAGCCGAGAATGTCACCGGCTGGGCGCTGCTGTGGATGGCCGGACTGGGTGTGGCGTTCTTTCTCCTGTCGCGCTGGTGGAAACGGCGAACGGTCCTGTCGTTGATTGTCTCTCTTGGTGCGCTTGCCATTGCGGCGATCGGGGGAACGGGCGCGGCCGCCAAATACGATACCAACTGGGGTATGTTTGCCGAGCAGCATCCGCCGCAGGTGTGCACGACGCGGCTGGATGATGCATTGACCGTCTGCTTGCATGAGAAGCAGGAGGCACTGCTTCCGGAAACGGCGGATATTGTGGCCGAACTGTTGTCGCCGATCGCGGGGCGGACCTGGGTACCGATGCACTGGGAATCAGGTTCGTCGGAGGCTCGCCCGGACCTGGCATCGGGCACGGCGCTCATCAACTTCTATGACCGCGACGAGATCGAGAACCTGGAACTCCATCAGCGTATCCTGATGAACTTGCTCGCGTATCCCGGTGGACCATGGTACGGGATTACCGGTGGCGATTATGTGGTGTTGAAGTGGATGCTGGAGGAGGCCGGGATTTCGCGAGATGTTGCGATCTCGCACGATATCCTGCCCGAGCTGCCGGTCGCCGAAGTCCGTGTTCCATCGAAGCGTGAGGTTTCTATCCCGGATCCGGTCTATCTTGACGCCGCCGACGTCGATTTGGCGATCGACCGTTTCCTGGCGCTTACCCGGGAAGACCGGGAAGCGTGGCTGGATGCGAACTGGTCCGAGGTCTTTACCGGCACGCTGACGCTGGATGATTTGCCGTGAGCGCATTGGTCGCCAGATATCGATCTGCGATCGATCGGGCCGACACCCTTCGGGGTACGGCCCCGACAAGGATGTTGTCGTGAGCGCGCTGGCTGCCAGGCAAATGCCGCACCGGGGCGATTCTGGAGTTCGCCCGTACCGGAGTGGGGCGGCACGGAGCTTTCTCGGGATGCTTCGGATCGACCTGTGGCGCGGCGGTGGGTTGTTGCTGATGCCAGTCAGCGCGATCTTCGCGTGGGTCATCCTGCGGGGAGCGTTGACGCCGGGTGTTGCGGTCTGGCCGGAGATTACGGTCACGGTTTCGAATATGGCGCTGCCGCTGATGATGACGACGGTCGGGGTCGGCGGGTATGCGGGTGGGCGTGAGCGGCGTCGCGATGTGACTGACCTGATGGGAACCACACCGGTTCCGGTCTGGCAGAGATACATGTCGCTGACGACATCGCTCTTCATCTGGGCGATCGCGGTTTATGTCGCGTTCGCGATCCCGTTGCTCGCATATGGTGCCGCGCGGGCGACCTGGGGCGGCCCGGAAGTCGGGGTGATCGCCGTCGGCGTCCCGTATATCGCGTTGGCGGCTGCGTTCGGGGTAGGCGTCGGGCGCTGGATTGGTGGCAAGACCGCGCCGGTTATCGCGATTGCGGCGTTCGTGCTGGCGTTCGCGGCGTTGCCGTCCGGTTCTGAGGTGACATCGCTCCTTGGGGTGATGAACCCGAGCCCGTGGTTCCGACCTGTCGTCGAAAACGTGCAGATTCGGCCGGTCAGTGCCTGGGCGCAGATTGCTTGGGGCGTCGGGTTGCTGGGTATCGTGCTCGGGATCGATATCTGGCGGGAAGCCCGAACCCGGTTGGGTGGGGTGATCTTCGTTGCCGCGGTGGTGCTGGCGATTGGAGGCGCATTTGTGATGGTCGATGCACGGTACCAGACGCCGACGCAGTTTGGCGCGCAGTCAGTCATGGACCTCCCCGAACATGGGGTTTGTGATGAATCGGGTCCGATCGAGGTGTGTGTCCACCCGGCGTATGAGCGCATGCTGCCTGGCCTGACGGACGATGTGCACGCGTTCCTCGGGCCGGTGGCAGGGCTGGAGGGGGTGGTTGATCGCGTCTATGTGTCGAGCGGGAACCAGATGGGCGGTGGCTGGAGCCAGGACGACAACCACGCGACCGCGTCAATTGATCTGGCGCCGATCAACTGGAGCGTCAGTGAGATCTTGAGCCAGCAACTCTGGCCGCTGAGCTTCAGGATGGCGCAGGAGCCGGCGGATCCCGTGCAGTATGTCGTGATGACGGCGTTGGCACGGAATATTGGCGTCGACGAGTGGCCGGAGCATTTCTATCGGGTGCCGTCGAATGCCGAGGAGCTCGAAGGTGAGGTTGATCGGTTCGCGGAAGTGTCACCGGAGGAGCAGCGGGCGTGGCTGGAGGCGAACTGGGACGACCTGATGCACGGGCGGTTGACGGTGGGGGAGCTGCCGTGAGTACAGTGGCCTCCGCATATCAACGCCTTCGGCGTCGATCGGGCCGACACTCTTCGAGGTACGGCCCCTACATGCATGCTGGCATCGGTCGACGTGTCATCGCTCTGTATCTGCAGTCGCGTCGATTGATCCATTCGTTGGCGGCGTTGGCGGCGATCGTGGTCCTGGTGTGGTGGATCGGGCAGGCGGTCGATCCGGTGACAGTGGAAGATCCAATGCTGATCCCGCGAAATCAAACGCTGGCCGTGCATTTGGCGGCGGCGTTGCTGGCGAGCGTAATCGGCGTCGGATTGTGGACGCCGTTCGGGGAGACCGAGCGGGTGTCGTCGACCGTGCTGCCGGCGATGCGGGCGATGCATCTCGTGTTGCTGGTGGCGATCGGAGTCGCCGGGGTGGTGCTGGTAATCCGGATGTGGCCCTACGCGATGCCGGGCATCGATCTCTCCCGGCTGCTGATCCGGAATGTGCTCTTCCTGACGGGATGCGTGGTGCTGGCCGGGAAGGTGGTGGACGTCCGCCTGGCCTGGCTGGTGCCGATGTTGCTCTCCGGGGTGACTGCGGTGGCGATTCTCCAGCGGGTGCAGGTGATGGAGTCGCCAGCGGAGCTGTGGCGCCTGGAGGCATGGAATGTCCTGGCCCAGGACCAGGCCAACGGTGTCGCGAATGCGGTCTGCATCGGTGTGGCGGTTGGCGCCTTCGCTACCTACATCCGCGACGGGGTGCGGGACACGGATGACGCGGAGTGATGCATCGGCCGGAGATGCGAGGCCGCCGACACGGGACGGTCGTTCGGGGGAGGCCTGGCACGTGGGATGTCAGCTTGCGCCTCGCGGTTTGGGGTAGGGCGATTCCCAGGCGGGCTCGGTGCCGAGCGCGCGGGCCAGGTATGCCAACTTCTCCGGGTTGAGCAGGATCCTGACGTAGGTTACCTGTTCGTTCGACATGTCGAGCGAGATGATCCGCTCCAGCTGGCCATCGTTGAACACTGCCGCCGACGGGGCGCCGTTGACGTCGACAATCTGCATCGAGAGATCAATTTTTGACGTGTATTCCCGGTAAAATTTGTTGATAAGCCCGGTGAGACCGCGGGCGATGCGATCGCGACCGAGTATTCCGTGTCGGTTCGCCAGGCGATTTGGGCCACCGTCCGCGTACCAGGCGGCGTCCTCACTCAGCAGGCTGGCCACGCCCTTGATGTCGCCGCGAACGAAGGCATCCATGAATCGCTCGATCATCCGCTGGTGTTCCTGGGGAGAGGTGGATTGAGCGGGCATTTCACGTTCCATCCGCTGCTGGGCACGGCGGAAAACCTGCCGGCAGGCAGCTGCGCTCTTGCCGAGATGGACGGCGATCTCGTCGTAGGCGAGGCCGAAGGCTTCCCGGAGCACGTAAACGACCCGCTGGTCGGGAGTGAGTTGCTCCATCAGGGTGAGGAGGGCGAGGGAGATGGACTCGCGCTGCTCGACGGCGGCGGCGGGACCATCCATGGTCTCGGCGGTCAGCACGGGCTCCGGCATCCAGGTGCCGGTGTATTGCTCGCGCTTGACCCGGGCGGATTTCAGGTAGTCCAGGGAAAGGCGCGAGACGATCGTGGTGAGGTAGGCGCGCAGCGAATCGACGGCGGGTGAGCCGGCGTCGAGGTAACGAATCCACGCGTCCTGCACGAGGTCCTCGGCATCGCTGGCGCTGCCGGTCATCCGGTAGGCGACGCTAAATAGGTAGGGGCGCAGCGATTGATACGTCTGGGATGGGAGCGTGTCGGCGATCACGGTGTCATGACTCCCTGGAGATGTGCGTTTCCTGGATGGGGCCCGTATCTATTGTGCAGGGTGGATGCAACTCGGGAAACACGTGTATGGACCGGACCCTTGCAGGGCCCGATCCATACGATGGTCGAGTGGATGTGATTAACGCGCGACGGCCTCGGGGACCGGGACGTCGAAATGGGCCGGCTCGGCGCGAAAGGGGATCGCGATCCGGTTCCAGCCGTTGATCGTGATGACCAGGAGCGTGAGATCGGCGAGGTCCTTTTCGCTGAACTCCTCGCGGACGGAGGCGTAGATCTCGTAGGTGACGTTCTCGGTCGAGATCTTCGTGAGCGTTTCCGCCCAGGTCAGCGCGGCTCGCTCCCGCGGGGAGAACCAGTCGGGCGCTTCGCGCCAGGCGGAGAGGAGGGCGTAACGATCCACGCGGTCGCCGTCCTTCAGGCCCTCGTTGGTGTGCATCGCCATGCAGTAGGCGCAACCGTTGATCTGGGAGACGCGCATTTTCACCAGGTGCACGAGCATCGGTTCGATATCCGTCGCGGTCCTGATGTAGGTTTCCAGCTGCTGCATCTGCTGGTAGAGGCCGCTGGCGGCGTTCTGGTCCTGGATTCGGCTTGTCATTGTGATGGAACTCCCTTGTGCCGTATTGACGCGGTGTCTCCGCGTCTACAGGGTGGACGAGCGGCAGTGGTGTGATGTGACAATCGTGCCGCCCGATGTCTCGTCGTCAGTCTGCGATCGCTGCCGGTGTCGGCACCTCGAAGTGGCTCAACGGTGCGCGGAACGGCGTCGCCATCCGGTTGGTTCCGTTGATGGTGATGACAACGAGCGTGAGATCGGCGAGGTCTTTCTCGCTGAACTCCTTTCGCACCAGCGCATAAAGGTCGTCGTTGACATCGCTGTCGGAGATCGTCGTCAGGGTTTCGGCCCAGAGGAGAGCCGCACGCTCGCGGTCGGTAAACCAGTCCGGGGCTTCGTGCCATGCAGAGAGCACCGTCAACCGATCCAGGCGCTCTCCGCCGTTCAACGCTGCTTCGGTATGCAGCGCCGTGCAGTAGGCGCAGCCGTTGATCTGGGAGACGCGCATCTTGACGAGTTCGGTGAGCTTTGGATCGAGGTTCGTCTCGTTCTCGATGTAGGCGTTGAACGGCGCTATCCGCGCATACAAGTTGCCGATGATGTTTTGGTCCTGGATTCGCAAGGTCATGAACAAAAGGCTCCTGTCGCCATTAACAACGCGGCCATTCCGCGTCTATTAACAGGACGCCTCAATTGTCGGGGTTGTGACATCTCACTTGAAACCCGGCACCGGATCGCTGAACGGGCGCGGCTGGTCGCGCTGGAGCAGGCGGGCGCGCTCACGCTCCGCCACGCGTGCCTCTCCGGCGGCGAGCTTGCCTTCCTGGCGGTACATCGTATTGTGCTCGATCCGGTCGTGAATACTGCCCATGATGATGCCTCCGTGTGATGGGCAAGGTGACGTGCGGGGCCCGGTTCACACGGAAGACGATTCGGTGTAGGGATCTGTGACGGGCGTGGCCAGAGACTCAGCCGATTTCCTTGATGAACCGCTCGGCCCAGTGATCGTATTCGCGGCTGAGGATGGTGACCTCGGTTTCGTCCGTGCCGGACTCTTCCGCCGAGACGACCAGGCCGCCGGTTTCGTCCCCGAACGCGGCTGTGTCATGGGTGGACATGGTTTCCGGCAAGCCCAGCTCACCCCCGGGCCCGAAGAAGGCATGGGCCCGGTCGAGGATGTCTTCGGCGGATTTGTTCGTTTTCGTGCCGTAGCGCATGGGGTACTCCTTTTTCCCGGATTCGCGCATTCGGCGTGCCTTAAGGGGGCGGTCGTCATGGCATCGAGAGGGCGGTCAGGGTCGCGACCTGAGGTCGCGGCCCCGCACACTTCCGGTGCGGGGCTACTTGGCCGGGTCGATGCGAGTGGCGCGTTACCGGTTGCGGCCGGGGTTGGGGATTGTGTGGAGGGAGCCGTCGGGGGCGGCGTGCCAGAGATCCTCGTGGAAGGAGCGGGAAGCGGGGTCGTTCGCGGTGGCGCCGGGCGGGAGCGGGACGGGGCCGTCGAGTAACGGGTCGGCGGTCCGCTCCATCCAGGCGTCGAGGCGGGCCTGCATCTCTTCGAGGACGCTGGAGAAGGCCGGATCGGCGGCGAGGTTGCGGGCGTTGACCGGGTCGAGGACGTTGTCGTAGAGCTGCTCGCGGGCGATCTCCCGGGTGTCCCAGCCGTGGTCGAGCAGGAGGTCGCGGCTCGGGCTGTCGTCGCAGTTGGGGAGGACGGGCAGCGTGCGGTCGCCGTATCGCCGGATATACGTCCAGCGCGGCGTGCGGACGGCGCGCTGCGGTTCGTAGGCGGCGTGGTAGGTGACCTCGGCGAAGATTTCGTCGTTGACCTCGGCTGTCGTGTCGGTGAAGACGGGCATGAGCGATTGCCCGTGCAGCCAGTCGGGATGCGGGATGCCGGCGAGGTCGCAGAGGGTCGGGAAGAGGTCGACCTGGCTGACGAGGGCATCGGTGACGGCGGCAGCGGGGATCGTTTTCGGGTAGCGCATGATGAGCAGCACGCCGGTGCCGTGGTCCGTCAGGTTGCATTTCATGAGAGGCATGGCGAGGCCGTGATCGGTCGTGAGGAGAACGATCGTGTTGTCGGCCTGCCCGGTGGCGTCGAGCGCGTCCAGCACGGTGCCGACGGCTCGGTCGAGCGCCTTGACGCTGGCGTGGTAGGCGGCCATGTCGGCGCGGGTTTCGGCGGTGTCCGGCAGGGGCGCGGGCGGCCGCAGGTAGCGGCCGTCGTCTTCCGTTTCGGGAAAGATGCGGTGGGTCTCCGAGAAGCCGACGTCGAGGAACCACGGGTCGTTCGATGCCGCAAGATCGCTGACTTCCCGGGTCGCATTGGCGGTGATGTCGTCGATGAGGTGCGCCTTGTGGACGCGAGCGTACCCGCAGTCGCGCGGGTCGCCGGTTGTCACGTGCTGGACGCCGCAGAGGGCGGTGTCGTAGCCCGCGTCGCGGAGGACGCTGGCGAGGTGCTGCGACGGATCGTTCAACGCGAAGCCGCGATGCGCCAACCCGAGCATGCCGGCCGAATGGGGCGATTGCCCGGTGAGGAGCGCGGCGCGGCTGGGCGAGCAGGTCGGCGCGGCGTTGTGGGCGTTCCGGAAGAGGAGCCCCTCGTTGGCGAGTCGCTGGTAGTTCGGTGTCTCCAGCGCATGACCGTAGGGCTGGACATAGCGCCCGGTGTCGTGCGAGTGGAGATAGAGGATGTTCGGTCGCGTTCCGGTCGTCATGCGTCGTCCTGTTCCGCCAGCAATGCCAGCAGCGTCGCGCTGGTGGTGATGCCCTGCCAGAGGCGTTCGA
>CAZVAA010000080.1:4577-11208 GCA_964624125.1 uncultured Sphaerobacteraceae bacterium | reverse complement strand
GAGGACGCGCTGCGCGAGCAGTTGACGGATCTTGGGCAGGACATCTCCCTGAAACGCGCGAATCGCTGGGACCTGGTGGGCAAAACCGGCTGAATATGAGCCGGATTCTCACGGAAAAGGACGCGCGCCGTCGTCACCGGAATCCGGCCTGGCGGTGCGCTTCCCGTTTGACATTGGCCTCCCTGCGTGCCAAAGTCTTGCTCCATGAGACGATGCCCGATGTTCCGTGGCTGGAGGATGGTGGCGTCGATCTCTCCTCATCGTGGTCCGGTGGTACCCACTCAAGGGTCCGCCGCCGGAAATTCCGCAAGCGCTGGAGGGGTGTTTCGCGGAGGACGACGGAGATTGTGTCAACAGGAACCGATGCTTTGGCGAGTGCGTGTGTCCGCCCACGACTCCTGCCGGACGGCGAATGCCTGCCAGTTGGCTGCTGGCGCGCGCTGCCGTCTCCTCCCCGGTAATGTGGCGGGCCGAATGCCGATCAGGCGGCCGGTATCACATGCCAACGGACCAGGCGTCGGGATCAGGGAGTTCCCTACATGTACAGGTTTCTTTCCGGTGTGGATGGCGCCGGATCCTTTATTCCCGGACCGGGAATCTTCTTGCAGCGCGCCGTCGCTGTCTTGACGGCCTTGATGGTCCTGGTCGGCGGCATCGCCATGGTGCCCGCCGAAGCTTCAGCGAACGCTGGCGCGGTCACGACGACCGATGACCTCAACTTGCGCGGCGAGCCCGCGCTCAATTCCACGATCCTCAACGTACTGCCCGCCGGTGCCGGCGTGGAGATCACCGGTGATCCGGTGAATGGCTTCTACCCGGTCGCCTACCAGGGGCAGGTCGGATACGCCTACAGCGCTTACCTCTCAACCGGCTTCGCCGGGCCCGGACCGGTCACCACCGGCGGCCAGCAGGGTGAGGTGTATGTCGCGGACGGCCCGGTCAATTTCCGGACCGGACCGAGCACCGGTGATGGCGTGATGATGGTGATCCCGCATGGGGCACTGGTCGCCCTGAATGGCGATAGCGCCAACGGGTTCCTGAGCATCATCTACGCGGATACCAGCGGTTGGGCGCACGCGGCGTCCATTCTTGGCACCAGCGATGACACGCCGGCCGAGGTTCCCGCCCCGGCTCCGGTTCCGGAAACGCCCTCCGAGCCCGCGCCTGCCCCGGCGCCCGATGCGGTTCCGGTCGGTGAAGCGGTCACCGGTTCGGCCACGGTCATCGATGGCGCCCTCAACCTGCGCCAGGGTCCGTCGCTCGATCACGCGATCGTGACGGTGATGGAGGATGGCGCGGTGGTCGAGCTGCGCGGAGAGCCGCAGGGCGGATTCTTCCCGGTGAGCTACAACGGGACGCTTGGCTGGGCGTATGCCGACTTCCTGCAGCAGGGCGCGGTGGAGACGCCGGCCGAGCAGGAAGTCCCGGCCCCGACCGAGCGATCGGCGCCAGCCGAGCCCGCTCCGGAAACGGCGCAGCCGGAAGTTCCGACCCCGGCCCCGACCGAACCGCCGGCTCCCGAGCCGACCGAGCCGGTCACGCCGCCGGTCGACGGCAGTGACGGCTACACCGAGCAGGAGATCATCCAGATCATCTACGCCGCAGCCGATGCCTATGGCCAGCCGCGCGAGGACATGCTTCGGGTGGCGCGGTGCGAGTCGGTGCTCGATCCGAATGCGATCAACCCGACGAGCCAGGCCAGTGGTCTGTTCCAGTTCCTGCCCAGCACGTGGCAGCGGACGCCGTTCGCCGACCAGGACGTCTTCGATCCGGTCGCGAACGCGAACGCGACAGCCTGGATGTGGCAGCAGGGCAACCGCAACGAGTGGGTGTGCCAGTAGCCTGAGCCACTGACCCGCCAATCGGCAGATCGTCACTACGGAGCCCCGGTTCGCCAGTTGGCGGCCGGGGCTCCGTGTGTCCTGTGTCAGGGCTGGCCCAACAGGTCAGTCCAGAGCAGCCGCGCTGCGATGCTGCGAGCCGGTTGCCATTGCTCCGCGAGGATATGGAGGTCGTTCATCGACGTGTCGGGCCGGCCGTATGCCTTGCGGGCGGCGCGAAGAAGCGCGACATCGCCGGGTGGATAGGCGTTCGGCGCGCCGATTCCCCAGAGAAGGACGGATTCCGCCGTCCACTTGCCGACCAGCGGCAGCTTCAACAATTCGGTGACGATTTCATCCGGGCGCTCTCGCGCGATGTCGTCATCCGGGAGGCTCCCGGCGACCTGCTCCCGCGCGATATGGAGGATAGCTTCGGCGCGCTTCCAGGTGACTCCGCACGCCCGGATGAGTTCAACAGGCGCGTCTGCCAATTGCTCCGCCGACGGAAGCGGCCAGAACTCCCGGTTGTGGGCGACAACCCCCTCGCCGAATGATCGAGCCAGTTTGTGCTGGGCCGCGGCGGCCGAGGCGAGCGAGACGCTCTGGCCAATGATGGCGGTGAGCAACCCGTTGAACAACGAGCCATCGGAGAACGGGAAGAGCCCGGGATAGCGCTCCGCAAGGTCGGCGATAACGGGATCGTCGAACCGTGGCATGTCAAGACCGGAATTGAACATTCGATGAAGCCAGGTGGCGTCCGCTTCCGGTGTCGAGTTGGATGCGATGGTGACCTGGCCCGGTTTGTCCTGCCGTACCTCGCGCAGGATGTTCCGCTCCCCTTCCCGCTCGACATGAACCAGGGTGTTGTCGATCCATGCCTGGCGTGGATTGCGATGACCCACCCACCAGACCGGCGCGCTGGAGGTGCGCAGCGAGAAGCGCTCAGGGACGTCGAGCATGATGCTCCCGACGTGTGCGGCCTGGCTGTCCTCTGGGGCGTTCATCTTCATCATCCCATCCCGATTATTAAGGTATTCGATCCGGGCGGCGGCTGCGTCTCGTAAGGTCGCATTCGAGTAGCCCAGCGTCGTAGAATTCGCATAACACCATCCTGTGAGCAGACTGGCGCGCTAGTCCGCGTGGACAACGGAATCTTTGGGCGCACCAGCCGATCTTGCAGTGGCGTATGCCGTCTTGGCAAGGGGTTCGAAGACGTCAGGCAACGACGCATGACGTCACATGAGGGAAAGGAACCAGGATCCATGTCACACGAAAAGGCACTTCAGGAGTTGGCGGGGAAAGTTGCTGAAGGGAAGCTCAGCCGCCGTGATGCGCTTCGCCGGGCGGCCGCGTTCGGTGCAGGGGCAGCCGCGTTCAGTGTGGCTGGCAAGGCCGCTCTCGCACAGGATGCGTCTCCGGCAGCCGCGGCCGTTGAGCAGTACGAGCCACAAGGCCCGCAGGTTGACAACCTGGTGCTCTGGACCCGCTCATCGATCGACACCTCCCCGAACGAGTGGAACGCGCTGGTCGCCGCGACCGAGCGCTACACCGAGCTGGTTGGCACGCCGGTCGAGCTTGTGACCGTGCCGGATGCGGACTTCCGCACGAAGCTCAGCCAGGCCGCGCCGGGTGGCGATGGTCCGGACGTCTTCGGTCCGGTCGCGCACGACTGGATCGGTGAAGTTGCGCTGCAGCAGATCGCCATGCCATGGGAGGAAGGCGACATTGTCGGCTTCGAGGACATCCCGCAGTCGGCGATCGACGCCGTGATGTATGACGGCCAGGTGTATGGCTACCCGGTTTTCTCCGAATCGCTGGTGCTCTTCTATAACCAGGACATGGTCTCCGAGCCGCCGACAACCTGGGAAGAACTGGTCTCCAAGGCCGCCGAGCTGACCGACGCAGACGCCGAGACGTATGGTTTCGCGTTCGAGCTCCTGCAGCAGTACTACCAGGGCGCGTTTTTCCACGCCTATGGCTCCTACATTTTCAAGAACAACGATGGCACGCTCGACTTCGACGACATCGGGCTGAACAACGAAGGTGGTGTCGAGGCCGCCAAGGCGCTTCGCGACATGTACTGGAACGAGGAGCCGAAGATGCCTGAGGCGATCCTCGACCAGGCCAACGCGGCCGGGTACCTCGATGGTATCGAGGAAGCCGGACAGCTTGGCATGCGGATCAATGGCCCGTGGCGCGGCCCGGCATTGAGCGAAGCCGGTATCAACTTCGCGGTGTCCCCGCTGCCGACCGCCCCGAACGGTGAGCAGCTACAGCCCTTCTCCGGCATTCAGGTCTTCGAGGTCAACGCCTACTCCGAACTGCTCGATGCCTCCAAGGATCTCGTGAACTTCCTCGGCAGCGTCGAGGGCGTCTCGCTGATGATCGAGGGCTTCAACAAGCCGCCGGTGCGCGAATCGCTGCGTGAGACCGCGATGGAGATCAACCCGCACTTTGGCCCCATCATGGACCAGGTCGAGGTTGCGGTGCCGATGCCGAATATCCCGCAGATGGCGCAGGTGTGGCAGCCATGGGGCGACGCCATGATCGGTATCGTCACCAACAATGTCCCGGACGATGAGGTCCAGGCGTTGCTGGACGCTGCTGTCGAGCAGATCAAGGCCAATATCCAGCAGTAATCCTGCGCGGATAGCGGACGTTGAAACGCCGGAAGGCGGCGCATCCCGCGCACCTTCCGGCGTTTCTTTCGTCCCGGCCCGGTACGCCGGGGAGAAACCGACGGGGCCTCCCGGCAAACGGTGTGGTCTGCCCGTCTCCGGGACACGTGGGTGGGGAACCTCGATGAGTGCGCAAATTCAGCAATTCGGCACGCAGGCGGAGAATGTCACCGGCCAGGCATCGTTCAAGACGCCGGCCCCGGGAGGAAGGAAGTTCCCGGTCGCCTACTGGTACCTGTTGCCGGTGATCCTCTCGGCCCTGATCTTCACGATCGCGCCGTTTATCTACACCTTCTATATCTCATTCACCAATTACCACCTGATCTATCACTTTAACGAGTTTGACTGGATCGGGCTGGCGAACTACCGGCGCGCGCTGAGCGCGGGTGGTGAGTTCATCCCGGTGCTCCAGTGGACGATCGTCTGGATGATCCTGACGACGATCCTCAATGTGGGCGGGGGCATGATGCTCGCGCTCATGCTGAATCACGAGCGTCTGGTCGAGCGAAACCTGTACCGGACCATCCTGATCCTGCCATGGGCGTTGCCGAACATCCTGCTCATCCAGTTATGGGCGGGGCTCTATAACGTGCAGGGGCCGATCAACCTGATCCTGAACCGGCTGGGGTTCGATAGTGTCCGTTGGTTGCTGGAGGATACGCCAGCGAGGACGGCGCTGCTGATCACGAACCTCTGGCTCTCCTACCCGTTCTTCATGACCGTCGGCCTGGCGGCGCTGCAGGCCATCCCGCGCGAGTTGTACGAGGTCGCCGACCTCGACGGCGCCGGGTCATGGGCGCGCTTCCGTGACATCACGTTTCCGTTCATGCTGGGCGCGATCACGCCGCTTCTCCTCACCCAGCTTGCATTCCAGTTCAACAACGCCGGGGTCATCATCCTGCTCACGAACGGCTTGCCCCAGGCGTATCCCGGGTCCAAGCACGGTGTCACGGACACGCTGGCGACCTTCGCCTACAAGTTGATCTACACGGAACGCGATATGGGGTACGCCGCCGCCTATGGCGTGTTTACCTTCCTCATCATCGCGGTCTTTATCGTCCTCAGCGCCCGGCTCACCGGCTCGTTCAAGGATGTTGACTAATGGCGGTCCAGGCACCACTCCCTCCCACTTCGGTCTCCGACATCAAGGAGAAACCGAGCTGGAAGGAGAGTTCCAAATTCCGGCAGCACGCCGAGGCATGGATTCTTCGGCTGATCATCTGGGCCATCATCGCGCTGGTGATGTTCCCGATCGTCTACGTCATCCTGTACAGCTTCAAGGGTGGTGGGTCGGCGCTCTACAGCAACACGCTCATTCCGGCGGTGTTGACCCTCGACCACTACCGGCGCCTGCTCAGCGTGGACAGCAACTTCCCGCGCTGGGTGATGAACTCGCTGATCCTCGGCATCTCCTCGGGCGCGCTCACGGTGATTTTTGCGACGTTTGCCGGGTATGCGTTCTCGCGCATGCGGTTCCCGGGTCGACGATACGGCATCCTGACCCTGCTGGTGATCCAGATGCTACCGGTGAATATGGCTGCGGTCGCGTACTACCGTATGCTGCAGCTGGTCGGTCTCACGAACACGCGGCTGGGCCTGATCCTGATCTTCGGATTCGGTGGCTCCGCGCTTGCCGTGTGGCTCATGAAGAATTTCGTCGACGCGATCCCGAAGGATCTCGACGAGGCGTCGTACCTCGACGGCGGTAATCACTGGACGACGTTCTGGCGCATCATCTTCCCGCTGGTCCAGCCGATGCTGGTGGCGCAGTTCATCTTCGGCTTCATCGGCGTCTACAACGAGTACATCCTGACATCGCTACTCGTGTTCGATCCGAACCTTTATCCGCTTGGCGTCGGCGTCCGCACGTTCTCGACCGCTTTCGCGACATCCTGGACGTTGTTCTGCGCGGCAGCGGTCCTCGGCTCGATCCCGATCCTGATCATCTTCTTCCTCGCCCAGCGGTTCCTGGTCGAGGGCCTGACCAAGGGCGCGGTGAAGGGCTAGGATTGGCGGAGCAATTCTCCGCACCGGGGCCGGCGATCGTTCGGCCCCGGTGTGGGCAGGACGTTGGCTCCAGGAAGGATGGATCCATTTGACGCAACACGAAGCTTCCTCGCGGCCAGTGTTCGG
>CAZVAA010000080.1:0-4477 GCA_964624125.1 uncultured Sphaerobacteraceae bacterium | reverse complement strand
GACAACCCGCAGGTGCGCGAGTACCTGATGCAGGTCGGCGAATACTGGATGCGCAAGGGCATCGATGGCTGGCGACTGGATGTGCCTGCCGAGATCACCACCCCGGGATTCTGGGAAGAGTTCCGCGACCGTGTCCGCGCGGTCAACCCGGAGGCGTGGATCGTTGGCGAGATCTGGCATGTCGACCCCGACTATCTCTCGGGCACCCGGTTCGACGCGTTGATGAACTATGTCTTCACCGAATCCGCACTCGCGTTTACTGGCCGTGACCGAATCGTCAGGGAGTGGTCCGACGACCGCGGATACAATCCGTGGCCGCCGATCGACGGCGAGGAGTACGCCGACAAGATCGACGGGCTACTGTCCGCGTACGACTGGAACGTCCAGGAGGCGCAGATGAACCTGCTCGACAGCCACGACACGGCGCGGGTGCTCTCCCTTGCCAGCGGCGATGTCCGCACGTTGGAGTTGTCGGCGCTGCTGATGTTCACGTTTCCTGGAGCGCCCACGGTGTACTACGGCACCGAGATCGGGCTGGACGGCGGTTTGCCTGACAGGTGGGCGCGCAAGACCTTCCCGTGGCAGGACGAATCTCGCTGGGACAGTGAGCTCCGGGACCTGTTCAAGGCGTTGATCCGGCTCCGGAAGGAGCAGACAGCGCTGCGACGCGGTACCTACCAGGCCCTGGAGGCCTCGGAGCAGAGTTACGCGATGATCCGCTCGATGGAGGGCGAGTCGGTCGTGGTCGCGCTCAATACGAGCGAGCACGCTGATCGGCTGGTGCTTGGCATCGATGGTCAACTCGACCTGCAAGTCGTGGTGGGCGAGATTGCCGATGTGGAAGCGACCGATGAGGGCGTCGCGATGTCGTTGCCGCCTCGCTCGGGCGGTGCCTGGGTGGTGACGCATGGCTGAGCAGGGAATGGCGAACGTCACCAGCGATTTCATCTTCGGCACGCTCGCGACCGACGAGCTCCGGCTGGAGGCGATTCGTCGCCGCTCGCAGGGCCTTTGGCACGGCAACCGGATCGATCCCGTGGATCCCGGGCCAGGCCAGCCAGTTATCGTCACCGCAACGGCGGGTGAGGATACCAGCCTGCGTGGCATGGTTGTCCGCTTCACGACCGACGGCACGATGCCCGACCAGGACTCCCCTGCCCTGCCGATGCAGCCTGCCGGAGTCCGGTGGGACACGCTGGTCTGGGGCTACGTCGAGGACTGGACCGCTGAAATCCCGGCGCAGGCTGATGGCACGCTCGTGCGGTATCGCATCCAGGCGCAATCGCTTGATGGCACCGGGCTCTGGGCGGACACTGACCCCGATTCCGGCGAACCGGGATTGTTCGCTTACGGCGTCGACCAGGGCACGGTTCCGGACTGGTTCCGGAGTTCGGTCATCTATCACGTCTTCGTTGATCGCTTCGCGCCGAACCCTGGTGATTCGTTTCGCAAGGGCGAGTCGCTGAACGATTTCCGCGGTGGCACGATCAGGGGCGTGACCGCGAATCTCGACTATATCGAGAACCTGGGTGCGAACGCGATCTGGCTATCTCCGGTCTTCCCGTCCCCGACCCATCATGGCTACGACGCCACGGACTACACATCGATCGAGCCTCGCCTCGGTGCCGAAGACGACCTGCGGGAGTTGATCGACGCCGCGCATGCCAAGGGCATCCGGGTACTGCTCGATTTCGTCGCGAACCATGTCTCGAACGAGCATCCGGCATTCCTCAAGGCGAAGCAGGAGCCGTCGTCAGGCGAACGGCGGTGGTTCACGTTCCACAAGGACGGCTCGTACAAGAGCTTCTTCGGAGTCGAGACCATGCCGCAGGTCGCCGTCGACCACGACGAGGCGGCGGACTACCTCATCGACGCGGCGAAATACTGGCTCGAGCGCGGAGTTGACGGCTACCGCCTGGACTATGCCAATGGGCCCTCGCACGCATTCTGGTCGCGATTCCGCGCGGCCCTGCGCGAGGTCAAGCCGGACGTGGCACTGGTGGGTGAGATCGTCGAGAGCGCCGAGACGATGGCTTCCTACGAAGGGCGCCTGGACGGCACGCTGGACTTCCTGCTGCTCCAGCAGATGCGTGCCTTCTTCGCGTTCGACCTGACCACGGCGGAGGAGTTCTGGCGCTTCCTTGATCGGCACCTGACCTGGATGCCGGAGGGCTTGTCGCTACCCAGCTTCCTCGACAATCACGATATGAACCGCTTCCTGTGGATCGCCAGGGGGGATGTGCGGCGGCTGAAGATCGCAGCGCTGGTCCAGTGCGCGTTGCCGCATCCACCGATCGTCTACTACGGCACCGAAGTCGGGCTGAACCAGTGGCACGACCTGGAGTATACCGATGGATCCCGCCGGATGGAGGAATCCCGGACACCGATGCTGTGGGGCATGGAACAAGACCGTGATCTCCGCTCGTTCTACCGGGGACTCCTGTTCTGGCGGGTGCGGCAGGGCATTGCAGGCAACAGGCCGATGCACGTCTACGCCGGCGATGGTGGCCTGCTCTGTTTCCGGACCGGGCCGTGGTTCATCGTCGTCAACCGGAGTGAGGAGGACGCCGCGATCGATTTTCGCGAGCACGGTGAAGTGTGGCTGGCGCTCGGGACGGAGTTCGACGTGCAGCTGCACGGATCGGCGCTCCAGCTGCCGCCCATGAGCGGCGCGGTGCTGCGGGCGTGAGCAAGGGAGACCCGACCGATGCGTAGCACGACCGTCCTGATCCGGCTGGAGCGCACGTTCGAGGAGGCGGCGAGCGGGCTGCTTCCCGACATGGTCGGGCACCTGAGCGGGGATGTCGCGATCCTGCCCGCTTCGCTCGAGCGTGGTGATCTCGTCGCGGAGCAGGTCGCCCGATCCTTGCCCGCGGGATGCGATGTCGAGGTCATGACGCCATTGTCGGGCAGCGACGCGCGCAAGGCGTTCGTGCTCCCGACCGGCATGGGGAACTGGCAGCAACTGCCGGTGACAACGGCCGGCACCTTGCTGGACGCGGCGATTCTCCCGCGAGCGCTGGTCAACGCGCGGCATCGGATCGTCGCCGTGGATGTCGTTGAGGTTGCGAGACGGGGCCCGTTCGTGCTGGATGTCCCGGCGCGGTACGCGCACCCCCGACAGCGGCTGCGGTTCGCGACGGATCGGGCGCGATCGGAGCTCACGGCGGAAGTCGCCTCCGTGCTGCCGATCAGCCTCGCGGTGGTCAGCCTGATCCTGCCGGAAGGCACATTCCTCGCCGCGACGACGGACCGTATCGCCGCCGAGTTGGTGGCGCTTGCGCTATCTGAACGGTGTATCGGCGCCACGCGGTCCTTCACCGGCCCATGGGAAGACGCGGTGGTCCAGCGGGCGACGGAGCTCGATCTTGGTGTCCTGCTCCCCTCCTACATCCGGCTGGTATCGTCCGGCAGCCGCATGCGCGAGCCATGGGCGGACGCACTGCAAGAGCATGTTCGCCGGAGATTGGGTATCACCGGCGCGGCCTCCTGAAACGAAGGTTGGCACGGGCCCTGCGTTGGTTCTGGTGGCATGACCCGTAAAGGGGTGATGAAATCGTCGCTTGCTGGTAGGATTAGCTTATTCACGCGAACCGCTCGATGACGAGTTTCGGCAAGCATCCCGACCCGTTGGATTGGACGATCCAACCCGTATCCAGGAGTATTCCCGTGAAGGACCTGCTTCGACAGCTCCAGGAATTGATCGAGAGCCTGCTCCGGCGACCGCAGCCGGTTCCGGTACGCGTCCGCGCCAATCGATCTTCCCGGTACTAGCTCAGGCTGTCGACCCGTTCGACAGGAGCGCCATTGCCCGGGCACGGTTACGTCCCCGGGCAATGAGAGTGCTGGATACGAGGGCCAGGGCGCTGACCTGTCCACCATAATGGATGCTGTCGACCGTGCAGACGCATCGCCGTAACAATCCATCATCATGTTCCGCCCCATATCGATATGGGGCATTGTTGTGCGCGCTGCTCGCGATGGCGATGGTCCTCACATCATGCTCCACTCCATGGGCCGGAACGCCCCCGCTTCGCGCGGGTGGATGCCTGGACGGGCTCGACGATCCGGCGCCTGTAACCGGCGTCTTCGTTGAGCCGGATGATGGCTATCCGCCTGTGCTCGATGAGCTGTCGGGTGCGCGCTGCACGATCGACCTGACGATCTACATGCTGACCGACGATACGGTCTTCGATGCGTTGATCTCGGCGCGGGAGCGTGGTGTTCGCGTGCGGGTCATCCTGGACCAGCATCCGTTCGGGATGTTCGGGGATCAGCAGGAGGCCAGGGACCGGTTGGAGGACGCGGGGATCGAGGTGCAATGGGGGTTGTCGCGGTTCCAGTTCACCCACGCGAAGTTCATCGTCGTCGACGAGCGGGTGGCGCTGGTGATGAACCAGAACCTCACCTACTCCGCATTTAACGGGAACCGGGAGTTCGGCGTCGTGACGACCGATCAGGCGATCGTTGCGCAGGC
>CAZVAA010000079.1:4248-11301 GCA_964624125.1 uncultured Sphaerobacteraceae bacterium | reverse complement strand
ACCAGGATCGTCACGATCGTCGCGATCAACGCCACCCGGTCCGGCTTGTTCAGGATCCACGCGCGCTTGCTGTTGGCTGGCTCCACCTGATCTCTCCTCGTTCCCGCTCCGGCACGGGGAATCCGGGTTTCTCCCGACACCTCTCGTGCTTCATATATGGTACCTATAATGCCGGAGCGATCATGCCGGACCGGAACCCATCCCCAATCCCGGCAACCCGATTTCACCAAGGACACATGCATTCATGACCAGCGACCAAACCGCAACCCATCATCTCCTCATCATGGCCTACGGTGGCCCGGACAAGATGGAAGACGTCCGCCCCTATCTCCTCGATGTCCGGCATCACCGGGAAACCCCGGAAGAGATCTTCCGCGAGGTCGAGGAGCGCTACGAGCTTATCGGCGGCCGCTCACCCATCCTTGAGCTCACCCGCGCCCAGGGCGCCGGCATCGAGAAGGCGCTCAACGAGCAGGCGCCGGACGGCGAGCGCTGGAAGGTCTGGGACGGCATGCGCCACTGGCACCCCTACATCGCCGAGACCATGGCCGAGATGAAGCAGGCCGGCGTCGAGAAGGCCGTCACCCTCGTCATGGCGCCGCACTACTCCTCGATGTCGATCGGCGCCTACAACAAGGCCGTCGATGAGGCCGCCGACGGGATCGAGACCGCCAGCATCGACAGCTGGAGCCTGCTGCCGGGCTACCTCGACGCCCTCGAGGAGCGCATCAACGACGCCCTCCAGAAATTCCCCGAGGATGTCCGCAACGAGGTGCCGATCATCTACACCGCCCACAGCCTGCCGGAGCGTATCCGCGAGCACGGCGACCCCTACGAGCAGGAGCTGCAGGCCACCTTCGAGGCGATGAAGGAGCGCTTCCCGACGCATCCCGGCGAGTGGGCCTACCAGAGCGCCGCGATGACGAAGGAGCCGTGGCTCGGCCCGGATGCCTCCGAAAACATCGAGCGCCTGAACAGCGAAGGCGTCAAGCACGTCCTCATCTGCCCGGTCGGCTTCGTCTGCGAGCACGTCGAGATCCTCTTCGACATCGACGTCGAGTTCGCCGAGCAGGCGAAGGAGCTCGGCATGCAGCTCGAGCGCATCCAGATGGTCAACGACCACCCGAAGATGATGGCCGGCCTCGCCGGTATGGTCCGCGAGAAGGCCGCCGAGACGGGCTGGATCCCGGCCGGGGCGACCGCGTGACCCAATCCGTTGCGGTGATCGGCGGCGGCATCAGCGGACTCGCCGCCGCCTACCGGCTCGTGACGTCGGGGCAGGACCTCGACGTCACGCTCCTCGAGGCGAGCGACCGCACCGGCGGCATCCTCCGCACCGAGGAAGTTGGTGGCTTCACCATCGACGCCGGCCCGGATTCCTTCCTCTCCGTCAAGCCCCGCGGTATCGGCCTCGCCCGCGAACTTGGGCTGGACGACCGCCTGCAGTGGACCACCGAAGCCAACCGCGGCTCCTTTCTCTCCTGCAAGGGGGAGCTGCACCCGCTCCCCGAGGGCCTGACCGGGCTCATCCCGACCAAACTCGCCCCGATGGCGAAGACGAAGCTCGTCTCACCCCTCGGCAAGGCGCGCATGGCGCTCGATTTCGTCCTCCCCGCGAAGAAGGGCGACGAAGACGAGTCGATCCGCGCCTTCATCGGTCGTCGCCTCGGCTACGAGATCTTCGACAACCTCATCGAGCCGCTCATGGCCGGCATCTATTCCGGCGATGGCTCGCAGCTCAGCCTCGCCGCGACCTTCCCCCAGCTCCGCGCGGCGGAGAAGACGCATGGCGGGCTCATCAAGGGCGTGCTCGCCGGCCGCAAGCAACAACAGATGCGCGCCATCGGCCAGCAAACGAAGCAGGGCTTCGTCAGCTTCCGTACCGGCATGCACGAGCTTCCCGACGCGCTCGCGCAGGCGATCACCGCCAATGGCGGCACCATCCGGACCGGTCGCCAGGTGGCCCGCATCGATCGCCTCGACGACGGCCGCTTCACCGTCGCGCACGACGGTCCAGACGGGGGCCGCTCGCAGGTCTTCGACAAGGTGATCCTCGCCACCCCGGCGCCGATCCAGGCCGACCTGCTCCGGCACCTCAGCCCGGAGGCCGCCACCGCGATGGCGGAGATCCCGGCTGCCTCTTCCGCCGCCATCCTGCTCGGGTACCGCGAGACAGGGCAGGCAAAAGCGCCCCGGAACTACGGCTATCTCGTGCCACGCGTCGAGAACCGCCCCGTCAAGGCGATCACCTGGCTCTCCTCGAAGTGGGAGAACCGCGCCCCGGAGGGCCACTTCCTCGTTCGCGCCTTCATCGGTCGCGCCGGCCAGCAGGAGGTGCTGCGCCACTCCGACGACGAGCTCGTTGGCTTCGTGCGCGATGAGCTTCGTGACGTCAGCGGCATCACCGGCGACCCGGTGGTCACCCGCGTCTGGCGCCTCAACGAGGTCATGCCGCAGTACACCATCGGCCACCTCGACCGCGTCGCCCGCATCCGGCAGGCGGTCGCGGAGATCCCGGGCCTGGAGGTCGCGGGGAACATGCTGCAGGGCGTCGGTATCCCCGATTGCATCGCCGCCGGCGAAACCGCCTCCGACCAAATTCTCGCCTAACAGCACCCTGCGAGCGGGTGATCACCGGGAAACGGCGCGAGCCAACCGGATGCGGAGTGCCGGCGGACAGGCGAGCCCGGCGCGCCTCTGGTATCCTCTTCGTCGTTATGTAACCGCATCGCATGCCCCTCCGCGCCAGGGTTGGCGCCCATCTCGCCCCATGCGGACGAAGCGGAAAGTGACATTCGATGACCCATCCCTCGAAGGATTCTGGCCGGCAACTCCGCACCAGTCGTCGGCACTTCCTGCGTGCGGCGGCGACCGGCGCGGCAATGGCCACAACCGGGATCACCGCCCACGCGCAGATGGCGACCCCGAGTTCGGCTACCCCGGTCGCGGTTCCGCAGCGACCCGTCACCGAGCCCCGGCTCCAGGTCTTCCCGGCCCCGGGCACCGTCACCGCCTCACCCGGCACCGAGATATCCTTCCGGAACGTCACACCCGAGGCGCTCGGCGCTGTCCAGGTTGAAGGCGAGAAGAGTGGCGGCCATTCCGGTGTCCTTCGGCCCCATGCTGACGGACGCGGCGTCAGCTACGTGCCAGATGCGCCATTTGAGCCCGATGAGCGGGTGACCGTCTCCGCCGGCATCCCGCTCCATCCCGGCGGCGCGGCGGCAATCGTCTTCTACACCGCCGATATCGCCTCCCGCCCGCAGGCGCCCGCCGAACGCGTGATCGACGACCCGGACTTCGTCCCCCGTACCTTCCGATCCCGTCCAGATCTCTCGCCACCCCCGATCGAGATCACGACCGGGGCCGTCAACACCGCGCCCGGCCACGTCTTCGTCGCCCCCAAGGCCCCGCAAGGGCAGAGTGGAGGCATGATCCTCGACCGAGACGGCGAGCTCGTCTGGTATCGCCCGGCCGCGACCGATGCCTGGCAGATCAACGACCTCAAGGTCCAGCAGCTCAACGGCCAGCCGGTGCTGACCTGGTGGGAAGGCGTCTCCCCGCGCGGCTACGGCTACGGCCATTTCGTGGTCATGAACAGCGCCTACGAGGTCATCCACCAGGTCCAGGCCGGCAACGGCTACGTCGGCTGCGATCTCCACGAGTTCATCCTCACCCCTCGCGGGACCGCGCTCATCATCCTGTACCAGCCCGTCTACTGGGATCTCACCCCCGTCGATGGCCCGACCCGCGGCCTGGCGATGGACAATATCGTCCAGGAAATCGAGCTGGAGACCGGCCGCGTCCTCTTCGAATGGCATGTCCTCGACCATATCGACATCGAGGAGACCTATTTCGCGATCCCGGACGACTCGAGCCGGCCCCTCGATTACGTCCACGTCAACTCGATCGAGGAAGACGATGACGGCAACCTCATCATCTCCGGCCGCAACTCCCACGGCGTCTACAAGATTGACCGCGCCACCGGCGACCTCATCTGGCGGCTGCACGGCAGGCGCAGCGACTTCGCGATGGGGGAGGGCACGCCCTTCTTCTTCCAGCACGACGCCCGGCGCCAGCCGGATGGCACGCTGACCATCTTCGACAACGCCGACGATGACCCCGAAGCCGGAAACCGTGGCGCCGCCTCCCGCGGGATCGTCCTCGACCTCGACACGGAGACGATGACCGCGACGCTGGTGCGCGAATACATCCACGAGACCGGTATCCTCTCGGTCAGCCAGGGCAACATGCAGGTGCTTGACAACGGCAACGTCTTCGTCGGCTGGGGCAGCGCGCCGGTCTTCACCGAATACGGCCCGGAAGGCGACATGCGCTTCAATGGCCGCTTCCCGGTCGGCACCCAGTCCTACCGCGCCTACCGGAACGAGTGGGTCGGCCGCCCCTCCGCGCGTCCCGATATCGACGTCCAGGTTGGACCCGGCGACGAGATCTCCATCGCCGTGAGCTGGAACGGCGCCACCGGCGTCGCCACCTGGCGCGTGCTCTATGGCGACCAGCCGGGCGCGCTCAGCGACGTCAGCACCGAGCCCCGCGCCGGCTTCGAGACGGTCATCACCCGCGACATCGCCTCCGCGTGGATCGCCGTGCAGGCGCTCAACTCCGATGGTCGCGTGCTCGTGACCTCCGATCCTGTGCGCGTCCGCTAGTACCAACGCCCCTGGCCCGCGGGCCAGGGGCGTTTTCCGTCTGATGGAACGGGATGTGCTGAACATTTCCCAGAGTTTTACCGGATTAAGGTAACCGCATCTCGCAACCGGTCGGTCTGGGTCGCGCCCGGATGGGCACACCCGGGCATTGCCGGCGAGGGGATGTTGGAGGGAGAGTTCCATGCGGAAGCTTCGGCAATCTTCGGACGGGTCCCGACCATTCGCCATCAGCCGGCGCACGCTCCTGCAGGGAGCAGGCGTCGGTGTTTTCATGCAAGCGACGGGTGCAACGACGGCGCTCGCGCAGTCCTCAACCCCTGCGCCCGAGGCTAGCCCGGCTGCATCCGGAACCGGGCAGGCGTACGGATTCTCTGTCTTTCCACGCCATGGAAGCATGACCGCGAGCCCGGGAACGGAGATCTCCTTCCGGGGCGTCTCGGCAGAGCAACTCGGCGCGCTGCGTGTTGCCGGCGGCGCGAGCGGTGGTCATTCCGGCCTGATGATGCCGCATGGCGATGGCCGGGGCGTCAGCTTCGTGCCCGATCGCCCCTTCGCGGCCGGGGAAGAGGTCACCGTCTCCTCATCAACCATGGCGCTTGATGGCGGGACCGGCGACCTGGTGTTCCAGGTATCGACCCCGGTGCTCCCGTCACCACCGCCAACGGAGCGCGTGATCGATGCGCCAGCCAGCCCGCCACGCGAATTCCGGTCGCGCCCCGATTTCAGGCCGCCGACATTCGAAGTGCATACCGACACGGGTGAGACGGACGAGGGGTACATCTTCGTTGGCCCACGTGTTGAGGATGGCCAGAGCGGCGTGATGATCGTCGATAACGACGGCGATCTCATCTGGTACGAGACACCGGAGGTCGACCATGAGCAATCCATGGACTTCAAGGTGCAGCGCTACCATGGCCAGCCGGTGCTCGTCTGGTGGCATGGGGCGAAGCCGACCGGGTATGGCGTTGGTCACTATGTGATCCGCAACAGCGCCTACGAAACCGTCGCCAACGTGCAGGTCGGCAACGGATTCCAGGGTGGCGACATCCACGAGATCATCCTTACCTCCCGCGACACCGCGCTGGTTCCGATCTATGCACCCGTCATGTGGGACATGACCTCCGTTGGCGGAGCGGCGCAGGGGATCGTCGTCGATGGCGTGATCCAGGAGATCGAGATCGAGACCGGACGCGTCCTGTTCGAGTGGCACTCGCTGGACCATGTTCGACTCGACGAGTCATACAAGGCGGTTCCCGAAAGCCCGGATACCCACTGGGATTACCTCCACTTCAACTCCATTGATGAAGACAGCGAAGGCAACCTGTACATCTCCAGCCGCCATTGCCACGCCGTGCATAAGATCTCCCGTGATACCGGTGAGGTGATGTGGCGGCTGCACGGCACGGATAGCGACTTCGAGATGGGGGAAGGCACCGAGTTCTTCTACCCGCATGATGCCCGGGTTCATCCGGACGGGATCGTTTCCATCTTCGACAACAAGACCGATAGCAGGAATTCGGAGGAGGTCTCCCGCGGCATCATCCTGCAGTTGGATGAGGCTTCCATGACGGCCGAACTCGTCATGGAAGCCCTGCATCCAACGGGAGGCACCTCGCCGAACCAGTCCAACGCGCAAATCCTGCCCAACGGCAATATGTTTGTCGGCTGGGGGCCGCAACCGGATGTCTCCGAACACGCGCCGGACGGCCAGGTGGTGTATCACGCCTCAATGGGCGAGGGCACCCAGTCCTATCGCGCGTACCGCTTCCCGTGGATCGGGACGCCATCGACCCTGCCGGATCTGGTGGTGGAAGAGGGCACGGCGTACGTCAGCTGGAACGGCGCGACCGGCGTCGCGGAGTGGGCCCTGCTCGCCGGGTCGACGCCGGACGACCTGGCCGAGGTCACGACCGTTGCCCGTGCCGGCTTCGAGACCGAAATCGATGCGTCGACGGCCGCCGGAGAGTACATCGCTGTCCAGGCGCTCGACGCCACCGGCCGCGTGATGGCGACCTCTGAGGCGGTTCGCGCCGGGTAGCATGGCAACGGTACCGTGCACAGATAAAGCGGCCACCTCCCAGAGGCAGGGAGGTGGCCGCTTTGCTCTCAATCCATGAAGCGTTTCTGCCAGTCAACGTGGGGCGTTTCGTGAGCTGACCCGGCGCTACGACTCCAGGTCGAGCTCCCCGTAATCCGGATGCGGGATCGGCCCGAAGTCCTCATACGGCCAGTTTGTGAAGAACGCCTTCCCGATGATATCGCTCATCGGCACCGCCCCGAACAACCGCGAATCCTCGCTGTTCGTCCGGTTGTCCCCGAGCACATAGACGTGCCCCTCGGGAACGGTGATCGCGCATCCGTGCCCGCCAGGGCACCGCGTGAT
>CAZVAA010000079.1:1844-4148 GCA_964624125.1 uncultured Sphaerobacteraceae bacterium | reverse complement strand
GCTCGGTATGATGTGTACGTACACCCCTGTCGGTGACGCATCGTACCCAGTCGTTTCCGGGAGAGTTCGCTCCATGTCCATCCTCGCTCGCATCCGTATCCTTGCTCTCGCCGGCCTGTGCCTCCTGCTCGCGGCCGGATCCTCGTCCCAGGCCGCGGCGCCCTTCCAGTGGACCACGCTCGACCAGAACCTCCAGGATCTCTCTTCGGCGAGCAACCTCCTCGTCGCCGAATTCCGGGGCAGCGCCTGCCAGACCATCCACGGCCGCAGCCAGGACCAGAGCCTCGCCATTGCCTCCACCTTCAAGCTCTACGTCCTCGGTGAGCTCGCCCGGCAGGTCCAGCTCGGCCAGGTGTCGTGGGACGAGAAGATCGTCCTGACCGACCACCTCCGCTCGATGCCGTCCGGCGACTACGCCTTCGTGCCCACCGGCACCCCGGTGAAAGTGATCGATCTTGCCAGGGCCATGATCTGGCAAAGCGACAACACGGCGACCGACCATCTCATCGATCGTCTCGGCCGCGAGAACGTCCAGCGCGCCTTCGCCGCATACGGCCATGCCGACCCGACCGCGAACGCCCCGCTGCTCCTGACGAAGGAGATGTTCGGCATCAAGATGAGCCAGTCGCCGGAGTGGATGGCAACCTGGCAGTCCGCGCCGGAGGACGTCCAGCTCCAGATGCTCGCCGACACGATCGGCCCTATGGTCATCAACCCCGGCGGCGGCTGGGGGCACTGGAACGGCCCGACCGCGATCGAGGGGATCGAATGGTTCGCCTCGGCTGACGATCTCTGCCGGGCCACCGCCGGCCTGTGGTCCATCGGCGCCCAGCCGGGCCTCGAGCCGGTGCGCGAGATCCTCACCGGCAATCGCTATGGCATCACCGACACCGAGACATTCCCCCGCGCCGGCTACAAGGGCGGCTACGAGGCTGGCGTCGTCAACATGACCTTCGTGCTCGAGCGCAACGATGGCCGCGTCTTCTTCGTCTCCGCCGGTTACAACGACCCCCATCGCGTCGTCGATACCGCCACCGCCCGCATGGCCATCGACCCCGTCTTCACCTGCCTCAAGAGCTACTCCGACACCTACACCTGCGGCGGATAGAGCGGTGATCGGGTAAGGGACCCGCTGGAGGGGCCGCCCGTCGTTACAGACCGCCATCCGTAGCCCCGGACCGGATGGCCGCGCCAGCGGTCCGGAATGTCCACGGGCGCGCTCTGCCAGGAGATCAAACTCGCCCCGCCCCTAAAAGCCCCGTCACCCTGAGCGCACGCGAAGGGCCCGACGCGAAGCGGTCTCCGCAGGCGTCCGGTTCCGCCCGGTTACTCCTCTCGGAGATCACTACCTCGCATGTCAAGCACGCTTGACATGCATGCGCTCATCCGGTACCGTGACCCCCAACATGGACGTCAAGGTTCGCACGCAGGTTCGTGCCATGCGCCAGTCAGCAGGGTTGTCACAGGCGGAGCTCGGAGCCAGGCTCGGGGTCTCCCGCCAGACCATCAACGCGATCGAGACCGGGAAATACACGCCCTCGCTCCCGCTGGCGCTCCTGGCCGCCCGCTTCTTTAGGACGTCCGTCGAAGACCTGTTCCAGCTCACCGATGAGGAGACTGCCGATGCACACCAATAGGCACAAACCCGGGTCCCTCAATGTCACCGTCATCTTCGCGGCGCTCATGGGGATCGTCCTCTTCGTAGCTGCCGCATGGGCCGGCCAGCCGCGGCTTGGCCTCGGGATGTTCGCGATCATGGCCCTCTATGCCGCCGTCCTCTGGATTGGCAGGGACAACGACGTGGTGCAGATCCTGCGCGGGGAGCCTGCGGATGAGCGGTATGAGGTGATCATGCGCACCGCCATCACCCACGCCGCCAATGCGCTGGCGATCGCCGTGGTGGCCATGTTCGTCTACGAGATCGCCACCGATGGCAACCCCGGGCCGTATTCGCTGATGGGATTCATCTTCGCCGTGAGCATGATCGGCTCTCTCATCTGGCAACGATTCAAGGCATAGGACACGTGCGAATTCCTCGTCGAAAACCGCCGAAGGTCACGGCAAACCAGGCGACATGGTCGATCATCATCGGCGCGCTGATCGGTGTCGTTCTCTTTCTCGGCTCCGCCTATGCCGGAAACTCGCTGGCCGCGCTCATCATCGTTGCGGGCGTGGTCGCCTGGCTCGTCGTCCTCATGGCAGTCGGCCGCATCAACGTCTTCGGCGTCCTCTGGGGCGGCACGGTCGATGAAGGGGAGCCCGGGGTCAACACCGGTGTGGTCCTGCCGGTCACGCTGGCGATGG
>CAZVAA010000079.1:0-1744 GCA_964624125.1 uncultured Sphaerobacteraceae bacterium | reverse complement strand
GAAGAGGCCGAGATACAGGAGCATTTCTCGCCGGACTTTCTCGCGGAGATTCCCGCTGGCGAGGTGATCGACCTCGTTGAGGGGCTCCGGCCCCTGCTCGGTGGCGTGATCGTCGAGAGCGTTGCCGAAGGCGCCACCCCGACCGAAGCCACGGCCATACTGGTAGGCGACACAGGCGTGCGCGTGCGACTGAGCATGTCGCTCCATCCAGAGTCTGATCTGGTCAACGCCATGCTGGTCACCCCGGCCGAAGCCGAAGCGACGGCCGCTGCCAGCCCGGTCGCATCTCCCGTGGCCACGGCGAATTCGGCACCCGCCATGGACGAGGTGCTGCCCGCATATCAAGACGCGTCGCAGGCGCTTCTGGAGCGTGGACGCGAAGTGGTTGCCGCATTGATCGAGCGGGATGATGCCGCGCTCTCCGCGATGATGCCAACGGATGTGGCGGCATCCATGGGCGAATCACCAGCGACGTCGATCATGGACGAGCTTGAAACCGACCTGGTAATCATGGATTTCCCCGAGGTGGGCGGTGCCTTCCGCGGGCACTACACGCCGGAACGCATCACGGGCCATTACTATCAGGTCGGTTCGGCGCCGTTTCAGCTTGAACCGGACGAGGCGCAAACCGGCGATGTGCCGGCTGGCATGTGGAGCGGCCATATCGGCGGGCCGTCCGGGCTTGGGATCAACATCGAGTTCTCCGGGACAGCCGGGGCTTTGGAAGCGTCGCTCTCGATCCCGGCCCAGCTGCTGGCTGGTCATCAGCTCCAGAACGTCGCCTTCGAGGCCAGGACACCGCTTGGCGAGCGGACACAGGAGCGCGCCTTGCCGGTGGGACAGGGCCTCTATTCGGCAGCCTACGAATGGGCTGGCGGCGAGCTGGTGCTCTCGGCGGTGATCGATCCCGATGGCTCCGTACCCGCCCTCACTCCACAGTTCCAGATGCCGCTCCCGCCAGACCCTGCCGCTGGTCGCGAGGTAACGACCACATTCCGCTTGCCCTGTGAAGGCACCTGGCTCACCCTGTGGGGCGGGGAGACCGAGTTCCAGAACTACCACGCGCCGGTACCGTCGCAGCGTCACGCCTATGACCTGCTTGTCTGGAAGGATGGCGCTACGTTCACCGGCGACGGCACCACCAACGACCAGTACCATGCCTGGGGCCAGCCCGTGCTTGCGCCGGTCGATGGCACCGTCATCACCGTCCTCGACGGCCTGCAGGATGTCCCGCCCAACGCGATCGCTGATCCCGCCCGTGCCGCCGAGCTTGATCCGACCGCACACCCTGCCGGCAACCACGTCGTGATCGAGACCGCGGCAGGGGAGTACCTGCTGATCGGGCACCTGCGCAATCGCACGGTCCAGGTCGCCGAAGGCGATACCGTCGCGACCGGAGACCTCCTTGGTCAGTGCGGCAGCTCCGGCAACTCGTCCGAGCCGCATATCCACATCCATCTCACCGACGCGCCAGACATGATGCAGCCCGGCACCATCGGGCTTCCGCTGGAGTTCAGCGGCATCGTCGTCGATGGCGAACCCGTTGACGCCGCACCGCTGGTCCAGGGCCAACTCGTCGCCCCGGACGTATAACGGCCACTGCCCGTGGGCCTTACCTGCGAAGCCCTGTCGGCGTAATGGGGCGACTGCTGGCCGGTATCACTTGGCAGCACCTCGCCCCGTGTCCGTAGCCCCGCACCTTGTGTGCGGGGCCGCTCCCGGCCATCGAGCCCCGCCTCGTGTC
>CAZVAA010000078.1:6818-11461 GCA_964624125.1 uncultured Sphaerobacteraceae bacterium | reverse complement strand
GTTGAACCGCTCGACCTCGCCGTTCTGGCGGGTGCGTCGGGCTCGGGCCCGAGCCCGGCCAGCCCCCGGCGCGCTCGGGGGCGTGGGGCCCCGCCCACCCCAGATCGCCGCCCCCCGCCACCCCCCGGGCCCCCTTAACCCCCCAGCTTGTCTGCGGACGCCTCGGGCACAAAAACCCCGCAGGCAAGCTGCGGGGCTACGGGTGCTGATAATCGCGCAAGAACGAGCCTATACGGCCTACCCGACCGGCACGCCCTCCGCCTCGAGCTCTTCCTCGCTCTCCTTCACCGGCCAGAGATGGTTCTCCTTGTCCTCGATCCGGTCCGGGAAGAGGATGCCGTCCAGGTGGTCGATCTCGTGCTGCAGCACCACCGCCAGATAGCCGGTCGCCTTCACCCGCACCGGCTTGTTGTCCATGTCGATGCCCTTGACCGTCACGTTCATCGACCGCTCGACATCCCCCGCCCAGCCGGGGATACTCAGGCACCCCTCCGGCCCGACCTGCGTGCCGCTGCGCTTGATAATCTCGGGATTCAGGAGCTTGAGCGAGACCTCCTCGGTCCCCTCCTCCTCGTCCGCCGGCACGTGCACCGTGATCAGGCGGATGCTCTTTCCGACCTGCGGCGCGGCCAGCCCAACGCCCGGCGCGTCGAGCATCGTCTCAAACATATCGTCAGCCAACTTGCGGATGCCGTCATCCGCGCGGCGAAGCTTCACGGCCTTCTTCCGAAGCACCGGGTCGCCTTCAAGCACAATATCCAGGATCGCCATTCTTCCATCCTCAAACGCGGGATTTCCTCGTCCCGCCTGCACATATCACTTCTTAAAGCATACTCTCGGGATCAATGTCCACGACCCACCCGGGCCGCACCGGGAGTCCTTCCAGCATCCGATCCATCTCCCGCGACCGCATCACGATCTGCCACTGGTGCTGGTTCCGGATCTTCGCCACGAAGGCGGGCGATGGACCCAGCAGCTCCATGTCGATGTCGTTGATCCTTGCGTGCCGCGCCAGCTCCCGAGCCATCAGTCCGGCCTCGACCGCCGCGCCCTCCTCCTTCTCGTGCCGCACCATGAACCGCGCCAGCCGCACGAACGGCGGGAACCGGAACTCCTCCCGGAACCCGATCTCGTCCACGTAGAACTGCAGGTAGTCGTGGTTGGACGCCGCCAAAATCGCGTAATGATCCGGCGTGTACGTCTGGAGGACGACCGTGCTTCCCGGTCCGCGCCGTCCCGCTCGCCCCGCGACCTGGGTCAGCAACTGGAACGTTCGCTCCGCGCTCCGGAAATCCGGCAGGTACAGCAGCGAATCCGCCTGCACGACCCCGATCGACGTGACTCGTGGCAGGTCGAACCCCTTCGACACCATCTGCGTCCCGACGATGATGTCGACATCGCCATCCTCGACGCGCTCCAGCATCCGCCCATACCCGCCGGATTGGCGAACGGCATCCCGGTCCCAGCGCATCACCCGCGCGTTTCCGAACCGGCGCCGCACCTCTTCCTCGACCCGCTGCGTGCCAGCCCCGAAAAAGTCGAGCCGGCCGCCACACTCCGGACATTGCCGGGGAGGAGCGATACGGTAATCGCACCGGTGGCAGATCAGTTCCTGCCGGTCCTTGTGGTACACCAGCGGGATATCGCATTGCGGGCATTCCACCCGGTGCCCGCACTGCCGGCACATCACCACGGTCGACATTCCGCGCCTGTTCAGCAGCAGGATCGACTGCTCGCCCCGCGATAACGACCGCTCGACCTGCGAGATCAACGCGCGGCTCAGCAGCCCCGTGTGCCCCTGCCGAAGCTCCGCCTTCAGGTCCACGATCTCGACGTCCGGCAGCTCAAGCCGTTGGCTCTCCCCCGTCCCCCGCACGGGCGCGACCCGCTCCGGCAATTTCAGCAGCCGGAAATCGCCATCCGTCGCCCGCCAGTACGATTCGATCGCCGGCGTCGCGCTGCCCATCACCACCGTTGCGCCATGCAGCCTGGCGATACGCGCCGCAACCGTCCGCGCGTGGTACCGGGGCTCGGAATCCTGCTTGAACGAGGCGTCATGCTCTTCATCGATCACGATCAGGCCAAGGTTCCGCACCGGCGTGAACAAGACCGACCGCGGCCCTACCACGACGGAGACCTCTCCCGCCTCGATCTCCTGCCAGATCTCGTACCGCTCCGTGTCCGTCAACTGGGAGTGGAGGACCGCCACCCGCCCCGGGAAGCGATCGACGAACCGCCGCACCACCTGCGTCGCCAACGCGATCTCCGGCACCAGCACCAGCGCCGACTTGCCATGACGAAGGCACCACGCGACCGCCCGCAGGTAGATTTCCGTCTTCCCCGACCCCGTCACCCCGAACAGCAGGTGCGGCGTCGGATCACCGGTCGACAGGCTCTTCTCGAGCGTCATCCATGCGGCGGCCTGCGCCGCGTTCATCGTCGGCGCGAAGCTCGCGCGCGGCTGCGGCACATCCCGCAGCGACATCTCGACGACTTCGATCGCCCCCTTGCCCTCCAGCGCGTCCAGCGTCGTCGTATCGACATCGACGTGCCGCCGCAATTCCTGCAACGGGATCAATCGCTCCTCGTCATCGTGTCGCCATCGCACGAGTTGACGAAGCTCATCCAGCACCGCCGCCTGCCGTGTCGCTCGTGGGGCGACGGAGACATCGAGGTTGAGCACACGAACGAATCGACCGGTGCGCGGCCCGGGCGTCCGGTCGTCGGGACGCAATTCCCGCTGCAGGAGCCCAAGCTCCTCGAGCGCGGGGATCACCGATGTCAGCGCCTGCCCGGTTGCCACTCGCGCCTGGTCGAGCGACATCTCGCCAGCCTCCAGCAGCAGGTCCACGAGCCGCTGCTGCAGCGTCGTCAGCTCGATACCCTGCGGATCGGCATCCGGATCCAGCCGCAACATCTCGATCGCCCGGTGCTTGCGCCCCGGCGGCAGGAACAACGCCGCGCATGGAAAGATCGCGCTGGCCGTCTCCCGCGCCATCCACGTCGCCACCTCGAACGCATCGGGAGCGAGGATGACCGGGGGTTCAACCACCGCTTTCATCGGCCGCACGCTAAACGACGGCACCTCGTCGTGGATCGCCGCGACGATGCCATGCACCAGCCGTTTCCGCAGGGGCACCCACACCAGCTGCCCGATCTCCGGTACAACCGGCAAATCATCCCCGACGAGATAGGTGAACACGCCATGGTTCGCGCCCGCCTGGGCGCCATCTACCGCCACGTCCGCATACAGCATCCGCGTCGATTCCGGCTCACGTGTCATCTGGGAGGCATCGTCGTTCATGCCCTCAGTCTATAGCGGCACTGGCATCCATGCCCGCGCGGCGGGAGCCAACTGTCAGCCGACAACCAGGTCACGTATGGAGGGGTCGACCTCGAGGAGTGTCGGCGCCCCTGCGGACAGCATCCCTCCGGTCTGTGCGTCACCCCGTGTTGCGCAACCCGCCCGCGATCCCGTTCACCGCAAGGTGCAACGTCTCCAGCAGGTCGGCATCCTCCGGGTTCGCCCGCCACCGCCGCAGCAACTCCACCTGGATCACCGACAACGGATCGACGTACGGATTCCGCCGCTCGATCGTCCGCTGCAGGACCGGCTCCCGGTCGTGCAGCCGCTCCTGCCCCGTCACCTGCAGGATGAGGCGCGTGGTGCGGTCATACTCGTCCCGCAGCCGCGTCCAGATCCGGTCCCGCAGCCCGTCATCCTCGACCAACCCGACATACCGCTCGGCGATCCCCATATCCGCCTTGTTGATCGCCATCTCCGCATTCGCCAGCGTCGTCCGGAAGAACGGCTTGCGCTCCAGCATCTGCTGCACGCGCTCCAGCCCGTATTCCCCGACAGCGGCCTCCAGCGCCGCGCCCAACCCATACCAGCCCGGCAGGATAATTCGCGACTGCGTCCACGAGAACACCCACGGGATCGCCCGCAGGTCCCGGATATCGTTCGTCGCCTTCCGCTTCGCCGGGCGCGAGCCCAGCTGCAATTGCGAGATCGCGTCGATCGGCGTCGCCTGCTGGAAGAACGCGATGAAATCGGGATCGCCATAGACGAGGTCGCGATACGTCGTCGCCGACACCTCCTCCATCAGGTTCATCATCCCGGTGAACTCGGCCCTCTCCTCGTCGCTTCCGGTCTCCGCATCCCAGTCCGGCACCCTGAACGACCGCATGAGCGCCGCCCCGACAGCGAGTTCCAGTTCCCGGTGCGCGATCGGCTTCGTCGAGTACCGCGCCGAGATCACCTCCCCCTGCTCGGTGACCTTGATCCGCCCGTTAATCGTGTCGACCGGCAGCGACAGGATCGCCTCGTTCGTGGGACCGCCCCCGCGTCCAACCGAGCCACCCCGGCCATGGAAAAACACGAACGGGATGCCACGCTCCCGCAACAGCGCCCCGAGCATCCCCTGGGCGCGATACAGGCCCCAGCTGGACGCGAAATAGCCCGCATCCTTGTTGGAGTCCGAATACCCGATCATGACCTCCTGCGTGCCGCCTGAAGCCTCCAGCGCGGTCATGTAGACCGGTTCGTCGAGGATCGCCGACATCGTCTCCGTCGATGCCGCCAGCGTCCGCCCTTCCTCGAACAGTGGCGCGATCCTCAGCCGCGCCTCCCGCCCGCCCGG
>CAZVAA010000078.1:0-6718 GCA_964624125.1 uncultured Sphaerobacteraceae bacterium | reverse complement strand
AGCCGGTGGTCGAGGAAGCCCAGCGACGCCTCCCGCATGATCTTCAGCGCCTCGACGGTCACATCCGGCGTCACGAAGGGGTTTCCGTCCCGGTCCCCGCCGATCCACGACCCGAACGTCAGGAACGGTGGCACCTCGACGGACTCGTCCGGATACACATCCGCCAGCGCCTCCTCCAGGTCGCGATAGATCTCCGGCACCACATGCACCAGCGTCGAGCCGAAATAGATGAGCACCGCCCGCACTTCGTCCAGCACCGTCGGCTTCTGCACCCGAAGCTCGCTCGAGCTCCACAGCTCACCGATCGTCGACGCCAGCCACGCCCGCGACCGCCGGATCTCCCGTGGCAGCGCCCGCTGCTGGTCGAGCTCCCGGATGATCGCGAAGACGCGGCTCAGCTTGTCGATCACCGTCCGCCGGCGAGCCTCGGTCGGATGCGCCGTCAGCACGAAGCGCACCTGCGCCTGCGCCAGCATCTCCCCGATCTCCCCGGCGGTGATGCCCCGCTCGGCCAGCATCACGATCACCTCGTGAAGCGAGCCCCGGCGCGGCGCATCCGGGTTGGCGTGCTCCCGCCGTCGCACCCGTCGAATCCGCTCGTTATCCTCGGCAAGGTTGATCAGCTGGAAGTAGTTCGTGAACGCGCGAATCAGCATCCGCAGCTCGCTCGTGTCGGAGCCGTGAATCACCTCGTCCAGCCGGATACCATCGTCCCGCTGGTCGCGCCGCAGGTCCTTGGCGAGTCCACGCACCTCTTCCTCGAGCGCGAACGCCTCCTCGCCCGCCGTCGTTCGCAGGACATCGCCCAGCAACCCGGCCAGCAAGTAAACATCGTCGGAAATAGACCGGCTCGAAATCGGTTCTCCCTGCCGTGCAGTTGTCTCGCTCATCTCACCCCGTCACCCTGATACAGTACGCATGGCTGTTTGCACCGCTCTACAGTGCCACAATCGGGAGTGCCGTAAAGACCGGCGGGCCCGGAACGGCGTACTGTGTCTGGTGCTACCGCACAAAACGGCGCCTGCCCGCTTGTGGCGACCCTGTGCCCGACACGACCTGTCATGATCCCTGAACCCGACCGGTGGAGCGTTCGAATTTGGCAAGAGAAACGGACAACACGGGAATCTCTCGCCGACCGACCCTCCTCCACCGCTGGGGGCAGTACGTCGTCCGCCATCCCCGGAAGACCCTGGTCATCCCGATACTGGTCTGCCTGCTCCTCATCCCCTTCGCGCTCCAGGTCACCGATCGCCTGACCGCGCTCGGTTGGACACCCGAGGACGCCGACTCCCATCAGGTCCAGATCCTCCTCGAAGAAGAATTCGGCCGCTCCACGATCAACCACTACATCCTCTTCAGCCACCCGGACGGCGAATTACGTGCTGACGAGCGCGAGTTCCGGCTCGCCGTCGAGAAAGCGGTTCGCCCCTTTCGGAACGATCCCGATGTCGCAGCGGTCTACACATGGGGCTCTACCCGGAGCGAGGATCTCAACCGCACCCTGATCTCCGAAGATCGCTCCATGAGCCTTGCCGTCATCGTCATGGAGGAGAACGCAACACCCGGCGCGGACAGCATCGACAACCTCGTCAGCCGCCTCGACAGCGACTCGCTCGAGGTCCGGATCGGCGGCTGGCCCGCCACCGCCGAGGCATTCCTCGACCTCGCTCGCGGGGATCTCTACCTGGCGGAGGCGATCGCGCTTCCGATCACGCTGGTGCTCCTGCTCGTCATCTTTGGCGGCGTCCTCGCGGCCGGGCTCCCTGTCGCGCTTGCCATCCTCTCGATGGTCGTCACCCTCGCCATCCTCGCCCTGCTCTCCCGCGTGATGATGGTCAACATCTTCTCCATCAACGCCGTCACCATGCTTGGGCTCGCGGTCGGTATCGACTACGCGCTCATCATGGTCAGCCGGTTCCGGGAGGAAGCGTCCAGCTCACCTGTCGAACGATCCGTGCCCCGCGTCATGGAGACCGCCGGCCGGTCCGTGATCGTCGCCGGCTCGACGGTCGCGATCGGGTTGCTCGGCCTCGTGCTGTTCGGTGTGCCTGCCGCCATCTCGACCGGCATCGCCGGCGCCAGCGTTGTCGTCGCCTGCGTCCTGCTCTCCCTCTCTGCCCTGCCGGCGGCCTTCGTCCTCTGGGGCCACCGGATCGGACACCCCCGTCGTGGCGCGCTCGGGAACGGCGCGTCCCCACGCCGCTGGTTCCGGCCGGTGCATGCCTTTCGCCAGCGACATCCCCTGGTCATCGTGGTGCTGTGCGGGATCTTCCTGCTCTCCCTGGCCGCGCCCTTGCGCCATATCGTCGTCTCATCACCGACGATGACGATCCTGCCCCAGGACACCGAAGCGCGCGTCGTCTACGACATCGTCGCCGACTCGTTCCCGAACGCGACCATCTCACCCATCCTGGTTACCGTCGAGCCCGCCTCCGGCAGCATGATGAACGCGGACAATCTCGCGTCCCTCCAGTCGCTCGCCGGCTTTCTCGGCGATCACGAAGGGATCATCGCGATCGACAGCGTCTGGGGATACATACCGCCTGGCGTGACGTCGGACGCCTTCGCAACCAGCCTGTTGCTCGAACCCGAGCTGGTGACCGCCACGGCGCCGCTCCTGACGCCGAACGCCGCGCTCATCAACCTGACGCCGGACAACGACCTCGACGCAGCCGGCCGGCGCGACCTCATCGCTGACCTCCGTGAGGAGATACCCGCACGGGGCGACAACGGCCTGGTCATCAACATCGGCGGAGACGCCGCGCTCGACCTCGACCTCACCACCCTCGTCGCCGGACGCGCCGGGTACGTCGTCGCCTTCGTCATCTGCCTGACCTGGCTCGCCCTCTTCGTCCAGTTCCGGTCGATCTTCCTGCCCTTCAAGGCGATCCTGCTCAACCTCGCCTCGCTCTCGGCGTCGTTCGGCGCGCTCGTCTGGATCTTCCAGGACGGACATCTCTCCGGGGTGCTCGCGTTCGAGCCGACCGGCTATACCGTGATCCTCGTGCCCATCCTCATGTTCTGCTTCCTGTTCGGGTTGAGCATGGATTTCGAGGTCATCATGCTCTCCCGCATCCGCGAAGCGTGGGACGAAACCGGCGACAATACCCGCGCCGTCGACATCGGGCTCGAGCGCTCCTCAGGCATCGTCACCGCCTCGGCGGGCGTGCTCCTGGTCGTCTTCCTCGCGTTCGGCGCAAGCCAGCTCCAGATCATCAAGTCGCTCGGCATCGGCCTCAGCCTCGCCGTCGTCCTCGATGCCACGATCATCCGCCTGCTGCTGCTTCCCGCCACGATGCAGCTCATGGGGCGCTGGAACTGGTGGCTCCCGTCCGTGCTCACCCGGACATCCGGCCATTAAGGGCGGTAGCCACGCCCCCAGCGCGCACTGGTGGCGAGATGCGGCAGGCCGGCAAAGGGGAAATGGCGAATGCAGATGGGACGGGCATCCGATTCCATCTCCGTTCCACTTTGCACCACCCTCACCATCGTGGATCATTGACCCAGGCACACTTCGCCCCGCGTGAATGGACACCCATGACCAACCAACACCCGGAACCCGTCACCATCGAGGAGATCGCCGACCGCCTGGTGCCCTCCGATCCACGCATCTCGCCGAATGGCCGCCACATCGCCTTCACCGTCGCCACCAGCGGCCGCAAGGACAAGCGCCACGACCGCGCGATCTGGCTCTCCACCGACGGCCAACCCGCCCGCCGCTTCACCGGCGGGTCAGGCAACAACCAGTCTCCCCGCTGGTCCCCCGACAGCAACCAAATCCTGTTCGTCGGGCAGCGTGAGGAAGGCGACGACCATCGCATCTACCTCCTTCCGGTCGCCGGGGGCGAGGCCCAGCGACTGGGGACGCTCGAAGGCACCCTCAGCAAGCCATCATGGTCGCCGGACGGCACCAGGATCGCCGTGCTCCGTACCGACCCCGAAACCGATGCGGAAAAGAAGCGCAAGGAAGACAAGGACGATGCCATCCTCTTCGAGGAGGAGGACAAGGTCGACCGCCTCTGGGTGATCGAACCGGAATCCGGCGAGGCGCGCTGCCTCACACACGGCAAGCGGCATGTCTGGGACTACGCCTGGTCGCACGACGGCGAGCACCTGGTCCTGGTCACCGGCAACTCGCCAACGCCGAACGAGATGTTCCGCGGCTGCGAACTCCGCGTCGTGCCAGCCAGCGGCGGCGCTTCCCGCAACGTCATCTCGTTCCGCAGTCTCGCGACATCCCCGGTGGTCCGCACCGTCAATGGCAAGGAGGTCATCGCGGTCGTCGTCAACGATCACCGCGACGATCCCTCCGATGCCGTCTGGCTTGTCCCGTTCGAGGGCGGCAGGAAGAGCAAGCTGATCGAGAACGAGCGCGCGGTCACTTACGATATCGTGCCCGACCCCGCTTCCGCCGACGGCTTGCTCGCCCTGCAGGGTGAGGGAAGCCGGGTTCGCCACTATCGCCTCTCCTGCACGACCGGCGAGTTGTCGCCAATCCCGATGGACGGTCTCCGCGACGTGGGGAGCTCGCTCAGCACACCGTCGATCGCGCCGGAAACCGGTGAGCTCGCGCTGACCTGGTCGACGTTCGACACCCCGGAGGAGGTCTACCGCGTCTCCGCTGATGGCGGTTTCACCAAGGTCACCTCGTTCGGGACATCTTTCGAGGGGTGCCTCGCGCAGGGTGAGATCGTCACATGGGAAGCCCGCGACGGCGTCGACATCGAAGGCGTGCTCATCTATCCGCTCGAATACCGGGAAGGCTCAACATACCCGCTGCTTGTCCAGATCCACGGCGGCCCTGCCTGGCACTGGCTCGACCGGATCAACATGAGCTGGCACGATTGGGCCCAGATGATGGCCGCCGAGGGTTTCGCCGTCCTGCTTCCCAACCCCCGCGGCTCCATCGGCTACGGCTCCGCCTTTGAGCAACTGCTCCAGGACGACGTCGGCGGCGGTGAATCCACCGACCTCATCGATGGCGCCCTCGCGATGGTGGAACGCGGCATCGCGGACAGGGACCGCCTCGCGATCGGCGGCTGGTCCTGGGGCGGCTACCTCACCGCATGGACGATCACCCGGACCGACATCTTCAGGGCGGCGGTCATGGGCGCCGGAGTCGCGAACAACGTCTCCGACCACGGCGCGGGCGATATCGCTGAATACAACACGCTGCTCTACCCGAATCACCCCTATTACGAAGAGGCGTGGGACTACTACACGAACATCTCGCCGGTTCGCCATGCCAGCAAGGTCGTCACTCCCACCCTCATTGTCCATGGTGAAAACGACGTCCGCGTCCATGTCACGCAGGGCCAGGAGTACTACCGGGCCCTGCAGGTCGTCGGCGTCGAGACCCGCTTCGTCCGCTACCCCCGCGAGGGCCATAGCTTCCAGGAATATCGCCACCAGGTCGACCTGATGGAACGCATCCGCGACTGGCTCATCGACCACACAGGAGAAACCAACTGATGACCGCCCTGAAATCAGGCATCTTCGTCAAGCCGACCGCCGATGTCGGTCGCAACCTCGAAGCCGTCCAGCAACTGGACGACGCCGGTGTCCAGACCATCTGGCAAACGAACAACGTCCTCTGGCCAGACCCGATGACCTTCTTCGGCGCGGCCGCCACGACGACGAAGCAGATCGCATTCGGTACGTCGATCATGCAGGCTTACCCGCGTCATCCATCCGCGCTCGTCTCGCAGGCGCAGGTGATCGAGACGCTCGCCCCCGGCCGGCTCCGGCTCGGTGTCGGGACCAGTCACCGCGTGCGCATGGAGCGCAACCTCGGCCTGAAGATGGACAAGCCCCTCAGCTTCCTGAAGGAGTACGTCGGTGTCCTTCGCGCCCTGCTCTGGGAAGGCAAGGCCGACATCACGGGCGAATTCTTCAATGTGCTGGAGGAATACCCGGAGGGGTACACGCCGCCGAAAACCCCGATCCTGATCTCTGCGCTCGGGGAGAGGAGCTACCGCGCCGCGGGAGAGATCGCCGATGCGGCCATCAGCTGGATGTCGCCGGTCCCCTACCTCGTCAACACATCCCTCCCGGCCCTGCGGGCAGGCGCTGAATCGGCAGGACGCGAGACCCCGCCGCTCATCGCCCACGTCCCGGTCGCACTGACCAACGACCGCTCCCGCGCGATCGACCTCGCGGCGCAGGATCTCGGCTACTACGGCGCCCTGCCGTTCTACCGCCGCGTCTTCGAGGCCGCCGGTGTTCCGCCAAACAACGAGAACCGCACGTCGGTCGAGGCGCTGGACGCCGTCACCGTCTCCGGGTCGCCGGAGGAGATCCGGAACCGGCTGGCAGCCATCCTCGCCGAAGGCATCGGTGAGGTGCTCATCCATCCCCTCTACGTCGGTGATGAGGTCGCCGAGCGCGCCGAGTTGGCGAAGATCCTTGCCGGGTAACACGAAACGGGGAGGGGCAATGCCCCTCCCCGTTTCACCGTCCTGACTGGAATCCGGTTACACCTTCAGCAGGTTCGCGATCGTCAGCGCGTAGATCCGCGCCTGCTTGACGAGATCGTCGATCAGGATCGACTCGTTCGCGCCATGCGCTCCCTCACCCCGCGGCCCCATGCCGACGGTATCCATGCCGTGCTGGCGATAGAACCGGCCGTCAGTCATCCCGGCCCACTGCACGAAGAATTCCGGTTCCTCGCCGGTCAGCGTGCGGATGCTCTGCTGGAACGCCTGCACCAGCGGCGAAT
>CAZVAA010000077.1:0-11494 GCA_964624125.1 uncultured Sphaerobacteraceae bacterium | reverse complement strand
TACGGCCCGGTGCCGATCGGGTTGGAGCGGAACTCGTCGAGCACCGACTGGTCCGCGCCATCAAGGATGTGCTTCGGCAGCACGATCGAGGACCCCATGCCGGTGAACGAATCGGCCCACGTCGGGTTCGGGTTGGTGAACCGGAGAGTGGCCGTCAGCTCATCCTCGACTTCGATATCCTCGATCAGTTCGTAGACGTTCCGGAGCACGGCGCCATTCTCCGGCTCCAGCGCCCACTCCCACGTGAAGCGGACATCCTCCGCGGTGAATGGCTCACCGTCGCTCCAGGTCACGCCTTCCTTCAGCGTGTAGGTGACGCTCTTCAGGTCGTCAGACAGCAAGCCGTTGTCGACACTCGGCACCTCGGTGACCAACTGCGGGGCGAGCGAGCCATCCGGCAGGCGCACCATCAGCGATTCCGACACGAACATCGCCGCCAGATTGTCCTTGTCACCCGTCGCCACGACGCCATTGAGCTGGCTCGGTGCCTGCCACTGGAGGATGCGCAGCTCGCCGCCGGCTCCCCGCTCCTGGTTCTCGGTGCCGGCGTCGGGGATCGTTCCCGCACCGAGCGTCCCTCCGCCTTCGGGGGACGCCATTGGGGACGCCTCTTGCCCGGACACCGTGTTCGCGCAGTACATCGCGACGCCAAGGCCCATACCGAGCCCGGTTGCGCGCTCGATAAAGGCGCGGCGGGAAATCTCACCGCGTTTCAGCGATGTGAACAGGTCGTTGAAAGGTCCGTGATGTGAATTCGCCGACATGGTGATCCTCTCTGCAACGCCCGTGATGAACCACGGACATCACACGCACACGATGCGATCGCAATTCGGGTCCCGGAAAACGAACGATGGATTTTGGAATCGTTCCTCATAGTCTACCGGGCGATCGGGGATGATGGCGAATCACCGGCGTATTACGCCTACGGTGGCGTGGACGTCGGGGTATACGTGGCTGTCGGTGGCGCCACGGTTGGCGTGTTCGTGGGCGTGGCTGTCGGTGTGTTGGTCGGCGTACTGGTGGGTGTCGCAGTCGGTGTATTGGTTGGTGTGCTCGTGGGCGTAAATGTCGGCGTCGCCGTAGGCGTATCGGTCGGCGTAAACGTCGGCGTCGCCGTCGGGGTATCGGTTGGTGTGCCGGTCGCCGTGGCCGTCGGCGTATTGGTCGGCGTGCCGGTCGCGGTGGCGGTCGGGGTATTGGTGGATGTGCTGGTCGGCGTGCCCGTCGATGTCGCAGCGTTGCCTGGGGAGCCGGCAGGAGAGGCGTCCGGCAGCAACGGCTGGATCGGCGCGTCGGATCCGACCCGCTGCGTCACTGGCGGGGCCTCCGCTGGCACATCATCGGACGGGTGAAGGGCGACTACCCAGCGGTCGTACACGATCGCGGGATCCGGCGTCTCCGGGATACCCTCGTCCCCATGCATGATCGACACTCCGGGCCGCACAGCATCGGTCATCACGGCGTCGAGTGTTCCTTCGTCAGCCTCGTCAGCGGGCAGGTTGAGCAGCACCAGCGTGTGCCGGCCCGTTGCGAGTCGCATCGGCCCGATGCGATCGCCCTCGGCATCATCGCCTTCGTCATCGTGGAGATCGATGAGCAGGAATACGGGCAGGACAAGATCAGGGCCTATCGCGCCCATGATCTCCACATCGTCCCCGTCCTGCAGCAGCAGCGCGCTACCCGCTTCCAGCCGGAGCGTGTCGGTGCCGTTGACCTGCGCCAGCAAGGCGCCCTGGACCGCAATGAGGATGCCCGGGCCGGTCGGGAGAGGATCACCCCGCTCGCCCGGGGCCTCCCGGGTGAGGACCCGCCACTCCCAGTCGCCACCGTCGAGGTCCAGTTCGGAGGCGGCCAGCAACTGAACGCCGGGTGGCCAGGCACGGTCGAGCGCGGTCGTTGTCGCTTCGTCCGTCTGCCGCATGGCAGACCCGAACACCACCGGCACAGACACCAGGGAGACGATCACGAGATACCACCACCCCACCAGCAAGCGTGCCGACGGTGGAAGCGCGAGGAGCGAACGACGGGTGCCCATGGATATCCACCTTTCTCGCAAGAACAGGCAGGACGATGTGGATCTATTACAGGTCGATCAGGCTGAATTTTATGGTGGCGTGTAGACGCCTCTATTTAAGGAAAGAACCCGTTCCCATCTTAGCAGTGGGTGGTCCATTTGGATATGGCAAGGGAGTTCAAAGGGCACGCTGTCGCTGGAGCCGCGGCTTCGCGCGTGAGCAGGCGTGACCAGCCGGGATCACCTCCCCGCGTCGGCCAGCTCCTGGAGGTTCGCCAACTGTTGCCGGAACATCGCCCGGGCGGTATCCAGCAGGTCGAAGACCCGGGGATCCGTCACGCTGTAGTAGACGGTCGTCCCCTCCTTGCGGCCAGCGACCAGTTGCCGGTTACGCAGGACCGCCAGCTGCTGGCTCACCGACGACATCTCGATGTCCAGCTCTGCCTGGAGCCCGGACACCGATTGCTCTCCCTCGCGCAAGAGCTCGAGGATCCGGATGCGCACAGGGTTGGCGAGTGCCTTGAAGAGATCGGACTTGAACGACTGCAGCATGCTACTCCCAATACGTGACTACTTGATAACATTTGAATATTACCATATACTTATGCCGCGAGGCCAGACCGCCTCCCCCTTGAACCCAAACAACCAGAACCACGGAGCCAGTACACCTCGATGATTGCCATCCTCGAAGCCCACCGCGCCGGGTTGTTCAAACGTGAACACTGGGCGCGAAATATCATTGCCGGCGTGATCGTCGGCATCGTGTCGTTGCCACTTTCCATGGCCTTCGCGATCGCCTCCGGCGTCAAGCCCGAGCAGGGCCTCTATACCGCCATCATCGCCGGCCTGCTCGTCACACTCTTCGGCGGCAGCCGGGTCCAGATCGCCGGTCCGACCGGCGCCTTCATCGTCATCCTGCTCGGGATCGTGAACACCTACGGCATCGCCGGGCTCCAGCTCGCCACCCTTATGGCCGGCGGGATGCTCGTGCTGATGGGGATCTTCCGCATGGGCGCGATCATCCGCTTCATCCCGGCCCCGGTGATCGCCGGGTTCACCGCCGGGATCGGCGTGATCATCTGGATCGGCCAGTGGCCGGCCTTTTTCGGAATCCCCGACCCCTCCGGTGAGCACTTCCATGAGAAGCTCCCGGACCTGATCAGCTCCCTGCCCGGGATGCATCCGGCGACAACGCTTCTCGCCGTGATCGGTATCGCGCTGGTCATCTTCGCCCCGCGCGTTCCCTTCCTGCATCGCGTTCCCGGTCCGCTTATCGCGATGGTCGTGGTAACGCTGCTCCACCGGTTCATCGGTTTCGAGGGCGTGGCGACGATCGACAGCACGTTTGGCGGCATCCCGACCGGCCTGCCGGGCTTCGCCCCGCCAGAGATGTCGCTCAACATGGCGATCGAGCTCATCGGGCCCGCCTTTACCATCGCGATGCTCTGTGCGATCGAATCGCTCCTCTCCGCCGTGGTCGCCGATGGCATGGCCGGTACCCGGCACGACTCCAACCAGGAGCTGGTCGGCCAGGGCATCGCAAACGCCGCCAGCTCGGTGTTTGGCGGTATCGCCGCCACTGGCGCGATCGCCCGGACCGCGACGAATATCCGCAACGGCGGCACCAGCCCGATCGCCGGCATCACCAGCGCGCTCACCCTCGTTGCGATCGTGCTCGTGCTCGCGCCACTGGCCGGGAGCGTCCCGCTGGCCGCGCTGGCCGCGATCCTCTTCGTGGTCGCCTGGAACATGAGCGATGTCCGCCACGTCGTGCGGATGGTGCGTCGGGCGCCGGTCGCCGATGTTGCGATCCTGCTCATCACGTTCGGGCTCACGGTCTTTGCCGACCTTGTCGTCGCTGTGAACGTCGGTGTGCTGCTGGCCACGCTCCATTTCCTGCGGCGAATGGCGACCTCGGTGGAGGTCCAGCAACAGAATGGCAATGGCGACGCGTCGCTGCCGGAGATGCCGGAGAACGTCCTCGTCTACACCATCAACGGTCCGTTCTTCTTCGCGGCGGTGGACTCCTTCGAACGCGCGCTGGCGGAGACGCATACCGATCCGCGGGCACTCGTGATCCGGCTTGGCCGCGTGCCGTTCATCGACATCACCGGAATCCAGGCGATCGAGGAGGTGCTCGACAACATGGCGCGGCGAGGCGTCCGGGTCGTGTTATGCGAGGCCAACACCCGCGTCCGCGTCAAGCTGGAACGCGCCGGTATCATCCCGAACCGGCCCGGCGTCGAGTACGCAGAGACGCTTGCCGAGGCGAGCGAGCTCGTCCGCGAGGAAGTCGAGCTCGCAGCCTGACGGACATTCGCCAGCATCTCGCATCAAGGCGTGCGATACGCGATCCCTGGGCACATTGACACGTCCCTGTAACCTACCCGTGGGTCACCACAATCTCGAGCATGAACGCTCGCAATGCGTCTTCGAGGCATGCGTGCGGTTTCAGGTCAAGCAGTCAGGGCAGGTTACTTTGCTTCAGTTCAGGACAGGGTCAACATCGGACACGGACTCGGTACTGGCCTTGTTCGACGCCAACGTCGAGTGGCTCGTCGAACAAGGTCGCCCAGACCAGTGGGGCAGCGACCCATGGTCCGCAAGCCCAAAGAAGGCTGGGTTCGTGCGGGACCTGTTGTCGAGTGGCGTCGTGACCATCGTCGAGCGAGATGGCGAGGTAGTGGGCGCGAGCGTGGTGACGGATCATCCCATGCCGTACGTGCCGGCGCTCGATGAGGCGGAGCGGTATCTCAAGCTCCTGATCGCCTCACCCGCGCATCGGGGCGAGAAGATCGGTCATCGCCTGATTGCGCTGGCGCGGGAACACACCATTACCGAAGGGGTCGACCTGCTCCGGGTCGATTGCTGGTCGGGCGGCGACCGGCGCCTGGTTTCGTACTACGCCAATGAGGGCTTCACGCCGACACAGGAGATCGAGGTTCGGCCCGGAACATCGGTGCAGGTCTTTGAATGGCGCGCGTCGCGTCAGGCATAGAACCACACCTCCTACGGGTCATTCGTCCCGGTGGTCGCCAGCCGCAAGGTCGCTGGCGGCCTGGCTCCCCGCACCGGCGGAGCGCTTGAGGAAATCGAGGATAACCTCCAGCTCGGCCTCGCTGTATCCCGCGCAGATGTCATCCATCCGGTCGTTCATCCCTGCGAGTAGCCCGAAAAGCTCCGCATTCCGCTCCTTCCGTGCGCGGACCACCACCGCCCGGCGATCACCCGGATCACGTTCCCGGACGATCCACCCTCCCTTCTCAAGCCGATCCAGGATCCCGGTCACCGTTGCCGGATGCAGGTTGGTCCGCCGTGCCAACTCGCCGGGGCCCACCGGGCCCGCTGCATTGATGAGGTCGAGGCAATCAAGGTCGACACTCCGTAACCCCAGCTGATCGACGACCGCCTGGTTGAGGACCGAAAGCCCCGATCGCAGGTCGCGCATCGACTGCTTTACCGAGACTGTCAACCCCCGTCGCCGGCGCATATTCCCCGCATCCCCAGTCTTTACGTTGTCCATATCTTTTGATCTCCAAATTATATGATACCCTGAATATATAGTACCGGAACACGGGTTCCGGCTCAACGGAGGGGGACGCCCCTCGCTCACATCAAGCTCCCTGTCCGGACGTGGAGATCATCCTTACTCGCGGAAACGCTCATTTCGAGAAAGGAGCTGTCTCCTGTGATCTCTGCATTTACCGCATATGTCGTTGTCAGCATCCTGCTGGCCCTCGGCCTGGGACTGTCGGCGGCGACGAACTTCGCCCGGATCGAGCGCCTTGTAGAGGGCATGATGCAGGCCGGCGTGCCCGTATCGTGGCTGTCGCTCCTCGCGTGGATCAAGACATCCGCCGCCATCGGGCTGCTTGTCGGCATTTTCGTCCCGGTCATCGGCCTGGCCGCTGCGCTGGGGGTGATCGTTTTCTTCATTGGCGCGCTTGTCGTCCACATCCGGGCCCGTGCCTACTCGCTCTGGCTGGTGGGCACCTTCCTGACACTGGGCATCTCGACGCTCTGGCTCGGACTGGCAACCTATCCCTCGCCCTCCGAGGTCCTGCTGCGATAGTCGGCACGAGACGCGGCCGCCCTGCTCATACCGGGCGACCGCACCTCGCGCTCATGTCGAAGATGTCTGTTGCTGTTACGCCTTCCTGCTGGATCTTTCGGATGTAACCGGCGTGGCGCTCGGAGGCTCAGGCGATGCCGCCGGCGTCGCGCCTTCCGGCGCATCGGGGGTGTTCGGCAGCGCGACCGCGATGCGTGAGATCGTGACCGGCTGCGTATCTGTCGCCTGGTCATAAAAGGCCAGCACCGAGCCGATGTCGTCGGTCACCCCCGCGAGCGACGGGCACTCCCAGAGCTCGGCCGTGTGCGTGGCCAGCCGATCAGGTGGTGACACAAGCTGGAAGACGTACCGCAGGATCGCGTCATCATGCAGCAGCGAGCCGACCAGAGCCTTGCCGTCCGCGTACTCGACGATGGGTGGCAGTTCTTCTACCGGTTCGGTGTCAACCAGGTTCGCCCGGTCGCCCGGCTTGAACTGCACGCGTAGTTGCAGGTCCGGCACCACCCCGTTCGCAAAGAGATCGCCACCCTGCACCGGATCCGGCTCGCCATAGAGATCGATCCACTCCGCCCGTGACAGCCCGATACCACCGGGATTCCCGACTGCGCGTGCCTCCATCGTGTGTGGCCCCGGCATGGCCAGCGACACCCGGGTGACGATGGTCCCGGCATCGGGCTGTATCTCGTACTGCGTGACGAGGAGGATCGACGCCAGCCCGTTCGACATCGCTCCCAGTTGCTCGCTGATGAAGCGCTCGACCCGGTACTGCGGCGCATCCCGGTTCACCTCCGTTACCGGGAAGGTCTCCACCAACCCGGCGTCCGACGGCAGCGCGCCGAGCACCTGCGCGCGAACGTCATCTTCCGGCAAGCCATCCTCCTGAATCTCCCCGTATGTGAACTCAAGATGAGTCAGGCGGTCGCCGTCGAATTGCGCCAGGATGGTGAAGCCGTCGAGGTCCGGATTCGGATAGGTCACGAGGTCGCCGAGCGGTGTCCCTGCGCCGACGATTGCCTCCCAGGCGTCGCGCGTGAGCCCGATACCGCCCGAGTCGATATCCGATTGCGCGGCGACGGCCCGAAAAGCCGGTATTCCGGCGAGCGCGGCGAGACCAGCACTCCGTTTCAGAAGGGTCCGGCGTGTCTGGGTAGATGGCATTGAGTTTCCTTCCATTCGAGAATCGCGGTTTATCTTGAGGGCCCCTTCACCCGCTCCAACGCATTGACCAGGTCAACCGTTCCGGTCACCCCGCGATTACGTAGGAATCTCCGTAAATTGGCGGATGCTACGGAGGCGTCAACTCCGGTACCGTGTATTCACGCCATACGGGTCCAGGACAACCGAGAAACGCGACAGGAGAAAGACATGCGACGCGTGATATTCAGCCTGCTCTTTGTAATCGCCGCCATGCTGCCTGGCACCGCTGCCGTGGCTGCGCAAGGGACCGACTGCGCCGATCTCGAGACATACCTGCAGACGGTCGATGCCGCGGTCATCGAGCACACCATGACGCTCGTCCAGTCGGAGGAGTGGATCGAAGCGGCCGAAGCCGCCAGTGCCGTCATTCAGGAGGGAGGCGATCTGGAGAACATCACGGAAGACGCCCTCGCTCCGGTCATCGAGCTATGGAGCATCCCGGCCCAGGTGCTGGATGAGATTCCGGACGACGAGATCCCGGCCGATGCGCTGGCCCTGCACGAATCGGCAGGCGAGCATTGGTCGATGATGGCGGAGCTGCTGGCCGCTATCGGTCGCGATGGTCCGGGCGCCATCTTCATGTACATCGCGGAGCTTGAGCAGGTCACCAACGAGAACTGGGCCGCGCAGGAAGCCATTCGAAGCACCTGCGCCGACGTGGTCGCCGGATATGAGGACCAGATTGCGACGCTCACGGAGATGTTCAGCGTGATGGACAGCGGCGATCTCTCCCCCATCATCGAGGTCACAGCGGAGGATCTTGAAGGCCTTGGGGTCATGTACCTCTTCTTCGCGCAAGAGGATGACGTGACCGCCACGCCGGTCAGCTAACCATCGCCAGCACCGCATATAACGAGGGGGGTGACGATGGCGTCGCCCCTCTCGCCTTGCCACCTCACCCGGTGCGATTCTCGACGACCACCGACATCGTCGACACCACCGGGAACCGGGTTCATCGTGGCGGCGTTTCATTTATGGTGAGTTCCCGACAGAAGGGACATCCTCCACCGCACACGCCTCGACACAAACACGCAAGGAAGGAAGGGTCCCGGATGAGATCACTGTTCGCCATCGTTGCACTGGTGCTGGCCACGACCGTGATGGCGCCATCGCCGGTCGCCGCGGAAGCGGCAGATTGCGTCGCGATCAACGTTTACTTCGATGAGGTCGATTCCGCGATGGCCACGGAGGTGCACGCGCTGGTCACGACGCCCGGCTGGGCGGAGGACGCGAGGGGCGCTTCGTTGATACTTGCCCAGGGTGGCCCGACTGGGGAATTCCCCGATAGCGACATGGAGCCGATCCTCGACTTCCTCACCATCCCCGCCGAGGTGCTGTCCGAGATCGAGGAGGATGCGATCCCGGAAGAGGCCCGTCCTCTCCACGAATCCGCGATCGGGTTCTGGACCACCTTTCCTGAATGGAGCAAGGCCAACTTCGGAGGCGATCCGGAGGCGATGACCACGACCAACGACGCCATGGCCTCATATGCGAACGACAGCGCGGACGCGGTCGACGCCATCGATGCCGCCTGTCCGGGTTTGCTGGACGACCGCCTGGCAAATATCGGCCACCTTGACTCCCTGTTCGACGAGCTGGACGCCAAGGACGGCGATCCTGACCTGCTTGCCAACGCATCGCTCGAAGAGTTCGAGGGGACCGGCGTCGAGTTCCTCATCATGCCGGCTCGCATGGCATTCATTTTCGAGCCGCTCCCGCCCGTCGCACCGGTCGCCAGCTCGGATGCTGACCCCGCGACGATCCCGACACCGGCAGACTAGCGCAATCGATCCCGGATCGGTCCGTGCTGCCTGGCACATCAATCCGGAACACATGAACAAGGAATATATCGATGTCAAGGACAAGCATCTTCGCCGTCGCGGTCTTCGTCCTGATCGCGAGCGCACTCCCTTTCCGCGCCGCCGCCGCCCAGGGCGTCGACTGTGACGCCATCGCCGGCTATATCGAAACTGTGGAGATCCTGATGATCGAGGAGATGCTCGCCCTCGTGACGGGTCCGGAGTGGGGTTCCGACGCAAAGGCGGCGCTCGACGATATCGAGACCCGGGGAATGGAATCCATGACTTCGGAGACGCTCGCGCCACTGCTCGCCTATATCGGGATTCCGGGTGAGGTTCTCACCGGCATGGATATCGACGATGTGCCGGAGGCCGCCCTACCGCTCCACGAATCCGCGACACAGTTCTGGTTGTCCATTTCGGTCTCGAGGGCAGCCGCCTTTGACGGTGATGACGCCGCCATGATGGAAGAGTTCGCCGCGATGGAGGAGGCCTTCGAGGCGGGCATCGCCGCGCAGGTTGCGATTTTCGATTCCTGCCCGGACATCCTCGCGTCATTTGAAGACGCCCGGGCCTCACTCGACCCATTCTTCAATGCCCTGTACTCGTCCGACGACATTGTCGTCCTGCAAGAGGCGACGGCAGATGACCTGGACGGGCTCGGCTCCTACTACCTCTTCTTCGCGGCAGAGGACGCGCAGCCGGTGGACGCGACGCCGGCTGCCTGACACCGGCACCGGATCCGCTTCCGAACCGGCCCGGCCAATCCTCGTATACAATCCGCACAGCGAGACTCGCATTCACGCAGCAGGGAGCGATACAGGACATGGCCGATATCGTACGCATGGGAATCGTCGGCGCGGGCACCATCGCGCAGCGCGGCATCATGCCGCACCTCAGCCAGGACGACATGAAGGACAAGGTCCGGCTGCAGGCGGTCTGTGACCCGGTGCCGGGGCGCGCCGAGGCGATGGCCGACAAGTTCGACATGCCGCACCACTTCGAGACGTTCGAGGAGTTGCTCGAGAAGGGCGATGTCGACGCGATCTCGCTCTGCACCCCGATCGGGCTGCACTATGAGCAGGGCAAGATGGCGCTCGAGGCCGGCAAGCACATTCACTTCAACAAGACGATGACGACGACCGTCGCCGAGGCGACCGAGCTGATCGACCTCGCCAAGGAGAAGGGGCTGAAGATCGTCGCCAGCCCGGGCGAAGTGCTACGCCCCCAGGTGCAGGCGATCCGCCGCGCGCTTGCAGAAGGCAAGATCGGCGTCCCGGTCTGGGCGATCTCTGGCGCCGGCTTCGGCACCTACCACCTCGACGAGCCCGAGCGGCAGGGGCAGGGCAACGCCCCGGCGATCGATCCCTCGTGGTACTTCCGCAAGCCGGGTGGCGGTCCGCTCTACGACGTCTCGGTCTACGCCTTCCACCAGCTGACGACCGTCCTCGGCCCGGCAAAGCGGGTCTCGGCGACCAGCGGTATCCGCATCCCGGAGCGCTCGTTCCAGGGCAAGGTGGTGGAGACGGACGCCGATGACAACACCGGCATCCTGATCGACTTCGATAATGGGCTCTTCGCGCTCGGCTTCGGCACCGCCGCCGGGTCCCCGAACTGGTGGTTCACCGGCACCTATTTCGGCACCGAGGGCAAGGTCGAGGGCTTCCAGGTCAACGGCGAGGAGCTGGAGTACCCGGAGCGCCCGCTGTACGACGAGGTGGGAGGCGGCGTGCTTGGCGCGCAGATGACGCTGCCGCATGTCGTCGGTGCCCACCGCGACATCGATGAGCAGCACGTGTTCGAGGACATCGCCCAGCTCATCGACTGGATCCGCGACGACAAGGCGACCCCGGTCACCGCCGAGCACGCCCGCCATGTGATTGACATCATCGAATCCGGCCTTCGCGCCGCCGAAACCGGCCAGGTGCAGGAGCTTACGACAACGTTTTCACAGGACTCGTAAACCTGACAAACGGAGGTGAAGCGCTCACAGGGTGCTTCGCCTCCGTTTGCGTTTAAATTGGTACCAACAAATCGTCTCGATGAGCACAGGCATGGCGTACGTACACAAGGTGCGGTATTCTCGTTCACGCACCTACTTACCTTATGATGGTGTATATATGGTGTTGAACGTCACGATCTATGACTGGGGATAGGTTGTGCAACGGGATTATTAATTATCCCGATTGGGGCAGGACTGGCTGGATTCAGGTGGTACCGGAACTACACCGGTAACGCCCTATGCTGCCACGATTGAAACGGGCATTTCAGGTTGGAAATCGACATTCAGCAACTGTTCTCCATCGTGAGGCGGCGATGGTGGGTGGTGGCTCTCATCATGATCGTCGCGGGCCTCGCCGCGTTCGGCTTCAGCAGCCGCCAGGTCGACCAGTACTCGACCTCCGCGAAGCT
>CAZVAA010000076.1:7596-11515 GCA_964624125.1 uncultured Sphaerobacteraceae bacterium | reverse complement strand
TCGTGGGTCACGCCTGTCCTTGTCCACTTGCCCGGCGCGTCGCACTTCCGGCCGGATCACTCCTCAATGCAACGGGAAGGATAGCACTGACTGGCTGGAATGCCGCTTGCGCTCCTGTCTTGAACTTCGGTGACGGCAACGCCGGCTTGCGCTGGCCCCACACCGCTCCGACACACTCGTGCATGAAACCCTGCTTGCCTGATCGTCCAGGCAAAGGAGCCCCGATTGTCAGCCATTCCCAAGGATTCCTCCCCCGATAACAGCCTGAGTTTGCTCCGTGAAGGCTACATGTTCATCGCGAACCGGGCCCGGAAACTCCAGTCCGATGCCTTCGAAACGCGGCTCATGCTCAAGCCGGTCTGGTGCGTCACCGGCGAGGATGCGGCGGAGATGTTCTATCACCCGAACCGCTTCACGCGAGTCGGCGCCATGCCTCCAACCGTCATGCGCCTGTTGCAGGACAAGGGAAGCGTCCAGCAATTGGACGCAGAAGCGCATAACCATCGCAAGTCCATGTTCATGTCGCTCATGACCCGGGAACGCGTCGACGACCTGTTGAGGATCACGCTCCGGCTCTGGCGTGAGTACATGGAGCACTGGCCCTCCCGACGGGAGATCGTCGTGATCGACGAAGCCGAGGAACTGCTCACGGCGGCGGGCGCGGAATGGGCCGGCGTCCCGGTCACCGGGGACGAGCTACACCAGCGAACCGCGGAACTCTCCAGCATGATCAATCACGCCGGCAGCGTTGGACCCGGCATGGTGAAGTCGTTGATGCTGCGGGAGCGATGCGAAAAGTGGGCGCGCGAACAGATCAAGGCGTTCCGCGAGGGTCGCCTCGATGCCCCGCCAGGCAGTGCCGTGCATACATTCGCCACGAGCACCGACCCCGATGGTGAACGTCTCCCGATAGGGATCGCCGCGATCGAGCTGATCAATGTCCTGCGCCCCATTGTCGCGATTGCGCGCTACGTGACCTACGCCGCCCATGCGCTGGAGCACTTCCCGGAAAGCCATCGCTTTCTCACCTCCGGCGATGAGGACCGGGTCGAGTGGTTCGCCCATGAAGTCCGGCGCTACTATCCCTTCTTCCCGTACATAGGCGGGATCGTGCGCGAGCCATTCACGTGGCGCGAACGCGACTTCAAGCAGGGAGATTGGGTAATCCTCGATCTCTATGGCACCAACCACGACCCACGTATCTGGGACAATCCGGAATCATTTGACCCCGCTCGCTTCGAAAACTGGGATGGTGGCGCGTACAACTTCATCCCGCAGGGTGGAGGAGACATCGACGTCACCCACCGGTGTGCTGGCGAACAGATCACCATCGCGCTGCTGAAACAGGCATCCAGCCTCCTCGCAACGGGCATGCATTACACCGTTCCAACACAGGATATGTCGATCGATCTCGGCAGCATGCCCGCACGGCCGAAGAGCGGCATGATTCTCCGCAACGTCAGGATGGTCCTGTGACTGCGCCAGGAATGGGCCCCTCGTCAGCAGTCCGCATCATGTCGCGGCGACACCCGCGGAGCGCTCCAGCTCCGTGAGCTCGTCTACCGATGTTGTCCAGCGCGCATCCGGATCCGGCGACGGAATCGATTCCAGGAGCAGCTTTGTATAGGCATGCTGCGGGTCTTGCAGCACGTTGTCCACCGTACCTGTCTCGACGACCACTCCCCGTTTCATGACCATGATGTCGCCTCCCAGGTAATGGGCGGCCGAAAGGTCATGAGTGATAAAGATGGTCGAGATACCAAGCTGTTCGCGAAAATCGAGCAGGATGTTCATGATGACAGCGCGGACGGCGACGTCCAGCATCGAGATGGCTTCGTCGGCGACGATCACTTTCGGCTGGATCAGGTACGCTCGCGCCAGCATGACCCGCTGGCGCTCGCCGCCGCTCAACTGGTGTGGGTATCGACCCAGCACATCGCCCGGCCGCAGGTTAACGGCGCGCAACGCCTCCTCGATCAATTCCTGCTTCTGCTTCCTGCCCGACGCCAGCTTGAACCGGCGGATGACCACATCGAAGACGCGGTTGATCCGGTAGAACGGGTTGAAGATGCCGTATGGATCCTGGAAAACCGCCTGCACCTCGTGCCGGAACTGGGTCGTCTCCGACCGCGAGAGCGAATAGATGTCCTTCCCGCGCCAGAGTGCCTGCCCTTGCGTCGGGGGCTGGAGGCCAAGGAGTGTCCTTGCCGCGGTCGTCTTGCCCGAACCGCTCTCGCCCACGATGTTCACCAGTGAGGGCGGTGATTCCGGGATCACCAGGTTCACCTTGTCGTTCGCCACGGTCCGCTGGAGACCCGACCCGAAGACAGTCGTCGCATCCCGCAATTCGAGAATGGGCGTTGCCGATTGGTTTGTCACAGTCGCTCCTCCCGCTCGGGCACCTCAACGCCCTCCGGTGTCGACTCCGGATAGAGATGGCACGCTACCTCCCGGCCCGGCGTCACATCGATATGGCCGCTCACGGTGTCCCGCGGCCCTGCCTGAACCTTCGCAAAGATCGGCGGCACGCTCGTACACGCCTCCATCGCCATGGGGCAGCGATTGTGGAAGCGACACCCCGGCGGCCAATTGCGTGGGCTCGGCGTCGAGCCGCCGATCCCCTCCAGCCGCTCACGCGGTTTGTCAATGGAAGGGATCGCCGCCATCAAACCATGCGTGTAGGGATGCAGCGGTGTCTTCACGATCGGCCGCACCGCGCCGGTCTCGACGATCTGTCCTGCGTACATAATCGCCACCCGATCAACCAGTTGGGCATGGACCGCCATGTCGTGACTCACCATCATGATCGAGACATTCATCTCGTCGCGCAAACGGGCGAGCGTCTCGATGATGCGACGCTGGACGTTGACGTCCAGGGCGGTCGTCGGCTCATCCGCGATGATCAGCGACGGCTCCATCGAGATGCCGATGGCAATGATCACGCGCTGCTTCATGCCTCCGGAGAGCTCGTGAGGATAGAGCTTCGCCACTTTCGGTTCGAGCCCCACCCAATCGAGCAACTCCGGCACCCGCCGCCGCGCCTGTCGTTCGCCAATGCCATGGTCGACCATGCCGTCGACGATCTGGTCACCGACCCGGGCAACCGGGTTCAGGGAGTTCATCGACCCCTGGGGAATGTACGAGATCTCGTCCAGCCGCAAACGTCGCATCTGGCGCGGATTCGTCTGCATCAAGTCGACCTGCTGTCCTGATCGTGTGTTGAACAGGACCTGCCCACTCGTTTCCCGGTTGGGGAATCGGATGATCTGCAGGATCGCCTCGACCAGCGTTGTCTTGCCCGACCCGGACTCACCGGCGATACCGATGATCTCGTTCCGGTTGACGGTCAGGTTGGTTCCGTCCACGACGCGTGCCAAGCCGCCATCATCGGCGCGGAAATGAATGTTCAGGTCCTGGATCCGGAGCAGCACATCCCCCGCATCTGGCTCGCGAGTTGTCGCTTGGTGGTCAGTTGCTGTTGCCATACTGTTTTCCTGCCGAATTGAGGCCTCGAGGACGTAACGTGATCTCGATGATCACGCGCTCCCCTTGAGACGCGGATTGAAGAACTCCTCCATGCCCTGGCTCATAAGGGCAAGCCCGTAGAACAGCAGGATGAGCAGCACCACCGGCACGATAAAGATGATCTCCTTGCCGAGGCTGATGACCCCATAACCGAGCGCTTCACTGATCAGGCGCCCGAGATCCATCTGGCTCGACGGGCCAAGCCCGAGCACGGTCAGGCCGACGAGCGCGAATGCGGAACCAACCGACGCCTGTGCAAAGCCGATTGCGACGAACGGCGCCATATTCGGCAGGATGTCCCCAAAGATGATCTCGCGATCGCTCTGGTCGGACATCTCCGCGAGCTCGACGTAGGGCCGCTCCCGAAGCGACATGACCTGCGATCGGATCACGC
>CAZVAA010000076.1:0-7496 GCA_964624125.1 uncultured Sphaerobacteraceae bacterium | reverse complement strand
GCGAGCTCGACGTAGGGCCGCTCCCGAAGCGACATGACCTGCGATCGGATCACGCGGGCCGCGACCGGCCAGCTGAACAGTGCAAGCACCATCGCCAACCGCACCGAACCGAGGCTACGCGTGTTCGCCGCCAGGATGATCACAAGCGGCAGCGTCGGGATCACGATGAACATGTCGGTTATCGTTCGCAGCACCGAGTCGACCCTGCCGCCCTTGTAGCCGGACACGAAGCCGATCACCACGCCGATGAACGTCGAGATGATGCCCGCCAGGAATGCGACGGTGAGCGACACCGGCAAGGCGATGAGCACAAGCGAGAGGACATCTCGGCCAAACCGGTCGGTGCCCAACCAGTGCTCGCTGCTCGGATCGGCGAAGATCGGGAACGCGCCCGCCTGCATCGGGTCTTCGTCCCCGATCTGCCACTGGACCAAAATCGGGCTAAGCAAGGCGAGCACAATCAGCCCAAGGGTGATGATCACCCCGAACCGGAACTTGCCGCTTTCTCGGTAAAGTCGTACCAGGAACATGTGCCTCGCCCCCTAGCTCTCGTATTTCACACGTGGATCGATCAGCGGCATGATCAGGTCGATCAAGAGGTTGATCGTCAGGACGAGGACGATCAGCAGCGTCACCACCGCCATCGCCGTATTCACGTCCTTGATGATCACGGAATCCACCAGCAGGTTCCCCACGCCTGGATACCGGAAAAGCCGCTCGATCAACACATTGCCGCTGACCACCCCACCGAGCGCCATACCGAGCGCCGCGATCTGCGGTAACCACGCGTTTCGCATGACATAGCCGGTCAGCAGCCGGCGTGGCGTCACGCCTTTTGCGTTCGCGAATGTCAGGAAATCTTCTCCGAGGATGCTCACGACAAGCGCCCGCGTGCTCAGCATCCAGTTCGCAATCGCCACGATAATCGTCGCAAGGATCGGCAACACGCTGTACCGCACGACACTGAAGGCGAAATCGAGCGACAACTCCGGTTGCATGCTGCTGTCATATGCGCCATTTGAGGGCAGCAACCGGAACCTGTAAGCGAAGAAAATCAGGAGGATGAGCGCGACGAAATACGCCGGGAGGTGCGAGAGCCCGAGGGCGCCATTGGTGACCCACTCCGCCCATTTCGTTCGCCGTTTCCAGCCAACGAGCGTTCCGAGCAGGATGCCAAGCAACCAGCCGACGATCGTCGAGACACCGATCAGGTAGACCGTCCACGGCAGCGCCCGCAGGATCAGGTCGGTCGCCGGCGTTGGATAACTCAGCACTGATGGGCCGAAATCGAACTGGGTTAACACGCGCTCGAAGTACCGAATGTATTGCTCGAAGAGCGAGCCGTGGAGCCCAAACTCACGCTGGTAGTGCTCGACCATGTCCTCGCTCCGCTCGAACGAGGTGTATTGTCCGCGCGTCTGGAGCTGGGCAATGATGCCGGAGATCGGATCGCCCGGGAGCATCCGGAAGAAGAGGAAGGACGCCGACAACGATCCCCACAATGTAATCAGGTAGAGCCCGAGCCGGCGAAGGATATACCGGACGGTAGGATTGGCGAACCTGGAGCGCTCCGCGCTTACTGGAGTAGAGTCCTCCGGATCGTCAGCGGGTACAGCCGGTGCGGGATTCCCTGCAACCATAATGTTCTCCTGGAATGAATCTGAACTCTGCTACTCGCGCTCATGTCTGGTTCGGACCGGGAATCGCGCACTGATGCAGAAAAGCGAATCCCGGGCACCGCGATACCGGCGCCCGGGATGTAACGACTATTCGCTGCCAGCCGGCCGCAGGTTCCCGAGGGCGAACAGGAATTGCCCCCACCAGTTGGCCGGAATCGCGTACGGGTCCTCGTCGGTCGGCCAACCCTCCCAGTAGGCCGTGTTGAACATGAACGGGTAGATCGTCTGGATGCTGGCCACCATGGGAAGCTCTTCCATGAACACGGTCAGCGCGTCGTTGAACACAGGGAGGTTTGCCTCATCCTCCGGATCGATCTCCTCCAACTGCTCGATCAACGCATCCAACTCGGGACTCTGGAGCCTCGTCGCCGAGCCGTCGCCTTCCGTGGCCCGCTCGCCAATCGGCACGTAATTTCGCGAGTGGAAGGCGTCGTAGGTCTGGAGCGGATCGAAGCTCATGCCGTCCACCCAGTGACAGCTGATGTCGTAGTCTCCGGGCAGGAATGTGTCGCCAAACGCGGAACCGGGCAAGCTCTTGAGCGCGATATCGATCCCCGCTTCCTTTGCGGTCGCGGCAAAGCTGACTCCGATCTGGTATTCCAGCGCGCTGGTCGGCGCAGGCGTGATCATGTTCAGCTTGAGCGGGTTCCCGTTCAGGATGCGGATGCCATCGCCGTCCCGCTCCGTCGCCCCCAGTTGGTCAAGCAGCTCGTTTGCCTTGTCGACGTTGTATGTGAGATCGAACTGGCCCAGGACCTCCTCGGGTTGCCACTTTTTCCAACCTTCGTAATCCGCCCATGGAGACTCCGCTGGCCGCGACGAAGGTTGCCAGATCGTCGTCCCAATGGTCTCCCGGTCGATCAGGTGCGACATCGCCCAGCGCCCCTCGGGCGTGGCGAACAACCCGGATGGCGAATCAACGTTGAAGAAGAACGCACGTGGGTTTGGATCCGGGAAATTGAAGCGTGCGGTCTGGTCATACTGGCTGGCAACGACCTCCTGGTTCAGGAAGTCGATCTCGCCGGCCGAGTCAACGTTCCCGGCCAGGAACTCGCTGACAGCGACGTCAACACCGCCACCCTGCCGGTACAGCACGTACTGCGGCACCGGGTCAAAATTCGCCTTGTTCCAGTAGTTCTCGTTCTTTTCCCACAGGTAATACAGTTTGGTGGCCGACGATTCCCGCAGCACATACGCGCCGGTCTGGATCGGCGGATTGAACCTGAATGAGCCCGGATCCTCGCCTTCCCAGATATGCTTCGGCATCACACGCAGGCCATCCGCGATCACGCCGGCAAGGAACCGGTAATGAAACCGTGGTGTCGACTCATTGAGTTCCCATGTGACGGTGTGCTCATCTGTCGCGGTCACTGAAGCGACATCCCGGATCGTACCGGCCGCCCCGCTCAGTTGCGGATTGTCCAGCAGTAACTGCTGCGTAAAGACGACGTCTTCCGCGGTGAACGGCTCCCCGTCCGACCACGTCACATCCGGGTTCAGCGACAAGGTGCACTGGGTGAAGTCGTCGTTATACGAGTACTCCGTTGCAAGCCACGGCGTGGTCTCCCCGCTCAGGAGGTTGTAGTAGAACATGTACTCGCGACAGACAATCGCCAGGCCGTAGTTGTACGCTTCCCCATTCGGGATGAACGGATTGAAGCTGTCCCAGACATTGTTGGGCGACTGCTCGATCACCACCGTTTCCTCTCGCGGTGTCGGCAGGTTCGCATCCTGGTACCGTGCGGTCGTGATCCTTTGGGCGGACGCATTCGCGCCAGCGGTAATGCCGCTCGCGGCGAGAGCGGCACCAGCGGACGTTCCAAGGAACGCACGCCGGTTAACGTGGGACTCGAAGACCTTGTTCATACGTCGCCTCCTCAGCTTCGTGAACACGGGGCTCTGGAACTTCAGTTATCCGGACCATCCGGGATGGATACCACGTTAGCAAAATACGTACCCGGAAATGTGTCATACCGTCCGGGATGGTCCCTGCGTGCTCCGGTATGAACCGGAGCACGCATCTAGCCCGAGGTCATGCGACGCGACAGGTGAGCTCAACTGCCGGCGCGCGTGAGGTTGCCGATCACGAACAACCAGTGCCCCCACCAGTCAGCGGGGATCGTGTACGGGTTGTCTTCGGTCGGCCATCCCTCCCATACCGAGGTGCTGAAGAAGACCGGATAGATCGTCTGGATGCTCGCGACCGCCGGAAGCTCGTTCATGAAGACGGTCAGGGCCTCGTCGAACGTCGGCCGGTTCGCCTCGTCCTCCGGATCGAGCGTGTCCAGCTCATCGATCAGGGAATCCAGCTCATCACTCTGCAACCGCACAGCGTTACCGCGGTTCGTCCGCTCCCCCACGGGGAAGTAGTTGTCGGAGTGGTACCAGTTGTAGACCTGGATCGGGTCGAACTGCATACCGCAGATCCAGTGAGAGCTGATGTCGTAGTCGCCGTTGTCGAACGCATCCCAGTGGGCGGAGCCCGGCATCGCCTTCAACTCGATGTCGATCCCGGCTTCCTGCGCGGCGTTCACCAGCACCAGCCCGATCTGGTACTCCGGTCCGGTCGTCTCCGCCGGGGTGATCATCGTGAGGCGCAGCGGTTTTCCATCGAGGATGCGCGTTCCGTCGCCCTCGCGTTCGGTCGCGCCCATCTCGTCAAGGATCTCGTTCGCCCGGTCGATGTTGAACGTCAGGTCGAACTGGTTCATCACCTCATCCGGGGCCCACGGCGCCCAGCCTTCGTAGCTCGCCCATGGATACGTGGCGGGATCGGCCGGCGGCTGCCAGATCGTTGTGCCGATCGTCTCCCGGTCGATCAGGTGCGACATCGCCCAGCGCCCCTCGGGCGTGGCGAACAACCCGGACGGCGAGTCGACATTGAAGAAGAAACCACGCGGACACGGATCATTGAAGTTGAACCGGGAGATCTGGTCCGTCTGCGAGGCGATGACTTCCTGGTTCAGGTAGTCGAGTGCGATGCGGCGGGAGTCATCCATGTTCCCGGCAAGGAACTCCTGCACCGACGCGTCGATCTCCGTCCACTGCTTGTACAGGACGTACTTCGGCTCGGGGTCGAGGTTCGCCTTGTTCCAGTAGTTCTCGCTCTTCTCCCAGAGGTAGTGGAGTTTCGTGGCAGAGGACTCCACCAGGGTGTACGGCCCCGTCTGTACCGGTGGGTTAAACTTGAACGTACCGGGGTCCTCACCTTCCCAGATATGCTTCGGCATCACGCGGACGCCGTCAGCGATGATCCCGGCCAGGAAGCGGTAGTGGAAACGCGTGTCGGGCTCGTTCAGCTCCCAAACCACCGTCAGGTCGTCTTCGGCCGTAACGGACTTGACGGACTCGATGGTCCCCGCGGCACCATTCAGGGTCGGGTTGTCTAGCAGCATCTGCTGCGTGAAAACCACATCCTCGGCGGTAAACGGCTCACCATCGTTCCAGGTCACACCTTCCGTGAGCTTGAGCGTACACATGGTGTAGTCGTCGTTGTAGAAGTACTCCTGCGCGAGCCACGGCTTCGTCTCCCCGGTCAGGAAATTCACGTAGAAGAGGTACTCGCGGCAAATCGACGCCAGGCCGTAGTTATAGGCTTCGCCATTGGGGATGAACGGATTGAAGCTATCCCAGACGTTGATCGGGTCCGTCTCGATGACGACCGTCTCCTCGCGCGGCGTTGGCAGGTTTGCCTGCTGGAATCGAACCGCGGCTTCGCCTGGCGCGCTCGCCTCCGCCGCAGCGGGCAACCCGGTCGCCGCCAGGGCTGTCGCGCCGCCTGCGGCCGCGATGAGGTTACGCCGGTTGAGCTGCGCCTTCGTCACCTTGTCCATCGAAATCTCCTTCGTGTCCCCGGGCAACTGGCCGGGATTGCGCGATGTAATCGAATACATCTGACGTCACGCTACGGGCTGTGGCGGATCCGCGCTCCTCCTACCGGTCCAGGCCGGCTGTAATGTGGGTCTGTATTATCCAGAGTAGCCTCCCTTTTCGTTCCTGTCCATGCCACTTCTCCCTTACTTCGCGTCAGGCTCTGTCGCCAGCGGTTAATTTGCTTTGAGAGATCCATTGGCGGACGCGAAAAAGGGTGAGCGGATATTCCGCTCACCCTCTCCAGTTGCATTGGCAGCCTGTCCGGACGCTACTCGGCGATCTGCAGGATCATCGCGTCGCCGTCCACCTGCACACCTTGCAGGTACAGCCCCTCGGTCGCGAGGTAGTTGTTGACGCCCAGCTCGACCGCTCCGGCCAGTTTGTCCGGTGGCAGGATGTAGTCAGCCACACCACCGTTGCTGGACATATCGTTGATCTCCAGCTCGCCGCTCGAATTGACGGTCGGCGTCCCCCGGTACTCCAGCGACTGCCCGCCAGAGCCCAACGTGATCACCAGCTCGCCACCGGTCGCCGTGATAGAGAAATCATCAACGGTGCCCTGCCCCAGCCCGGAGGTGATCCGCTGCTCCAGCGTGTCCAGCCCGATCCGGTATTCCCCGGGCTCAAGTCCCACTCCGCTGGGCAACTGGCCCTCGAACTGATTGGCGACCTGGGTCGACAGTTCGTTACCCAATTCGTCCCGGAGGCGATTCTGGAACTCTGGTAGCCCCACGAAATAGAGCAAGCCGCAGCACACCAGCAGCAGGATGAAGCTCCCTGAAATACCGAAGAGACAACCCCGTCTCCGCATGTTCACCTGTCCTTCCCGGAATCGTTCCGATGGCCGAAATCATTCCGGAAAGCATAACGCGCAGGGGCCGGGCTGGTGTTGCGAAACAGTGTCGTCTCACCACCCCAGGCCTTCGCGGGTCGGCAGAGCTTGCCTATTCGTCCCTGTTGTACAACTGCAGGTCCTCGCGGCGTGGGTCGACGCCGGCAAGCTGCTCCGGCGACTCCTCGCCGTCCCGGCCGTACAGCATGACCCAGCCGTTGGTCGTGGTGCCATATGGCGTCCAGGTCGACTGAAGCACGTAGGTCTGGCCACCCAGGACCATACGGGCATTCAGCCCGACCGCTTCGGCGCGTTCCAGCGATTCCGGCGAGGCGATCTCCGCGCTGCCTTCCGGCCGGTATTCACCAATCAGCTCCCCTGTGACCACATACGCCAGCACGCGGTCCGGCGCCGGGTCCTCCGCATCGGCAACGTACAGTTCGGCGCTCAGCGCCGTGTAGATCGACCGCACCAGCGGTTCACCCGCCCGGTACACGACTTCCGGCTGGTCACCTTCGGCTGCGCGCATGATCGTCCGCGGCTGGTTGTCAACCTGGGATCTGACCGTGAATGACGATGTCGGCTCGAATCGGAACAGGCCATCGGAGGAGCCTGACGCACCGAGATAAATGCCGCTGTCGTCCTCGACTGTATAGATTGTGAACGCGCCAGCGCATGCCAATCCGGAGAGCGCGCCAACCTCATCGCGGTTCACTTGCCCGCTATACCGGTAGCCCGATCCCTGGAATTGGATCGCGCGTGGCATCTGTTCGGGCACCCCGTTGTCATCCACGGGTCCGACATTGCCCACGCACTGCAATCCGGTCGACTGGGAGGCCGGCGGCGGTGGCGCATCCGCTGGCAATGTCGGCACGACTGCTCGCGGCTGGAACACGCGCGGCGTCGGCGTCGGACGTGTCGGCGGAGCGGTCGGCTCCGGTGTACCTGGGGCAGGAGTCGGTGGCGCCTCTGTTGGCAGCGCCTCTTCGTCCTCTGCTTCCGGAGGTACAGTCGCGGTGGGCGGAGCTTCCGTTGCCGGAGGCTCAGGCGCCTCCGTGGGCGCCTCGGTCGCTTCCGGCTCATCGACCGGAGGAGCGGGCTCCTCCGGTTCC
>CAZVAA010000075.1:0-11545 GCA_964624125.1 uncultured Sphaerobacteraceae bacterium | reverse complement strand
CCCTGGTACATCACCGCGACATGCGTCGTGAGGTGCTCGACCACGGCGAGGTTATGGGAGATGAAGATCATCGAGAGACCGAGATTCTCCTGCACCTCCTTCAGCAGGTTCAGGATCTGGGCCTGGATCGAGACATCGAGCGATGAGGTCGGCTCGTCGCAGACGAGCAGCTCGGGATCGAGCGCCAGCGCGCGGGCCACGGCGATACGCTGCTGCTGGCCCCCGCTGAACTCGTTCGGGAAACGGCCGGACATGGCCGGGTTGATCCCGACGAGGTTGAGCAGCTCGCGCGCGCGTTCCTGGCGTTCTTTCTTCTTGCCGCGTTTGTAGAGACGCAGCGGTTCGGCCACGTTGTCCACCGCCGAGAAGTGCGGCATCAGCGAGCTGTACGGGTCCTGGAAGACGACCTGCATGCGCGAGCGGAGCTTCCGCATGGTCGCGGAGTCCGCCCGGCGAACGTCCACACCGTCGAACTCGATCGAGCCGCTGCTCGCCTCGTGCAGGCGAAGGATGAGCCGGGCCAGCGTGGACTTGCCGCTCCCGGACTCTCCCACGACGCCAAGCGTCTCGCCCTTGGCGAGATTGAAGCTGACGTTGTTCACGGCGGTCATCATCTCGCCACCGGGCAGGTGGAAGGTCTTGGTGAGGTCGCGAACGCTAAGAAGCATGATGGTGGTCTCCTGATGCCGTCAGCGTCGGATCGGCGGGCGCGTCGGCAAGGGTGTGGCTTGGCTCCAACCGGTCGACACCCTCGGCGACCTTCCAGCAGGCGGCGTCCCGTCCCGGTGCGATAGGCCGCAGCGGCTGCGGCTCCTGGACGCAGCGTTCCTCGGCGAGCGGGCAGCGTGGCGCGAAGGGGCAGCCTTTCGGCAGGCGGGCCATGTCCGGCGGGTTGCCGGGAATCGACTGCAACGCCTGCCCGGACATCCCGATCTCGAGCGTCGAGTTGAGCAGGCCGGTGGTGTAGGGATGCGCGGGGGTGGAGAGCAGGTCCTTCGTCGAGCCGCGTTCCACGGCCCGGCCGGCGTACATCACGATCACGCGGTCGCAGAAGTAGCGGGCCACGCCGAGATCGTGCGTGATCAGGATGATCGACATCCCTTCCTCTTTCTTGCGCTTGAGGATGTCGAGGATCTGCCGCTGGAGCGTGACGTCGAGCGCGGTGGTCGGCTCGTCGGCGATCAGCAGGCCTGGCTGGCTTGCCATCGCCATCGCGATCATCGCGCGCTGTCGCATGCCGCCGGAGAGCTGGAAGGCGTACTGGCGGAGGCGGACCTCGGGACGGTCGAGCCCGACATCGTCCATCGCCGCGATCGCCATCTGCTTCGCCTCGCCCTTGCTCCTGGCGATACCGTGCCAGAGCAGGTGCTCGGTGAGCTGCTTGCCGAGCGTCATGGTCGGGTTCAGGGCGCTCATCGCATCCTGGAAGATGAATGAGATGTCCTTGCCGCGCACCTTCTGGAGTTGCTCGGTCGAGAGCGAAAGCAGGTCGGTGCCCTGGAAGATCGCCTTACCACCGGTGACCTCGCCGTTGCGGGGAAGCAGGCGAAGCAGCGAGCGCACGCCGACGCTCTTGCCGCTGCCGCTCTCACCGACGATGGCGACCGCTTCGCCGGCCTGCACCTGGTATGAGAGGCCATTGACCGCCTGGACGACGGTCTCGTTCTGGATGAACCGTGTATGCAGGTCCTGGACGTCGAGGAGGGTCTCTGTCACCGGGTTACTCCTGGGGATCGAATGCATCGCGCAGACCGTCGCCGATCCACGTGAACGCGAGCATGGTTACGGTAAAGAGGAGGACTGGCGCAAGGATCAGGTGCGGTGACACCAGTACCCACTGCAGGCCGTCCTGGATCATCGACCCCCACGAGGGCGTCGGTGGCTGGACACCAAGACCGATCAACGCGAGCCCTGATTCGGCCATGATCGCGCCGGGAATGCCGAAGGAGACGGAGACCAGCAACGGACCCCATGCATTGGGCATGATATATCGCAGGGCGATGGTCCCGCCGCTTGCGCCCATGGCCTTGCCGGCTTCCACGAACTCCTGGTTTTTCAGGCGCAAGACCTCGGCGCGAACGAGGCGGGCCGTCCCTACCCATGAGCTGATGCCGATCGCGAGGAAGATGGTGAACTCGTTCCGGCCAAACACCGTCACGAAGATGATCATCAACAGGTAGGACGGGAAGACAAACATCACGTCGGTCGCGGCCATCAGCAGGTCGTCCATCTTGCCGCCCATATAGCCGGCGGTGAGGCCGACAACGATGGCGAGGATGAGCGACACGGCCTCCGCCCCGATCGCGATGATCAGCGCGGTGCGCACGCTGAAGATCAGGCGGCTGAGGACATCGCGGCCGAGCTCATCGGTGCCGAGGATGTGTCCCTCGGAGCCGACGCCGACGCGGCGGGCAATGTAGTCGGTGTCGTCATAGGCGTAGGGCGCGAGCAGCGGCGCGAAGATGGCGACCAGCACGAGCAGGGCGACAAAGACCAGGCTGACCGTCGCCAGCTTGTTGCGGCGGAACCGGCGCCAGGCCTGTTTCCAGCGACCGCTTCCCTCGACTTCCTGGTCGACGGTATCGATGGTGGGAGAAACTGCTGCCATTTACTTGCGTCCTGATGCTTCAAACCCGATGCGGGGATCGAGCAGGCGATAAATGATGTCGACGGCGAGGTTTGTGCCCATCAGGATGAGCGCGAAGAAGATCGTCGAGCCCATGAGCAGGGGCATGTCGCGGTTGCGGGCCGCGTCGGCGAAGTACCCACCCAGGCCAGGGATGCCGAAGATCGACTCGATGAAGATCGTGCCGGTCATGAGACTGGCGAGATAGGGGCCGACGACGGTCACGAACGGGATCATCGAGTTTCGCAGCGCGTGCTTCACGACGACGGCGTTGACGTTCCCGCCCTTGGCACGGACCGTCATGATGTAGTCCTGCCGCAGCGTATCGATCATGCTCGAGCGGATATATCGCGAAAGCAGCGCGATCGACCCGATCGTCAGCGCAAAGATGGGAAGGATCGCCTCCTCCACGTTGCCCCAGCCGCGGGTTGGCAGCCAGCGTAGCTCGCGCGCGAAGAGGAGGATCAGGAAGAGCGCGACAAGATAGTTCGGGAGCGCCCGTCCGATGGTGAAGATGAACATCGAGACATAGTCGATCCAGGTATTTTGCTTGACGGCGGTGAGCACGCCGAGCGGGATCGAGATCACCACCGCGATCAGGACCGAGACGACCGCCAGCACCACCGTGACCGGGAAGGCCCGGGCGATGATGTCCTGGACGGTGAAGTTCGGGTAGCTCTGGGAGGGACCGAAGTCCCAGACCAGCGCGCCCTTCATGTAGTTGAGGTATTGCTCCCAGGCGGGCAGCTCGGGGTCGTAGCGCTGGCGAATCTCGCCGATGACCTCATTGGTCTGGGCCGGGCTGAGCCCGGTGGCGCCGCTTGAAACCCTGGCGATGTCCGCGAAATTACCGGGTGCCAACTGGAGTAGGCCAAAGGTGATCATCGAGACGACGATGACCGAGACAAAAATGCGCACAAGGCGAAGAAGAATGAACCGGACCACGTGGTACCTCCGGTAATAACGGAACATCCCGGTCGGCGGAGGTGCTCCCGTGCCGGGCCGGGGTGATGCGGGGCCGGCCACGACCTGGCTGGCCCCGCTGCGCGAGTAACGGTTATTCCTTGGTCAGGCCCTTGTAGTAGAAGTGCAGGCCGCCCTGGATGTAGTCGATCTCGCCGACCCCCGGCTTCTGCGCCCAGTAGGCATCCTGGTAGTAGAACGGCAGGATCAGGTAGGTCTCCTGGCGGATGCGGGCCGCTTCCTGGAGGGCCGCGCGCTGCTCATCCGGATCCGGGATGGTGAACGCTTCCTCGACCGCCGCCTCGAATTCCTTCGTGCCTTCCGAGGCGTGCTCCTCGCGAAGGGCCGCGAGCTGCTCGTTGCGCTCGGCCGGCGTCAGGTCAATATCGTTCTGGATCTCCTGGTACTGGGACCACACCTCCGCCGGGAGGCTGAACTCCTGGACGAATTGCGGGCTCCAGAGACTGGCGACCCAGGTGCTCCAGGTGGGAGTGGAGCCGAAGGTGCCGAAGTAGAACCCGACGTAGTCCTCCTCCTGCACCGCCCAGCGCCGTTCCACATAGACGCCGGCCTCGACCATATCCAGGCCAACGCTGATTCCGAGGTTCTCGGCCCAGGTATCGGCGAGCGCCTCGATCGCGATGTTCTCGGAGTTGAACAGCAGCTTGATCTCGGGGAAGCCCTCACCGTCCGGGTAGCCGGCATCGGCGAGGATCTGCTTCGCCTGGTCGATGTCCTGGGGCGTGTTGAATTCCTCGCTCCAGCCCTCAAGGCTGTCCGGCACCAACTGGCGTCCGACGCGCGCGTTCGGGAAGATGCTGCCGACGACATCGCGGCTCATGCCGAGGCTGAGCGCCTTGCGGATGTTGACGTCTTCGAGGATCGGGTTCTTGCTGCGCAACGTCGCGAGATAGGCGACGGTGCCTGCCGGAGCGTTTCGGAGCTGTTCCGACAGTTCGGGATCGGCCTGGAACCGGATCAGGTCGGCCAGGCCAAGGGAGGCGTAGTCAAGCTCGCCGGCCTCGTAGGCGACCGCGGCTTCACCGGCCAGGTTGACCTGCACCGCCGCCAGCGAGACCGCCTCGCGGTCCCAGTACTCCTCGTTTGGCACGAGGCGGATGTCGGTATTGATCGTCCATGACTCCGGCACGAACGGTCCGTTGCCGACCCAGTTCTCCGGCAGCACCCACTCGTCAGTGGCCTCGACCGCGGTCGGGTTGAGCGGAAGCATCGACGGGTGCGTGAGCAGGAGCGGGAACTCGGAATTCGCGTATTCGAGCGTGAACTCGAGCGTCCGCTCATCCAACGCCTTGATGCCGACCTCTTCCCAGTCCTCGATGCGGCCGGCGAAGAAATCGTTCGCGCCCTGGATCCCGAGCGCGGGCTGGAAGGAGTTCGCGCCGAGGGTCACGCCGGCGCCCGCGCCCGACGGCGTCAGGAGGCGCTGGTAGGTCCATATGAAGTCGTCGGCGGTGACCGGATCCCCATTGGACCAGTTGTGTTCACGAAGGTGGAAGGTATAGGTCAGGCCATCCTCGGAAACATCCCACGACTCGGCGGCCGCGGGCTCCGGCACGGTTCCGCCTTCAGAGAGCTTGGTGACGCCTTCCAGCAGGCCTTCCGCCGCGAACCACATTCCGTTCGTGACGAACTGCGGATCCAGCGTCGGGAAGTTCGTGTACTGCATGCGGAAGACGGCGCCATCCTGGGCATTGGCCGCCTTTGCCCGGGCAAGGATGCCAGGCGCAGCCGATGCCGACCCGAGGCCGAGCGCCGCAGCCCCGGCGACGCCGGCCGTTCCGGCAATGAATCCCCGACGTGTCGATGTTCGTGTCGTGAACTGGTTTCGCGCCTTCATGGCGTCTCCTCTCAATACGAACTACTGCTTCGAGATCGTCTTGTAATAGAAGTGCACGCCTCCCTGGAGATAGTTGATCCCGTCGATATTCGGTTTTTGTGCCCAGTAGGCATCCTGGTAGAAGAACGGCAGGATCAGGTAGGTCTCCTGCCGGATCTTCGCGGCCTCACGCAGCTTCTCGATCTGCTCGTCCGGGTTGCTGAGGGTGAACGCTTCTTCCGCGGTTGCCTCGAACTCCCTGGTCGCCTCGGATGCGTGCTCCTCGCGGAGTGCCGCGAGCTGGTCGTTTCGCTCGATCGGATCAAGTTCCGTGTCGTTCTGGATAGCCTGGTATTCCTCCCAGACGTCGACCGGCAGGCTGAACTCCTGCATGAACTGCGGGCTCCACAGGTTGCCGACCCATGCGCTCCACGCCGGCGGGGAGCCGAAGGTGCCGAAGTAGAACCCGACGTAGTCCTCTTCCTGGATGGCCCACCTGCGCTCGACATAGACGCCGGGCTCGACGAGATCCACGGCGACATTGATCCCGAGGTTCTCGGCCCAGGTATCGGCCAGCGCCTCCACCGCGATCGACTGCACGCCGTGCAGGATGTTGATGGTGGGGAAGCCTTCACCGTCCGGGTACCCCGCGTCGGCGAGGATTTGCCGGGCCTGCTCAACGTCGTAGGGCGTGTCGTCGTCCGGGACGATGCCGGCGACGCTGTCGGGAACGAGCTGGCGACCGACCCGGGTGTGAGGCTGGACCTCTCCGATCACGTCGCGGTTCATGGCGAGGGAAAGCGCCTTGCGGATGTTGATGTCCTCAAGGATCGTGTTCTTGCTGCGCAGCTTCGCCAGGTAGCCGACCGAACCGGCGGGCGCGCTGCGGAGTTGTTCACTGAGCTCGGGGTCTGCCTGGAACCGAACGATATCGGCGGGCTGGAGACTCACCATATCCAGCTCGTCGGTTTCGTAGGCAACGACGCCTTCCTGCGTGAAGCTGATGTGAATGCCGGCCAGCTGGACGTTGTCGCGGTCCCAGTAGTGCTCGTTCGGCGCCAGCGTCATCTCGGTATTGACGGTCCAGGAGTCGAGAACGAACGGTCCATTCCCGACCCAGTTTTCCGGCAGGACCCATTCATCGCTGGCCTCGAGCGCGCTCGGGTTGAGGGGGAGCATCGACGGGTGCGTGAGCAGGAGGGGGAACTCGGCGTTCGGGGCATCGAGGGTGATCTCGAGCGTCGCATCGTCCACTGCCGTGATGCCAACGTCCGCCCAGTCGGTGATCGCGCCCGAAAAGAACTCGCGCGAGCCGGTGATGCCCATCAGTGGCTGGAAGGAGTTGGCGCCGACGGTGTTCCCGGCCGAGGAGAAGGACGGGTTCAACAGGCGTTCATAGGTCCATTCGAAATCGTGCGCCGTGACCGGGTCCCCGTTGGACCAGCCTGATTCACGGATATGGAAGGTGTAGGTCAGGCCATCGTCGGAAATGTCCCACGATTCGGCGGCGGCCGGAACGGCTTCCGTGCCGTCCTCCGACATCTGGGTCAGCCCCTCCAGCAATCCCTCGCCCACGAACCACATGCCATTGCCGACGAAGTGCGGGTCCAGCGTCTGGAGGTTGGGGTACTGCATGCGGAAGATGGCGCCGTCCTGGGCACTGGCTGCCTTCGCCCGGGCGAGGAAGCCCGGCGCGGCCGACGCCGACCCGACGCCGAGGGTTGCTGCCCCCGTCGCGGCGGCAGCCGCAGTGCCGATGAACCGGCGTCGCGAATGGCGACGGGACAAGAGGGACGATCGATGGCTCATTCTTTCACTCCCTGAATGGTTGGTGGCTCCGGAGAATGTCCGCCGGTGCCGCCACACAGCGATGAACTGCACCCATGGCCCTGATGCCGGAGTCGGTATCCCGAACCGGCCGGGCTGGAAGACCCAAACACGTTCACACCTGGCAGTGGCATTCCCTCCTGGCGAATGGTCGACTTCCGGGAATGTGCCCGCACGCCAGCCCGGCGGGGCACACTCCCTGGATGGAGCGAAGTGGTATTCGTTCAGAGTTCAAACAATGTTGAATGTGTGGATGCTAGCACCTTGGCCGGAGCCCTGTCAATTCGGCGCTGGCGGGGCCGCATGAAATAGCGTGATTCACAGGGAAGTGGTCTTGACAAGGTTGTCGGGGACGCTACCATCTTGAAAAGTTCGACGCGTAAACCAACACGAGTGGCCGCCAGGCCGGCGTACAGCACGGAGAAAGACCGTCATGACAGACACTTTGGCGATCGATGGAGGAAGCCCCGCCCGCGCGAATGCAAGCCCCGACTGGCCGGTATTCGGCGAGCGGGAGGAAGAGCTGCTGCTGGAGGTGCTCCACAGCGGGAAATGGGGCGAGTTGACCGGCGACAAGGTCACGACCTTCGCGAAGCAGTTCGCCGCCTTCCAGGGTGCGGAGTATGGCGTGTGCGTTCCCAATGGCACGCTTGCGCTGGAGGTTGGGCTGGAGGCGCTTGGCGTTGGCCCTGGTGACGAGATCATCACCACTGCGTACACCTTTATCGCGACCGCGGCCTCGGCGTTCTCCGTCGGCGCGCGGCCCATCTTCGTCGATATCGATCCCGAGACGAACAACATCGACCCGGCGCGGATCGAGGAGGCGATCACCGAGCGCACGAAGGCGATCGTGCCGGTGCATATCGGCGGACAGCCGGCCGATATGGACGGCGTGCTGGACGTCGCGAAGAAGCACGGTATCCCGGTGCTGGAAGATGCCTGCCAGGCCTGGGGGTCCTCGTGGAAGGGGCAGCCTGTCGGCGCGATCGGCGATATTGGCGCCTTCAGCTTCCAGGCGAGCAAGAACATCACCGCCGGCGAGGGCGGGATCGTCATCACCAACAAGAAGGATCTGTACGACCGCGCGTGGTCGATCCATAACGTTGGCCGGCTGCCGGACGGTGGATGGTACCAGCATGACCTGCCCGGCAAGAACCTGCGGATGACGGAGTGGCAGGGTGCCGTTCTCATTGCCCAGCTGGAGCGATTGCCTCAAGCGATGGATCGCCGCCAGCGCAGCGCCGAGATTCTGATGTCGGGACTGGGTGAGATTCCCGGTCTTACCCCGATGAAGGTCGATGAGCGGGTGACCGGCCACTCGTGGCACCTGTTCCAGACGCGATACGACCCGTCGGCATTCGGCGGTCGTGACCGGGGCGAATTCCTGAAGGCGCTCAATGCCGAAGGGGTGAACAGCAGCGGCGGGTATGTGCCGCTGACGTACCAGAAGGCGATCCAGACGGCGTTGCGGGCGCAGTTCGGCCAGGAATCCCTGTCCAACCTGGCGGAAGTCCCGCGATCGGAGGACGCCGGCGAGCATACGATCTGGTTCAACCAGATGCTGCTGCTTGGCGATGATGACGATATGAAGGATGTCATCGCCGCCTGCCGCAAGATCCAGCGCGCCTGGGCCTGATCGCTGCAGACGAATAGATTGCAAGGAAACGGCCGCCCACATTGGGCGGCCGTTTTGCGTTGGGTGCCGATATCGGGTTCGGCGACGCGGTGTTGCCGGGAGGGGAACAAGGCATCACGTCCCGGCTTGCGTCCGTGATGGTGCAGACCTTGCATTGTGGATGATTGCCTGCCTGTTCGAGTAGGGCGCTGGTGGACCTGTTGCCCGCCAGCAAGGTCCCGGTCCTCACAGTGCTGTGTACGGTCGACGCCTGCCTTCTGCCGCCTGCATCTTCAGGTGACGGCTGCCCATTGACCATTCGGTAATCAAAATGTAAACTACAGGTTGAAGTTCAGCGTGTTTCGTCACGCAATGTAGCTCATCACTGCAAAAGGATTGTTCATGTTCCTTGCCCTTCGGGAGATTCGTCACGCCAAGTTGCGCTATGCCCTCATCGCGGGCGTGATTGTGATGGTCTCCGCCCTGGTCTTTATCCTCTCCGGTCTTGCCAATGGCCTTGCTACCGGCAACTCGGCCGCCATCGACCGCCTCCCGATTGACGGCATGGTGATCAGCGATGGCAGTGACTACCAGCTTGACCGCTCGGCGCTCAGCGTCGACCTCGTGGAGGAGGTCGCCGGGCAGGAGGGCGTCGACGATGCGGCCCCCTTTGGCGCGACGGCGGCCAATATCCGGAACGGCGACTCCGACGAGCTGATTGGCGTCTCCCTGATCGCCGTTGATCCGGAGAGCTTCGCCGCGCCTGATCCCGAGTCGGGCGATCCGTTGGGCGAGGGGAACGGCGTCGTGATCGACGAGACGCTCGAGAACGAGGGCGTCGGCGTCGGTGACACGCTCGTGCTGGATCCTGGCGGAGTTGAGCTCGAGGTCGTCGGCACCGTCACCGACAATTCGTATCGGCTCGCCCCGACCCTGATCATGCCCCTTGGCGTGTGGCAGGAGTTCCGGGCGGAGACCGGAGGCGCGGAACCCGACGAGATCAGCGCGGTGCTGGTGCAGGGTGAAGCGGAGGCTCCGGACGGCACCATGGTCGCCAGCTCGACCGAGATCGTCGAGAACCTGCCGGGGTATTCGGAGCAGGCGCTGACGCTGATGCTGATCCAGGTGTTCCTGGTGGTGATTGCGGCAGGGATCGTGGCGGCCTTCTTCTACATCATCACGCTGCAGAAAATCCCCGAGCTTGGCGTGATGAAGGCGATCGGCACGAAGACCGCCTATCTCGCGAAGGCCCTGTTGTCCCAGGTCGTCATCCTCGGGATCGCGGGGGTGATCGTCGGAACGGTCATCGCGTACGCCGTCAAGTTCTTCATCGGGAGCACGGTGCCGTTTGACCTCCAGCCCAACCAGTTCCTCCTGTATGGCGGCATCCTGCTTGGTGTCGCGGTCATTGGCACGCTGCTGTCGCTCCTGCGCGTTGCGCGGATCGATGCCCTCGACGCCATCAACAACGCCGGCTAACACCTTCTCCATCCCACTACGGAGTCTTCCATGACCACGACCGTCCTCGAATTGAACGACATCAGCAAGCAGTTCGGCAGCGGGGAATCCCGCGTTGACGCCGTCAAGAACGTCAGCCTCACCATTACCCCTGGCGAGATCGTCGCCTTGCTCGGCCCCTCCGGATCCGGGAAATCAACCCTCCTTTCGATCGCCGGGGCGCTGCTCAGCCCGACCTCGGGTGAGATGCGCCTGGATGGCAAGGATGTCGCCAACCTCAGCGAGGCCGAGCGCACAAAGCTCCGGCTGGAGCGCATCGGCTTCATCTTCCAGGGGTCGAATCTGGTTTCCTATCTCACCGGCCGCGAGCAGCTGATGTTCCTTGCCGACCTGAACGGGATGCCGAAGAAGGAGGCCGAGAAGCGGGCAGACGAGTTGCTGGAGTCGCTCGACATGACGAAGCGCGCCGACAACTACCCGGAAGAGCTCTCCGGCGGCGAGCGCCAGCGCATCGCGATCGCAAGATCGTTGATGAACAACCCGCGCATCATCCTCGCTGACGAGCCGACCGCTTCGCTCGATTCCGCGCGTGGCCGGCAGGTCGTCGAGATGCTCGGCAGCGAGGTCCGGGGTAGCGAGCGGGCGGCCATCCTCGTCACCCACGACGAGCGGCTGATTGACCTCTGTGACCGTGTCCTGCGCATTCGCGACGGAGAGCTCGTCGTCGATGCGCCGTCAGACGAGGTCGACGCCAACGGCGAGCCGGTGGAGGAGGACCGCTCGCTGCTGGAGAAGGTATTGCACCGGTAGCCGTCGTCATCGCCGTGCTATCGTCTCCGGCACGACATGGAGGGGGAGCGATGGCGGAAGGCTGGATCACGATCGACGGGGTGGAGTTGTGGGCGGCGGACTATGGGGCCGGGTATCCCGTCTTCCTGTCGCCGGGTGGACCCGGCGCGGCCGACTATCTCGCGCCGGTCTCGACGCTGATCGAGGACATGGCGCGGGTGATCCGCTGGGAGCCGCGCGGGTGTGGTGAATCCGATGCCACCGGGCCGTACGACCTCGCGACCACGCTGGCCGACATGGACGCGATCCGCGAGGAGATGGGGTTCGAGCGCTGGGTTGTGGGCGGGCATTCCCATGGCGCGTTCCTCGCGCTCGCCTATGCGCTGGAGTTCCCCGATCGGGTCGAGGGGATCATCTACCTCAACGGCAC
>CAZVAA010000074.1:7275-11633 GCA_964624125.1 uncultured Sphaerobacteraceae bacterium | reverse complement strand
GCCCGGGCGAGCGCGGCATCGGCTGGCTGGTTCTGTTGGCGGCGGAGCTCCTGGAGGATGATGGCGCGGGCCTGTGAGGCCATCTCGGCATTGCGCCCGGTCACCTCCAGCGCCTCGGTCATCACGACGTACCCGCGCCGGTAGGCAGATGGTTGACCCGCGAGGTCGACGGTGACCCACTCGCGTACATCAGTGGGAGAACCGCCGGAAACGGCAAAAGCGACTGCGGTTGCCGCGGAGAGGGTCATGAGGGATAGATGCCTGACGCAATAGCGGCAAAACGCCGGGAAAGAGTCGATATCATAACCATCCGAGTATATCGGGCTGCCCGCGACGCCGTCGACACACTTTGCCCGGTACCGCCCTGGCGATCACCTGACGCACGCATAGCGAAACGGGCCGGCTGAATGCCGACCCGTTGATTCGGAGGGAACGCGTCTAGACGGGCTGCGCCTCGTCGGCGGGCCGCTCGAACTCCGTCGCCGGGAATCGCGGCTGCCGCGCAGGCGACTCGGTTCGAGGCGCGGCCGGGCGAGCATCCTGCCTCGACGCGCGCCGACCTCCCCTGGCCTCCCGGACCAGGGAGCGGGACCGGCTCGCGAACTTCTCTCCCACGACGCCAAGGCTGTCGGCGAGGTGAATGGCGTGCTCCAGCACTTCAACCGCATCACGGTTTGCCCCTTCGGTCAGGAGCCGGGCGCCGACGTTCGTCAGCAACAACGCTTCGCCGTACTCATCGCCGATCTCCCGGCTAAGCCGGAGGGCCTGCTCGTATGTGGCCATGGTTTCCGGGTGCCCGGCGGCGTCCTGCGCCACCGCCAGGTGCTGGAGCGCCTGATTGAGGAGCGCCGGCTGGTCGGTCGTTTCCGCGATCTCCACCGCCTGGGTCAAGGCATCAAGCGCGGCGTTCGAGTCGCCCTGTCGCTGGGCGAGGCGTGCGAGCCGTCCGTAGAGACGGACCGCTGCGGCGCGCTGGCCACTCTGGGCGGCAATATCGAGCGCCTCGCCATAGAGCTGCATCGCGTCCTGGACCTGGTTGACGTCCATGGCCATCGTGCCGAGTTGCGAGAGGACCGATACCTCCTCGTCCTGCCGGCCGAGTTGGCGGTACAGATCCAGCGCATCCTGGTAGCACTCAACCGATTCCTGCAGCCGGCGCTCGGAGAGATGGATCTGTCCGAGCAGGCTCAGCATTCCGGCCTGCAGGTCGACATCCTCCGCCTCGCGAGCAGCGTCGATTGCCTGGTTGATCGCCTGCACTGCGTCGTCACGCTGGTCGAACTTCCACAGCGCTTCGCCAATGCTGCCAAGCCACTGGGCTTCATGGGCGACATCGTTGGTGTCCCGGGCGATATCCAGCGCCTGCATCAGGCTGTTCAACGCATCGACCGGACGATTCATGGCGGAAAGCGTAACGCCGAGCCCACCATGGGCACGCTGCTGGAGCCGGGTATCGTTCGCCTCCTCAGCGAGATTGATCGCGCGCTCGAAGACCTCACGCGCATCATCGAGGCGATTCAATGTCAGCAGGGTCGAGCCGTAATGAACGGCATCGGAGGCGGCGGCTGGCATGTTTCCTAGCTTCTCCTCGATCTGGACCAGATCGCGCTGCCGCTCGACAGCGTTATCGAATCGCCCGATCTTCTGTTCCACATCCGAAAGCATGGCAAGGCAGGCGTTCTCGAGCTCGACGTCCCCAAGCTCGCGAGCGACTTCCAGCCCATCCTCAAGATGGGCGACGGCATCCTCGAACCGCTGGAGCTCCAGCAAGGTGTGAGCATGCTGGCCAATGAGCCGGGTCAGGATCACATCATCGCGCAAGTCGATTGCGCCCCGAAGCGCTTCCTCCTCGAGCGATGCGCGCTCCTCCGGCACCATCGAATCCTGGCCGGTGTCGAGCCGGCGCAAGATGGATTCGACAGTTCCACGAGTGAAACCGATCCGCTCGGCCGAGCGACCGGCACGCTCGAAGAGCTCGGTGGCACCCTGAGAGTTCCCGTCCCGCAGCACCATATCCCCGAGCAGCAAGGCGGACTCCACCTCGTCCTCACTGTCGGTGCCCTCCGGGCCGAGGTCAAGCTGCTGCTGGAGCAAGACCCTTGCACGTTCGGTGTCGCCTGCGCTGGCCGCGCGATTTCCAAGCCGGCCCAGTGCGCGACGGCCACCCTGCACGTACCCAGCCCGCTGGGCAGCCTTGTAGGCGTCCCGAAGGAGCTTCTCTCGCTCACGGGAAGGATCCTCTGCGGGAAGGAGCGTATCGAGGCGCAGGGCCGCATCGACGGTTTGCCGATCGAAGCTCTTGGCATGAGCCGCCGCATGCGTAAGCCGAGCCAGGACCTGCGCGAACTCGCGGTCGGATGCCACCCGCTCGTCGATTAACTCATCGAGGATGCGGAAATCATCATCGGAGAGCGCATCCAGCACCGCGGGGTGCCGAACCTCGCTGATTGCCCCCTGGATCGAACGACGTCGACCGACGACCTCCCGCGCGATCTGCACGAGGACGCCGTTTCCACCCCGACGGCCCTTGCCGGCCAGTTTTTCAATCCAGCTGCTCACAGTGGTCGCTCCCCGGCGAGTGCCTGCTGCAGGGCCTCGAGCGTGAGGTTCCCTCCCGACAGCATCACCGCCACCTTCTTCCCTTCGAATTCATGTCGCCGCTGGTACAAACCGGCCAGACCGGCCGCACCTGCTCCTTCCGCCATCATGCGGGTCGTTTCCAGAATGGTGAGCATCGACCGGCGGAGATCCGAATCAGAGACAAGCAGGATGTCGTCGATCATGTCCCAGAGGATCCGCGCCGGGAGGCGAAACGCCTCGCTCGTTGCAATGCCTTCCGCAAACGTTCGCGGTGGCCCCAGCTTCTTCAATTCCCGATCGCGCCAGCTGTCGTGGATTGCCGGCGCGCCCTCGGCCTGGACCGCATATACCTTGAGGTCCGGTGAGATTCCCTTGCCGGTAATGCACGCCCCGCAAGCACCGCTCCCACCGCCAGCCGCGACGAATATCGCCGATATGTCCGGGTGCTCTTCCATGAGTTCCAGCGTTGCCGTGCCAACTCCTGCGATCAGGGCCGGCTCGTCCGCTGAATGGATGAACGTCTTCCCGTGCTCCTCGGCGAACCTCCTGGCTGCCTCATGACACTCGTTGAATGCATCTTCGGCAAAAACGACCTCGGCGCCGAGACGCCGCATGGCCTTCACCTTCAATTCATTCGCACCGTTCGGGACGAAGATCGTCGCCTGCGTACCAAACAGTCGTGCGGCATACGCAATCGATTGCCCATGATTACCGGTGGATGCGCCAACAACACCGGCAGCCTTCTGGCGCTCCGGTAACTGGCTCAGCAAATAGATGCCGCCACGAATCTTGAATGCCCCGATAGGCTGCAGGTTCTCACATTTTACAACGACCTGACAGCCAAGTCGCTCCGAGAGCGACGGAGACTCGATAACCGGGGTTGGCTTGAGGTAAGGACGAATGACCTGGCGTGCGCGAAACACATCCGCCAGCGTTGGCACTGGTCCTGACCACAATTCCTGCTGACCCACCGGGCACGCCTCCCCTTTTGACGGCGACATTCATCCGTTCGTGCCATTGCACGACCGTTCCGATGCGACCCGTACGCAGTGAACGTACACACTCATCATCGTGGCTGGAGTGTACCACGACGTTATCCGGGGTGAAACCTGTTCCTGTTTGTCACAATCTGCATACGTACGTGTGATTACTTCGTTTCTGGTATTGTCTGACGGAGTACTGCCTTATTCCATGAAGGGTGGTGTAGCCGCCTGGTCGCGAACCCACCTGCTCAGGAGCAACTGATCACTGTTCGCACGGCCTGCCAGCCGTCTGGCATCACTGCACCGAGGAGAGCCCATGCCGTCTGTTCCGTCGTTCACCGACAAACTCAATGCGAGAATCGACGCCGCCGATTCCCTATTGTGTGTAGGACTCGACCCGGTTCCGCGGCGGATGCCGGCCGGGTTCGACGGTTCACCCGAGTCGGTGGTTTCGTTTTGCCGCGAGATCATCGATGCGACCCAGGACCTGGCAGCCGCCTTCAAACCCAACCTCGCGTTCTTCCTCGCTCTTGGCTCCAAGGGCCTGAAATCCCTCGAACGCGTGCGTGAAGCGATGCCCGACGATATCCCGGTAATCCTGGATGGAAAGCTCAACGACCTCGGTATGACCGCCCGCGCCTACAGCGAGGCCGTCTATGACGTATTCGGCTTCGATGCCCTTACCGTCGCACCCTACCTCGGGGAAGATGCCCTGGAGCCCTACCTGAGTCGGCAGGGCAAGTCGGTGATCGTCCTCTGCAAGACGAGCAATCCGGGGAGCGGCGACTTCCAGGA
>CAZVAA010000074.1:0-7175 GCA_964624125.1 uncultured Sphaerobacteraceae bacterium | reverse complement strand
CTGCTCTGTTCGGCATCGCGTTCCATCATGTATGCTGGCGACACTGCCGATTTCGCGCAAGCGGCCCGCGCCGCGGCAATGCGATTGCGAGATGACATCAACGCCACCCGCGACGCGGTGATGGATGAGCGGTCGGCATAACTCCGGATTCCCGCTCCGCACGTATGAAGAGTATGGATCTGTCCGTCCTGGTTGCGGACATGCATTGACCGATGCCTCCGTCCTTTTGGGGTGGATGCGAGACATTTGGCAGGGGACCCCATGGGCCGCAAAATCTCAAGCTCGTTGACTCGTTCGCTCATCGTTGCGCTTGCGATGATCCTGGTTGTGCCGATCATGCCGGAGCCAGTGGTCCAACGCGCACAGGCGGCCTCGCTCGCCGAACAACTCGGTATCGACCCAGACTATATGCCTCCCGAGATGGGCCAGTCCGATCTCGATGTCTACGTTCCCGAGACGGGGCACTTCCTGACCGGTTACATGCTCGACTACTGGCGGGCGAATGGCGCTTCGACGGTCTATGGCAATCCGATCTCCGAGCCGTTCGGCGCCAGCAACGGCCTGTATAGCCAGGCCTTCGAGCGCGGTATTTTCCAGTTTTCGCCACACTGGATGTGGACCGATGACCCGGCAGTGCGCCTGATGCCGATTGGGCAGCAGGAGTTGAAGGACGACCGTCTCTCTACCCGATCCGACGGACGCCGCACGGGCGCTGACCGTCGCGCCACCGCCTGGCAACCGGAAGCGGGAAGCACTGTCCGCGCAAATGAGGTCGCCAACGAAAATGGACACGTCAGCAACCTGACAGGCTACAGCCTCTCGGGCGAGTTCGCCGCCTGGTACGACGCCCACGAGGGGTGGTTCTACATGGGCGCACCGATCAGCAAGCCCCATCTCTCGCGCGGCGTCGAGGTGCAATGGTTCGAGAACGGCATGCTGATGCTCCAGGATGGCGTTGCCGTACCCGCTCCCCTTCCCCGGGAAAACCCGGAGAAATACGGCGTGGACACGACCCCCATCCAGCAGGGCGGTCGACCGGAGTACGCCGAAGCGCTTTTCATCAACCACGACAACCCGTGGGGCGTCGACGTCACCCGGATAACGGGCCGCAAACGGATAGAGATCTCCGTCAGCAACCAGATGCTCCGCGCATACATGGGCGATACGCTGGTTCTTGAGACATACGTCAGCACCGGGCTTCCGCCCAACGAAACCGAGATCGGCGCGTTCCACGTCCGCATCAAATACGAGCAGCAGACAATGTCCGGGTTTTCGAATTCGACCGGTGAGGTGATCGGCCTTTCCGGCGACGGCAACGCGCAAAGCGGACAGCAATGGTCCGTCGAGGATGTGCCACACATCCTCTATTTCAACTACCAGGCCGAGGCGATCCACGGCGCCTACTGGCATAACAACTTCGGGAACAAGATGAGTCACGGCTGCGTGAACCTGCCGCTGGACATTGCCGCGTTCATGTTTGACTTCGCCCCACTCGGGACGCAGGTCGATGTCTACGAGTAGCGCCCCGTCGCCCCAACCACCCACCTCTCAACGATCAGCGTCCGGCGGGCAGGTTTCGCCGGACGCTTTGGGTGTCCGCTGGACGAATCCGTTATGCTTTGGATAGTCACCGGCACCGCAGCCGGTTCACATCCACTCGGGCGCCTTCCACAGGCCGAGTCACCAGGTATTCATTGAACGACACGCCAACGCACCAGCCAGATGCTTCCTCCGAACGCCGGGTTCCGGGGACGCCCATGCGTATCGTCGCATTCGCCAACCAGAAGGGTGGCGTCGGCAAGACCACCAGCGCGGTGAACGCCGCGGTGGTGCTCGCGCATCGCGGTTACCGCACCCTGCTGATCGACATGGATCCGCAAGGCAACGCCACGTCATCGCTCGGGGTGGACAAGACCGAACTCGACGCGGGTGTCTATGACGTGCTGGTGGACGATGCGCCGGTCGTCGAGTGCGTGGTGTCGGATGTCCGGCCGGGCCTGGATCTGTTGCCGACGGATTCGATCCTGGCGGCCGCCGAAATCGAACTCGTGGACGTTCCGGACCGCGAGCGCCGGCTGGCGAGGGCATGCAGGGCGATCAGCGATGACTATGACATCGCGCTGATAGACTGCCCGCCGTCGCTTGGGTTGCTGACCATCAATTCCCTGACAGCCGCCGGTTCAGTGGTCGTCCCGATCCAGTGCGAGTTCCTCGCGCTTGAAGGTGTCAGCCAGCTCATCCACACGATCGACCTGACCCGACGCCAGTTGAACCCGTCGCTCGACCTGCTCGGCGTCCTAATGACCATGTATGATGCGCGCACGCGACTGTCCGCACACGTCGTGGAGGAGGTCCGCCGCTATTTCCCGGACCGGATCTTCGATACCATCGTTCCCCGCTCAATCCGCCTCGCCGAAGCGCCCAGCTATGGCCAGGCGATCTCCGAATATGATCCCGCTTCTCGCGGCGGCGGCGCCTATGATGCCTTCGCCGACGAGCTCGTGTCCCGGCTGGGACTTGCACAGCCATCACCGGAACGTCCTTCAACGACCTAGCCAGGAGCACCACACTACATGACCAGTTCCATGCGAGAAGATAAATTCGCCGGCCTTGGCCTCACCTTCGACGATGTCCTGCTGATCCCCGCGGAATCGAACGTCATTCCCGCCGAAGTCTCGACGCGTACCCGGATCGCCCGTGACATCGAACTCAACATTCCCCTCGTCTCCGCCGCGATGGACACGGTGACCGAGGCACGCCTCGCGATCGCCCTCGCCCGCGAAGGCGGCATCGGCATCATCCACCGCAACCTCTCGATCGAGGAGCAGGCGGATGAGGTCGACAAGGTCAAGCGGTCGGAAGCCGGCATGATCGTCGAGCCGGTCACCCTCGGCCCGGACGAGCCGGTCAGCGCCGCGCTGGCGGTCATGGAGCGCTATCACATCTCCGGCGTGCCGATCACGGAGGATGACGGCAAGCTGGTTGGCATCCTCACGAACCGTGACCTGCGATTCATCCAGCAACAGGACCAGATGATCTCCGAGATCATGACCCGGGAGAACCTGATTACGGCACCTGTCGGCACCACACTGGAGGATGCCGAGGAGATCCTGCACCATCATCGCGTCGAAAAGCTGCCCGTCGTCGACGAAAACGGCTACCTGAAGGGCCTGATCACGGTCAAGGACATCGAGAAGAAGATCCGGTACCCGAACGCCACCAAGGACGGCCAGGGCCGCTTGCGCGTCGGCGCCGCGATCGGCGTCGGTCCTGGATCCGAGGAGCGCGCCGACGAGCTGGTCCGCAACGGCGTTGACCTGCTGGTTGTCGACACCGCCCACGGTCACAACAACGGCGTTATCGAGATGGTGCGGACGCTGAAGGCGAAGCACGATATCGCGATCATCGCCGGCAACATCGCAACCGGCGCGGCCGCGGAGGCGCTCATCGAGGCCGGTGCCGACGGCGTCAAGGTAGGAATCGGCCCCGGATCCATCTGCACGACTCGCGTCGTGGCCGGGACCGGTGTACCGCAGATCACCGCGATTCATGAGACGGCAAAGGCCGCTCAGAAGCACAACGTCCCGGTCATCGCGGACGGCGGCATCCAGTCCTCGGGCGACATCGCCAAGGCGATCGCCGCCGGTGCGAGCGCCGTCATGCTCGGCAGCATGCTCGCCGGCCTGGATGAATGTCCGGGCGAGGTGATCGTCTTCAAGGGCGAGCGCTTCAAGGAATATCGTGGCATGGGCTCGCTCGGGGCGATGCGAGGACGTTCCTTCTCGAAGGACCGCTACTTCCAGGGAGACATCGGAAACGTCTCCAAGCTCGTGCCTGAGGGTATCGAGGGCCGCGTCGCCTACAAGGGCGCGCTCGCGCCGATGGTCTACCAACTGGTCGGCGGCCTTCGCAGCGCCATGGGCTACGCCGGCGCTCCGGATATCGTTGCCCTGCGCGACAACTCCCAGCTGATCCAGATCACCAATGCCGGGCTGATCGAGAGCCATCCGCACCACATCACCGTGACCCACGAGGCACCGAACTACCGCGCGCCGCGATAGCCTGGACCAGCCTAAGGATCACACCTGGCACAGAAAACCCTGTGGTGGAACTTGCGCTCCACCACAGGGTTCTTGGCGTCTATGCGGCTCAGCCGGCCGCAGCCCTGCCAGGCATTGCCATGAAGTTGCTTCCGAGCTCGAACCCCTCTGGCAACGCTCGCACCATCTGCTGCGCAGAATCGTAGAGAGTCTCGGACATCCTGCCTCGCAAGCTCTCGTTTCCGAGATCTGACACGAGTTGGTGGATGTTCGCCAGGATATGGAGGTCGCGCATGGGGTCGGGATCCGGTGGCCATTTCAGTTTGGGAATCTGGACGGGAATCCAGAGGCAGAATTCCTCGCCACTTGCCGTTCGCAACACAATACCGTCACACATGGCATTGACTCCTCTTGGAGCTCCGCTGCTTCTCCACCGGTCACCAGACGTGGACGCCAGACATACGCACGCTTCCATGCCCGCGAGAACCACAGCACAAGGAGAAAGGAAACCCAGACCGAGATTAAACCCGCAACCTGCTTAAGTCAATAGATTGTCTGCTTCTCTTTCATGATGTTCCGCGTGCCCGGGCAATCCTCTTTCATCATTCCAACCCGACGGCTCGCGCGTTCCCGCTCCTCGACCCGTTCCCGGGCTGGCATTCGACAACATCCTGTGACACCCCCTGTCTATAATCGCCAGGTTAAGGGTATGCACGCTTGTCGTTTCACCGAAAGGAATGTTTCATGTCAGACGTCGATTTCAGCAACGCCCCGCATGTTGAAGAGATGCTCAAGACAGAACAGGTTGCATGGCTGACGACCGTCGCGCGCTCCGGCACGCCGCAGCCAAACATCGTCTGGTTCGTCTGGGATGGTCAGCACATCACTGTGTTCTCACAACCCCACAGCAAACGGATCCGCAACCTGACGGAGAACAGTCGGGTGTCAGTCCACTTCAATACGGATGAGCACGGCTCCTTCGATGGCGTCATTACCGGACCGGTCAAACTGATCCGGGATGGCGCGAGCGTCGATGCCGCGAAGCTCGTTCCCGGGAAGTACGAGCGGGGCCTGAGGTCGCTTGGTATGACGCCGGAGCAGTTCTTCGCCGAGTACTCGGTCGCGCTCCAGATCGAGCCAAAGCGCATCCGCGGCACAAAACCCTGACCCCGAATCACCGGTCATTGGTATTGAGCATGCCGAGGAAAGGAAGCAGGGTTGTCCACAGTTGATTTTTCCACTGGCGTGGGTCCGCGAATCCTGAAGCAACTCGAATCAGAGCACATCATATGGCTCACGACCATGGCCCCGTCCGGCACGCCACAACCGAACGTCGTCTGGTTTCACTGGGATGGTGAGGCAGTTACGGTGCTGGTGGAGCCGTCGAGCAGGCGAATTGTGAATCTCGCGAACAATGACCGCGTCTCGCTCCACTTCGACTCAGGGGACAATAGCAGGCAGATGAGCGTGATCACCGGCTCAGCCACCGTTGACATGGATGGAGCCGGCACACCGGCCGCGACCGCGATCGCCGGCAAATATGCTGACAGGATCATCTCCGCCGGGATGACTCCCGAGACGTTCTTCGAGCCATATTCGGCAGCAATCCGCATCTTGCCGGATCGCATTCGCGGCTTCTGATCGAAAGCGCGACGGGAACACGTGAGGCCGGGCGACCGTGCCCGTCCTTGTTGCCTGCCAGCCGCTCAGGGCAATCTGCTACAGTTTTCGCCACAATTCGGGCCAATGTCAGCGGGCCCGGGCGGTAGCAGGAGCGCAATCGACACATGACACAGGGCCAGACATTCCTCACTCCACCAGACGATGAAGAGCCACGCATACCGGAGACGCGGGAGCTGCCCCGAAAGGCGATCTTCCTGCTCTCGCAGTTCGTCCTGTACCTCGTCATGTTCCAGGTCTATAAAATGGCCCGGAAACAGTTCATTCCGCCAGATGAATCGATCGCCTACGGGAACGCGCTCGATATCCTCAACCTCGAGGAATCGATGGGGCTGATGTTCGAGCTGGACCTGCAACGCTGGGTGCTGGACCAGGGCGACTGGCTGATCCTCTTTTTCAACAACGTCTACGCCTATTACATGTGGGGCTTCCACTTCGGCCTGCTGCTCCTCGCCCTGATGGCGACCCGACGCTACCGGTACATGCGCCGCGCCTTCTTTATCAGCATGGCGATCGCGACGCCTATGTACCTCATCTATCCCCTTGCACCGCCCCGTTTCATGGAACCGTACGGGTACCCCTTCATGGACACGCTGGCCGTCTACGGACCGAACTACTTCTCGGAAACCGGGCTCGTCACCGCCAACCGGTTCGCCGCGATGCCCTCGATGCATGTTGGGTGGACGACGTTCTTCGCGATCTGCATCATGCTCGCGATCCCGAACCGAAAGATCGGCGTCGCGATCATGCTCTTTATCACGACGCTCATGACCATCACGGTCATGGTGACCGGGAACCACTACTGGCTGGATGCCGTCGGTGGATGGCTGGTCATCGGCGCGGCGTTCATCATCAACCGCTACGTCCCCTACCCGTTCATACCGTGGATCCGCGAGCGACTGTCGTCCGGGGAATCAGCGACGACCGCCGCATCCTGACCACGCTATCACTTATCTAAAATTATCGTGAAAAGGGGTTGACAATCTCCAACCCCATCCCTATGATCGTGGAGGTGTCGAGACGCGGCACTTCAGGCCAGCCACAGGTGGCGGCCGATCCTGAATGACCTTCCGGGCCCTCACGGCCCACCAGCACGGAAAGGAGACATCCTGATGGAGCTGAAGAGCTTTGTAACCGTCGCCCCATGCGGCGCCGGCAATCGTCAGTTTGGTCCCTGGACGTGTTTCCCTGATCGGGCGCGGTAACTCCGCCCCCACTCCTCACGGATGCACGACCCGGGTCCCCATGATCCGGGTCTTTTTATGCCTGATTCCAGACCCCTTCCGCCTTGCGGAACGCTCGACTCAGTCGTTGCCCGGTTCACACTGACAGTTCCTCACGCCTGCGGCGACAGCGCCTCGGGATAACGATCCATCGGTGCGCGTCAGCGTGCCACTACATCACATCTTGACTCTTGTTGCCAGGTACGCAGGCACTGGAGGGGATCCCTGTGCG
>CAZVAA010000073.1:0-12145 GCA_964624125.1 uncultured Sphaerobacteraceae bacterium | reverse complement strand
GGAGGTCAGGATTCGACGCGACGGCTACAATTAACAACGGTAAGACGATGGATTCCCCTGGCGCGCGTGCCGCGTGGCATGCCCCGGGTATTTCAGGAAAGGTTCAGGCGCATCGATGACAGATATTGGATCCGCGGGCATCACGCGGGATCAGGTGCTGAATGCGCTGTCGCAAGTGAAGGAACCGGCGACCGGCCGGAACCTGGTCGACCTCAAGCTGGTGACCGACGTCGCTGTCGAGGGCAACAATATCCGCGTTGGCGTTGACCTGCTCAGCCCGATCAACACGCATCGCGACAAGGCAGAGCGGGATATCCGGACGGCGATCGCCACGATCTCCGGCGTCGGGAACGTCGACATCGATTTCCGCACGAAGGTCCGCGCAAGCGGCGGCGGCCGGTCGGACGCACAGCCGATCCCGGGTGTGAAGAACACGATCGCGGTCGCCTCCGGCAAGGGCGGCGTCGGCAAGAGCACCGTCGCGGTCAACCTCGCCGTGGCACTGGCGAAGGCCGGGGCCAAGGTCGGTTTGCTGGACGCGGACGTCTACGGCCCGAGCGCGCCGCTGATGATGGGCGTCAACGAGCGCCCGCTGATGCGGGATAACAAGATCGTGCCGCTGGAAGCGCACGGCGTCCGGGTGATGAGCATCGGCTTCATCCTCGACCCGGAGAAGGCGCTGATCTGGCGCGGCCCGCTGGTGGCGCAGCTCATCAACCAGTTCCTCAACGACGTGCACTGGGAGGATCTCGACTACCTCGTGATCGACCTGCCGCCGGGAACGGGCGACGTCCAGTTGACGCTGGTCCAGAAGATCCCGATCTCGGGCGCGGTCATCGTCACCACGCCGCAGGAGGTCGCGCTGGCGGACGCGGTGAAGGGGCTCAAGATGTTCCAGGAGGTGAAGACGCCGATCCTGGGCATCGTCGAGAACATGAGCTGGTTCCAGACGCCGGAATCGGACACGAAATACCACATCTTCGGCGAGGGTGGTGGCGAGCGCACGGCGGAGGAGAACAACGTCGAGCTGCTGGGCCAGATCCCGATCGAGATGGGGCTGCGCGAGGGCGGCGACAGCGGCCAGCCGATGACGGCGAGCCATCCGGAGTCGGAGACGGCCCACGCCTTCGGCCACCTCGCCGAGCGCGTCGCGACGCAGCTCGCGGCCCAGGCGCTCGCCAAGCCGCGCAAGCCAACGATCATGCTGAAGACGGTGTAGGCCCCTCAGGGGATGTCCGCACTCGTCCAACGGCTCTCGGGGAGCATATCTCTCCGAGAGCCGTCTTGCGTCCACACGAGCTTCGTACAACCGGCCCTTGTGGCCGGTTTTGTGGCGCCGAAATGAGTCTTGACCAGCGTATGCCTTGCGCTCAAACTGAAGCGAGTGTCATCCGTTTGAAACCCGCGCCGTTGATGCACACATGGTGTTGTCGATATGCCCTACTATCCACCTTCCCGGCCGGGAGTGACCTCGCGTATCCGTCTGCGTGGATACGACTACTCCACGCCCGGCTTGTACTTCCTCACTCTCTGCATCAAGGATCGCTCTCACCGGCTGGGTACGATCTCCCAAGGTGACTTTCATCCGAATGACGCTGGTAAGATGCTGGAGCGGCTCTGGACTACCTTGCCTGATCGTTTTCCGGGCGCGAACATCGATGCCTGGTGCCTGATGCCGAACCATTTCCACGCAATTATCGGTATAGGCGTGGAAGACGACGCCCAACCCCCATTTCCCTCGATCTCATCAATCATGGATTGGTTCAAGTCCGTCACGACCGTAGAGTACATCAGGGGCGTACGTGAACTTGGATGGCCCAGGTTCCATAAACACTTATGGCTAGACGGCTACCACGATCACATCATCCGCACGGAAACGGATCTGGATCGAATTAGGGACTATATCGAAGCCAATGCTGCGACCTGGAGACATGACAGCCTGTATTGGGCATAAATGTATGTCTCATGCAGACGCGGGCTATTGCCGATGAATGTGGCCCATTAGACTCCATCCGCGTGTTGGCGAGGAAAAACCGGCCACAAGGGCCGGTTGTACGACGGAGTGCGACACGCAGTGAGCCGGCGAGAGATATTCATCCTGCCGGCTCATGCACATGATGTCTTCAATTGTCTTTCGCCTTCCTGATGATGTCGTCATCCGGTTGCGAGCATCCACCGGGGTCGTTTTGGGCGACGCGGTGGCAATCAGGCCTGTCGAGGGCGTCGATACGCATACACTCCCTGCTTCCGGGATGGCTCCCACATGATCGTTTCCGACCTGTCCGGTTCACCTTGTGCCGGTGGCATCATGACCGTTGACGGACGGCCTTGCGCCGGTTGGCCCCGTTCGGAACCGGTGCTTCTGGTGTGGGTGCGCAATCTCCAAGCGCGAAGGCGACGTACGCCTGCAATCCTTGCACCGGTTAGGGATGGGGCGAACGAGCCTGGTGGCGGACGCTCCGGGGTTTCGTCGCTTGCGACCGTGTGTCCCGTGGTCTGGTCAGTCCGCTATGCACCTTGGGTGCGTCCTTGCCGGTCAGGTCTTGCTGACGGCGGTTGTTGCGGCTGACGCCTGGTTCACGTGGTGCCCGGCCGTCGGCCTTGTGCCGCACCGGTCGCGCATCCCGGTCAACAGAACGTGGAACGCCTGTCATCCGTAGCTCGCTCGCGGGGCATCCGCCCCGGCGAACCGATTGGAAGAAAGGTAATCAGGAAATCACGTGGAGGAGTGATGGGGCGACGCGAACTCGCCGGGCACTCTCCGTGTGATCCGTCATCCGGATCTTCCGGCCGGTGCTCCGTGCTCGCGGTGCGGGGTTGAGGTCATTCGCCGCGGGTCGTCTGGCAACCTGCCATGCGATGCCTGCTGTGCCCCTGACTGTTGCGAATACGAAGATCCGGCAACATATCGACTCATCCGATAGATGATGTCGATACCCCGAGATTATCAAAATACGGGGGTTTGTCAATAGGTCAAGGGGGCGGCGGTGTGGCGACGCTCCCCTGATTTGTGCTCTGGGTGACTTTTTTGAGCGACCGGTCGAGAGAGACCGGTGAAAGCCCGGAAGAACGTCTTTACCACCGGCAAGTGACGGGGAAGTGATCAGACAAGTCCGGCAAGGGATCTTCCTGGAGAATGTGCGCCTCGGGCGTTCTCTCATCGAGAAATGCCTGATTTGCAAGGATATAGTCGAGACGCATGTGCGCTGCATGGGCTATATCGGTATTTGATGCCGTGGGGACGGTTGCTGTTTGCGATCCGTTTGCGCAGAGATCAACCAATCCAGCATTCAGGAGGTTCTGCATCGGTGTGTAGTGTATGGCGTGATCGTTATCAAGGAATTTCTTTGTAAGGAGAGGGCTGCTCCTCAGGACTTCCAGGAGATTGGAGGATTCATGCCATTGGCTATCCAGGGGTGACAGCGTGTTGAGGTCTCCAAGAAGAAGAAGCGGGCCCTGTATTCTCCTGACAATGCTTGCAAGGAGGACGGTTTCCGATTCCCGTTTTCGCGACTCCATCGGCGTCAGGTGCGTAATGATGTAATGAACGTCGTTGATAAGCGCAATGAGAACTCCGTGATGAAATCCGTCTTCTATTGTTTCCACACTCTGAATTGGGTGTTTTGAGAGAATTCCGACGAAATGACGGCTCCCTTGCATCTGGAAGAGGGAGCTGTCCGTGTAGCCCCAGTCTTTGGCTTTTTGCGCTATGTCCGGAGCGCGGTCCCACCCATTGAGCTCGTTCAGGCCCACGACATCGAAGGCTTGATTCCTGAGCCAGGCTCCGAGGCGCCGTAGACGAAGGGGATCATCCTGGCAGCCGTCAAGGATGTTGTAGTGAAGTACTCTCATCGCCATCACATCCGGAATGTGCGGTCGCATTGCCGCCCCTGGACAAAGGTCTTGTTAAAGTCATAGTTCCACGTGAACGATACGGATTGCGCCAGGTTGTGAGTCTCCATACTGATTCCGTTCTGGTCAATGTTGAAAACCTTGAACTCAAATGGAGCTTCCACGAATGCGCTTGAGGTGATGAAATGCATGCCGTTTGACTGTGTGCACGAGTTGATATGGCTGTGGGCACCGACGATACAACGGAGCCTCGGGCTAAGTTCCGTGATACGGGCTATGTCGGAGGCGAATGCAGAACCCGGGGAATGATACGGCTCTCCGAAACCTGTTTGGGCAGGTGATATGGCATGAACAGGGCTATGCGTAACAAGCATCTGGATTTCGTTCCCGGGCTTGTCTCCCCGTTGTCGCTCCATCCACGCTATCTGGTCGGGGGCAAAGTGTGGGCGTAGTTCATGATTCCAGTAATAAGGGCTATCTCCCCATTGGTTGGGCATGATCGCAATATGGAGATTGCCGTGATCAATGATGAAATTGGGTTCGGTACCTATGAAGAACTTCGGTGCATGCGTTAGCCAGAGATTCAGCGCTTCAGGTGTATCCAGATCGTGGTTCCCGAGGCAGAGATACACAGGTACCGAGAGGTCAAAGATCCTCGAGGCGCGCTGAATGTTGCTCACCGTCGCATCGTTCACCATGTCTCCACCGTGAATGACAAACGCAATGTCGCCCTGGTTGGTAATCCATTCCTCCAGCGCCGATACCAAGTCTTCGATGTGCTCGGGCACGGCAGGCTGTTGTTGAAAACCGACGGGGGTCGTTCCCAGATGGGAGTCACTGAGGTAGATAAATCTAGTCACGGTTGCTCTGGCCTCATGTGTCGAGTTACGGAACGGTCCGCTCCTGACCAGTAGATCGTGTTTGCGGTCCATGGCCTTGGATGCGACTGGAAAGGACGCCTTCCGGGGTTGATTCGGAAACGACGCCCTTTCCATGCAGTTCAATCGTTCGCTTCGTGATAATGACGCCTACTCGACTGGCTTGAGGCCATTCGTCAACATGAGCATCGTCGGGATTCCATCGGCGTACGGGCTGTTCTGCAGAATCAGATCGTCGTCCGCGGGCCATTCCTGGACTCGAACGCCCTCGAGTGCGGCGTTATTGCCAAGCCCTTCACAAATCTGGATCTTTGGAAGCAGCTCGTTGAAGACCAGTGCGATCTGCGTCAGTTGTTCCTTCTGGACCTCGATATCCATGCCCTCACCGGATGCCACGACCAGTGACTCGATGTCCACCGTGCCGGCAACTTCCGTTTCCTGGACCAGTGGGAAGTCGATACCACGATCCCCGACAGAATCGACACGCGTGTTCTGGGTGAAGAAGTTCTGAACGTAGGAATAGTGCGGGTGCGGATTGGTGGAACTTCCCCATGTTTGAATCGTCATGTCGAAGCGACCTTCTGTCACATCGGTGCCGATCTGGGTGTGTGTTACTGCCTGCGGGGACATATTGAAGCCGAATGCTGTCAGCTGCTCGGCAATATTCGCCCCGGCGGCTGATTGACGGGCGAATTCGGCGGGGAAGGAAATGTCGTATGCAGCTTCGTTTCCATCCGCATCCTTCCACCAGTCGCCATCTTTGGACCATCCTGCTTCCTCAAGGAGTGCAGTTGCCTTGTCGACATCGAACTCGTATGGATTGAGTGCGTCGATGGACTCCTGATCCAGCCAGCCTGGTACCAGGTTGTCGCTCATACCGCTCATCAGTTTGACGCCGATTCCCGATTGCCCGTGGGAGACGATGGCGGCTTCGTCCCGATTGATCGCATGGGCAACTGCCTGGCGCACTCTCTTGTCCAGGAACTGCGGCAATCTGCCGAAGTTGATGAGAAGTGCGGGCCCGGAATAGACCGGTGGACGCAGGATACGGATACCTGATTGGATAATGCTTTCTTCTGTGGCAGGCGGGAATCCCTGTGTTGCGTAGTCAATATCCTTGTTGAGTACCACCGCCGAGATCGTGTCGGTCTCGCCATTGAAGTTGACGATTTTGTCAAAGGCGACCTGGTCAGCCCAATATGAGTCGTCGTTCTTGATCATATCGAACTGGGCATTGGTGATACTTGGGATGTCGATCGTGTAGGGGCCGTTGACTACCAGTGTTTCCGGACGGAATGAATTAAACTGCTCCACCAGTTGCTTCCACTGGTCGTCCTCGTTGGTGATCCCGGCATCGAAGAGGTCGCGGGCCTTCTGCGCCCACTCGCCATAAATCGAGGATGGCATCGGCGAGCGACGTATGACATAGCGCTCAACTACGGTTGATGGCAGGCTCATGTAGAAGTTCAGGTTGTAATCGTCGAGGGCTTCGATGGCGGAGAGGTAGTCCCACGCGGTGTTGCTCTGCAACTTCAGGATGTCGAATGTGTCTATGACATCCTGGGCGTTGACGGGACTGCCATCTGACCAGAAGAGACCTTCGCGGAGGGTTACCCGCAGCGTATCAGCATCGGTGATGTCGTTGCCGTCCGATTCGCCACGGGTAGCAGGGGAAGCACCCGCTGTCACGTCTCCACCGTGGCCAGTCTGGATGAATGACCACTCGGTCGCGACCAGCGGCAACCATTCATTGGTGGCCCAGTACTGCATGGCCATCGGCACGAACATCAGATCGCCGTATATATTCGGCGGATTCATGATACCGTTCGCGACGAAGTTGTTAAAGTGTCCGCCCGCCCCGGGATCCATGTATGGCCATGCCGAGTGGAACTCGGTACCGCCATCTTGCGCCAAGACGGTGCGGCCAAATCCGCGTGGCAGGGTGCCACCTACGAGCATGGTGGCTAATCCTCCGGAGCTGGTTGCCATAAACCGGCGACGTGAAAGGGAGGGTGTCAGTAGATTCTTTTTGGGCACAAGGTTTCTCCGTCTAAATGTGTGAAGGGTTCGGGTTGCTGCCCTGATTGAATTCATCAAAAGACAGCGGCGTCACTATAAGAGCGAGTTGTAGGGAGGTCAATAGGTTGGGATGTTTTGGTATTTCGCCGCGTTAAGCTAGCGCTGCTATTGCTCGATACGAGAACGATTACTGATGTGTTAGGTAAGATGAGCTGTCGTTTGGGTTTCTTTTTCTGCTCTTCTGTTAACCTATTAAAGTATTGCCAAATCTTCCTGGGTCGATGATTCAGGGGTCAACAGGTCACATGTGATCGTACAGGGCGTCCCGCGTTGCTACCCGAAGCGCACGGTGCGGTCGTCGCGCATCATTCCCGGATCCGGTTCCGGCATGCTCACGCGCGTAAAGCCCAGCAATTCGGGCTCTTCGCCCATGCCCTTCGCGAGGCCAAGCACCCGGAACCGGCCCAGCCCCGCCGGGTCGATGAGCCGGTAGGTGGCGCCCTGGGCGAGATAGTACTCCTCGATCGCGGTCTCCGGATCGTGCTGCATCTCGACCAGCCACTCGCCGAGGCCAAGTTGCGTGAGGAATTCCGATTGCGTGGTCAGGCCGACCTCCACCATCCCGGCGTCCCGCGCGGCACGGGCGAGCCAGGTGAAATCGACATGCGCGGTGAGGTCCTGTTGGCCAACGCGGACGAACGGGTCGTCCGTCACCGTGTGCTGGTGGTAGCCGCGCACGGTGCCCTCCAGGCGGTGCTCGCGATAGAGCGTCGCGGCGTCGTAGCCATAGTCGATGACGATCGCGTACCCGCGGGCGAGCGAGTCCGCGACGCCCCGGATCCACTCGCCGGTGGCGGGGGAGACATCCAGCCGGGCGCCCTCGGGAAAGGCATCGAGATCCACCCCGGCCGCCGGGAGGTAGGCGTCGAGATCCATCGCCACGACCTCCGGTGAGGGATCGGCCTCCCGGTCAATGAAGTGCCCGGCATCGTCGATATCGACCCACAGCTCACGCAACGCGCCATCCCGCAGCACCAGCCGGTGGACCGGTAGCGCGTCGGCGACCTCGTTGGCGATGACGATGCCGGCCTCCGGCGCGAGATCGTCCGGATGCTCGATGCGAACGATCTCGCCGAGCCCGGAATCACGCATCGCGGCGAGGGATTCCGCGGCGCGGTGCTCGTTGACGTCGATCAGGCGGTAATCCAGCGCCTCGCGGACCTCCGGCGCCTTCGCGCTGAGGGCGGCGATGATGTCGTAGGCGAGAACGCCGCTGCTCGCGCCGTGCTCCCGCACGACGAGATGCTCCGGCTGGCCAAGGCGCTCCCAGCAGTCGACGACCTGGCGAGCGAGGGTGAACCCGAAGAAGGGATGCAGCTCCGGCGAGGTGATGAAATCGCCGCCCCGGCCCGGCTTGCGGTGCGGATCGCGGTAATAGCCGTGATCGTCGTCGTAGAGCGCCAGGTCCATGAAGCGGGCGAAGGGGATTGGCCCGCCGGCCCGGATCCCGGCGGCGATCTTCGCGATCAGCTCCGGCGTGCCGGAGGGTTGGGTGGGTTGTGCGTCGTCCGAAGAAGTCATATCTGTCCTGGAGCTGAAGTCGTGCGGTGCCACTATGCCTGCGAGCATTGTATCGGGGCGCGGAGCCGCCGTAGCAACGAATGGTGGCGTGCCCTATGATGCAAGCACGAACACCACTGGGGAGTCTGCGTCATGAGCGTGAAGCAACTGGTCACCGCTGAAGAGCTTTGGGACATGCCTGATGTGCCTGGCAAGCGGCTTGAGCTGGTCGATGGAGAGGTCGTCGAGATGCCGGGTGCGGGCGCGTTGCACACGATGATTGTGGCCCTACTCTATCGACGACTTCACGATTTCGTGAACCAGCATGACCTCGGCCTCGTCTTCCCGGATGGGCTGGCCTATGTGTTGTGGCGTGGCCCGGACCAGGTCCGGATCCCTGATGTTTCCTTCGTCGCGTGGGACCGTGTGCCGGAAGAGGGTGTCCCGGAGGGGTTTTGGGAGGGCTCACCCACCCTCGCGGTCGAGGTCGTCTCTCCTCATGATCGTGCGGATGCTATCCACGAGCGAGTCCAGGACTACCTCGAAGCCGGATCGACCCAGGTATGGGTGCTCTGGCCACGGCGAGAATCCGTGTCGATCTACCGCGCGAATGAGGACACTCGCGAGCTCGGCCCCGACGCCATGCTTGACGGCGGCGATATGCTCCCTGGCTTCAGCGTTCGCGCGTCCGACCTCTTCGGTGTCCGTCGCCAGCGATAGCGATCACCCGCTCCCCTCATGGCAGCCATGAGCGACATTGTTAGGCGGCGTGTCGCCGTCGATTTCCGTTGTCGGGCTTCCAGCGTTGGCACAGCATTTGTAATACTACTTAACCAGCATTTCGCGCGCAGGTGCGCGCTGTTTGGGCGCCGGGCGGAAGTCCGGCCCCGATGATGGTTGAGAAAGGACAGGAACGTGGCCAGGAAGAATCGCCACAATGCAGCGTTCGTCGTTGGCGCGGTCGTCGGTGGATTGGCCGGCGCGGCGGCGGCGCTGTGGAAGACGCCGTACTCGGGCGAGGAGCTCCGCGCGAAGATCACCGGCAATGGTGACGCGACGACGGAGGATGCCGCACGTGTCGAGACATCGACTGCCGATTCCGGCATGTCGATGAAGGACAAGCTGCTCTCCACCGTCGAGAACGCGCTGGCGCCGATCGTCGGCGTCGAGCTGGGCAAGACCGCGAACGACAGCGGTCCCTCGGCGAACGGTGAAGCCGAGAGAACGACCTCGATGGGCGCGGGCGCCGGGCATCGGCCGGAGACGTCTACCGCGCCGTCGGGCGCCTCGTTCGGTTCCGCGGCGAACACCGAGCCGCCGGCGTATCCGTCGGACGAGCCCGGTCTCCGCACCAGCGAGGAAGGCGTGCCGCAGGAAAACGTGACGCCGGTGGACCAGGATGGCGGGGAGCCATCCGACCTGTCGCCGTCGTCCGGAGCGCCGGAGAGCACCGCGGCGACCGTCGAGGACCTGACGACGCCACAGATCGACGATGTTCCCGATGCGCTGCAGGAGGAAGAGGGGCAGCACAAGCCCTTCCCGAAGCTGGGTGGCACCGAGTAACACCCGGCGCGGCATGGAATCCGCGAAGAGTGCTGCGATCGATCTCGTGACGACCGGGTCGCCGGATGATCCGGTCGGGCACCATAAAGGAAAGAACCGATGATCAAGAACATGCGAACCGCTGTGAAGTTTTTCGTCTACGGGCTGTTGGTCGGGCTGCTGTTCGCGCCCCGTAGCGGCGAGGAAACCCGTCAGGAGCTCATGAACTGGGTCTCGAGCTCGGTCAAGGGGGTGACGGGCGGCGAGTAATCGCCGGCAAGAAGAAGATGCAACGCGGTCGTCTCCCGGGGCGGCCGCGTTTTTCGATGCACATGCCGGGCCGCGTGAGGAGCGGATGCGGGAATGCTACCGATATCGGATGACAACAGGGGACGCAAGATCCAGCCGGTCGTGACGTGGGCGCTGATCGCGATCAATGTCGTGATCTACGCCTACCAGTTCCTGCTCGATGAGCGCGCGCACTATGACTTCCTCAACCAGTGGGCGGTGGTGCCGGCGGAGATTTCTTCCGGACAGGCCTATTTCACGTTGGTCACCTGCGCCTTCCTGCACGGATCGTGGTTCCATCTCGGCAGCAACATGCTCTTCCTGTGGATCTTCGGCGACAACGTCGAGGATGTGATGGGGCACGTGAAGTACCTCATTTTCTACCTGCTCACGGCGGTCGGGGCGAGCGTGGCGCAGGTGCTGGTCGATACCGACAGCCGCATCCCGATGGTCGGCGCCAGCGGCGCGGTGTCCGGATTGCTCGCGGCCTATATCGTCTTCTTCCCGCACGGGCGCATCCGCACGCTGCTCTTCCTCGGCATCTTCGTGACGGTGACGATGCTCCCGGCGTGGATGATGATCGGCTACTGGTTCCTGATCCAGTTGATCTCCGGCATCGGGTCGCTGAACACGATCGGGCAGCAAGGCGGCGGCGTCGCCTTCTTCGCGCATATCGGCGGGTTCATCGCCGGGCTGGTGCTGGTCTGGGTGTTCCGGGACAAGGACCGGCTCGAGGCCCAGCGACGCGGCCGCCATGGTCGCATCCCGGACCGGCGGTGGGGCATGAGCGGGCGGTAGGGGCCCGGCCCGGCGCCGCAACCCCGGTGCTACAATCGCGGCCATGAGAGATTCCGGAAATGACCGGGCTGTGCCGCGCACGAACGCGTGCGAATTCGAGGGGTAAACGTGAGCACGCAGGATTCGACGGGGCCGCTGGCCGGGGTGAAGGTCGTCGACCTCACCCGCGTGATGACGGGGCCATATTGCACGATGATGCTCGGCGATCTTGGCGCCGAGGTGATCAAGATCGAGATGCCCGGCAAGGGCGACGATACGCGCCACTGGGGGCCGCCGTTCGTGCAGGGCGAGGCCTCCTACTTCATGAGCGTCAACCGCAACAAGCGCTCGATCGCGATCGACCTCAAGTCGGATGGCGGCCGCGAGATCCTCTGGAAGCTGATCGATGAGGCCGATGTGCTGGTCGAGAATTTCTCCCCCGGCGTCATCGATCGCCTCGGCTTCGGGCACGAGGCGGTGCTGGAGCGCAATCCGCACATCATCTTCGCCTCGATCTCGGGGTTCGGGCAGACCGGCCCCTCCCGCAACCGCACCGCCTACGACCTGATCGTGCAGGGCATGAGCGGGATGATGAGCATCACCGGCGAGGTCGGCGGCATGCCGACCAAGATGGGTATCCCCATCGCGGATATCAGCGCCGGCATGTTCACCGCCAACTCGATCTGCGCCGCCCTCTTCGCGCGGGAGCGCGATCCTGAGCGCAAGGGGCAGTACGTCGACACCACGATGCTCGGCGGGCAGGTTTCCATGCTCACCTACCAGTCCGGTAGCTGGTTCGCGACCGGCGAGGTGCCGCGGATGTCCGGCAACCGCCACTCGATCATCACCCCCTACGACACCTTCCCCAGCAAGGACGGCTACGTGAACATCGCCGTCGGGAATGACGCGATCTGGCGGCGGTTCTGCGACGCGATGGGGCTGGACGAGGCGAGAGACGATCCGCGCTTCCTGACCAACGCCGATCGCCACGCGCACCGGCCGGAGCTGTACGAGATCCTGAACGCGAAGCTCTCGAATTTCACGACGACGGAGCTGGTCGAGCGGCTGGATGCCGCGGCGGTGCCCTGCGGCCCGATCTACGGGATCGACGAGATCATGGCCGATCCGCAGACGGCCGATCAGGAGCTGGTGCTGACCGCGCCCCACAAGAAGCTGGGCGAGGTGCAGGTGACCGGCTTCCCCTACCACTTCCATGGCACGCCGCTGGA
>CAZVAA010000072.1:0-12156 GCA_964624125.1 uncultured Sphaerobacteraceae bacterium | reverse complement strand
CCCGATCTCCACCTGTACCGGCGGGTGCGGTACGGCGATCTCGTCGAATTCAACGTGCTGGACACGCGGCAATATCGCTCGCCGCAGGTTTCGCCGTGCCCGGATGACCAGCGTCTCGAAAACGGCGGGTTTTGCCCGGATGCACTGGATCCGGAGCGGACCATGCTTGGCGCGGAGCAGAAGGACTGGTTGCTGGACGGCTTTGGCCAGACAGCCGCCCGCTGGAATGTGCTGGCGCAGCAGGTGCCCTTCGCGCGGATCGACTACGATCGAGGGCCGGAGCAGAGCTTTGGCGGTCCCGAGATGGACAAATGGGACGGGTATGCGGCCGAGCGCGACATCATCGCCGACGAGATGCGGGCGGCTGCGGCGGAGCGCAATTTCAACCCGGTGGTCATCACCGGAGACGTTCACGCGAACTACGTCTGGGACCTCAAACAGGATTGGGACGACGCCGAAGCCGCTCCCTACGGCACCGAATTCGTGGGCACGTCGATTTCTTCCAATGGTGACGATCCGTTGAGGGACGGTGGGTTCTCGACCGGCTTCGGCAATTTCCGCGGGAACACGCACAACCACTTCTTCGACAATCACCGTGGCTATGTGCTGTGCGATCTCACGCCAGAGCAATGGCAGGCGACGTATCGCGGGATGTCGACGGTAGAGGATCCGGAGGCGACGGCGAGCACCCTGGCCTCGTTCGTCGTCGAGCACGGACGCCCCGGCGCGCAAGCGAACGACTCGGGCGAGTCGGTGGGGTGACGTTCAGCCGGATTCCGTATCAGTCGGACAGCGGCACTTCGAGGCCGAAGCCGGGCTTGTCGGGTAGGTGGAGATCGCCCTCGACCAGGGGATACCCGCTTGTATCCACGCCGGCGACGGTCCCGAACACACCTTCGACGGTGGGCACATACCCGGTGCCCGCCGCGAGCTGTGCCGCGTAGAGGGTCTTGATCGGGAATCCCCACGTATGCGGCGAGGCCTGGACGCCGATCTCTTGCAAGTTCGGCATGAGGCGTCGCCAGTTGGTCAACCCGAAGGTGACGATATCCATGATCAGGACATCGAGAAGCTTCTCCGAGGCCAGGCCCAGCAGGAACGGGACATCGGTTTCGACCTGGCCATGCGATTCTTCGCCGTCGGCGATGAGCGTGGTCGCGCCGTGCCCGTCCAGGTCGCGGCGGAGTTTGGCGAGGTCGTCGCGCGATTCCTCGAAGGGCTCCTCGATCCAGTACAGGTCGCAATCCCGCACGCCATCGAGATAGGTGAGGAAGCCGTCGACCGCGTAGCCGTTGTTGGCGTCCACCAGGATCCTGCAATCCGGAAAGCGCTCATGGACCGCGCGGGTCACCTCGATATCGCGCTGGAGCCCGGCTGCCTGCTCCATCCAGGTGTGGCCGCGCCCGATCTTCAGCTTGAAGGCACGGTAGCCGAGGCGGTAGTCGTCGGCGCAATGCTGGAGGATGGCGTCGATGCCGCGAGGGGAGGCTTCCGGGTCGAGGTCGTCCAGGTAGATCGCGCCGTCGTAGCAGGGCACGGTGTCTTGGCTGGCGCCGCCGAGAAGCTGGTAGACAGGCTGGTCGAGGATGACCCCCGCCAGGTCATGCAGGGCGAAATCGAGCGGATCGGCGCGGGCATCGGTCACGCCGGTCCCGGGTGCGAACACCTCCGACAGGCTTGCCCCCACCAGGTCATCCAGTTGCGAGGTTCCACCCGGTCGGAGGAGCCCCCAGCCGGATGCGCCCTGGTCGGTGCGCACGATCGCGTAGCGTGCGGTCGGGCCGTCACCGTGCGTGCCGAGGCGGGCGTTCCTACCGACCGTTCTCGGGTACCGGCTCGGGAGCTCGGCGATCGACACATCGGCGATTCGGTGGGATGACAGGCCTGGCATGCTGCGCGTCCTTGATGGGAGCGGGTGAGGATTGGAGCCGAGGGTACCGTTCCCGCGGCCAGGGCGCAATGGCATGATGCTTACGCGTGGACGTAACAGCATGTGCGCGGATGCCAGCCGGTTCCGGGCATGGCGCACAAGGCCGCGGCAGGCGATCGGTGCAATTTCGCTACAAGCTATTGACAGGGAAGTATTGGCCGGGTAGTATCCTCCCACAAGTGAATACACACGATCTCATCCAGAGGGGTTGAGGGACCGGCCCGTTGATACCCCAGCAACCATTCCGCAGCGATGCGGAAAAGGTGCTAACTCCGGCAGGATTTCCTGGGAGATGAGGGTGTGCGGCATTCCCGTCCGGGAAGATGGCCTGCCCCTCATCGACGAGATGAGGGTTTTTCGTTATGCGTACCTGGTCCAGTCAATCTACTCACGAGCCTACGGGCGTCCACCTGCCGTCATGCATGCATTGCATGACCACCTCCCCCTGCATGCCATCCGGCATGATGCGCAGCACCTGCATGTGTATGTGCTGAGATTCGCGCCCCTCGCGGATCTCGATCGGGTGACCCGGCTCACCTGATCTTACCTACCTGACATTCCCATACCGATTTGAGCACGCGTGATCTCGTGAGAGGTGCGCCCTGGTTTCGCGCACCCATTTTCCGGAAAGGACCACCATGAACCGGTCATTTGCAACTACGCATGCCCTCGAAGCATCCCTCACCCGGCGGGAGATGCTCGAGCGTATGGGCGTCGCCGCCGGGGGTGCCGCGCTGGCGGCAACGCTCCCCGGGGCAGCGCGGGCGACGGCGCAGGAGACGCCGGAGCGTCGCGAGGGCGGGACGATCATCTACGACGTCCGGCAGGAGGGCTCCCACCTCGTGCCGCCGTTCAGCTCGTTCTCGACGGTGATCGAGCCGACGGTCGCCTTCTTCAGCGGCCTGACCCGGCCGGGTCCGGACCTCGATCCCGAGCCCGATCTCGCGGAATCGTGGGATGTGAATGAGGATGGCACCAGCTACACCTTCCACCTGCGGGAGGGGGTGACGTTCCACGATGGGGAGCCGTTCACCGCGAACGACGTCAAGTTCACCTGGGAGCTCATCGCGCATCCGGAGAACCTCTCGGCCGCGCAGCTCTACAGCTTCTTCTCCACGATCACCGGGGCAGAGGCGTTCCACAACGGCGAGGCCGACGAGATCACCGGTATCACGGTGGTGGACGATCTCACGCTGGAGGTCGCGCTGGACACGCCATGGGCGCCGTTCCTGACGATCGGGGCGAACCAGTACATCGTGCCGAAGCACATCCTCGGCGAGGTGCCGGTGGGCCAGATCCTCGAGCACGAGTACGCTCGGGCGCCGGTCGGGACCGGGCCGTTCCGGTTCGTCGCCTGGCAGGCGGGCGACAGCTATATCGGCGAGGCCTTCGAGGCGTACTACAAGGGACGACCGGCGGCGGACCAGCTGGTTATCCGCGTGGCGGGGCTGGACGACAACGGGATCATCACCGGGCTTCGGTCGGGCGAGCTGAACGCGGCCAAGCTCTCGCTGGTCGGCCTGGACTCGATCGAGGGCGATCCGTCGATCCAGGTGCGGTCGAACCCGGGCCGGGAGAACCGCTACATCGAGTTCAACCTCGCCAGGCCGTTGTTCGAGGACCTGAATGTCCGGAAGGCGTTGTCCTTTGGCCTCAACCGGCAGGGGATCGTCGATGCCATCTGGCAGGGGCGGGCCACGGTCTACAACTCGGTCTTCCCCTACGACTGGGCGGTGACGAAGCAGGACACGACGATCTTCGACAACGACGCGGAGGAGGCGGCGCGGCTGCTGGACGAGGCCGGCTGGACGCCTGGGGATGATGGCATCCGGGAGAAGGACGGCGAGAAATTCTCCTTCACGATCCACACGCAGAGCCCCGACTGGCCGCTGGTCGTCCAGCAGCAGTGGAAGGAGATCGGCGTCGACGCGAAGGTCGAGTTCCTCGACTTCCCGACGCTGCAGTCGCAGTTCTACACGCCCGGGGAGTTCGATGCGGTCGCGATGTGGGTGCCGTACAGCTACTACACCGATCCGCACTATTCCCTGCCCGGCTACTTCCTGAGCGAGAACAACCGCAACAGCTACAGCAATCCGGAGTCGGACGAACTGATCATCGCCGCCGCCTCGACGGTCGATCCCGACGAGCGCGTCCGTCTCTACCACGAGTGGCAGGAGGTGATCGCGCAGGACGTGCCGCATCTCTGGATCGGGAACCCGGACGAGATCAGCGTCTATTCGGCGGGGCTCGTCGTGCCCGAGCGGCCCAGCGCCTATCTCGCGTGGCGAGAGGTCGCCGACTGGTTCTGGGCGGAATGATGGCTGTCGACGTGGTGACGGGAGGTGGCCAATGAGCGCGCTCCAGAACGCCTCGGGGGCGATGTCCGTCGGGATGCCGGCGCGGCGAACAGCGTCCGGGAGATCCGGCTCCGGCGAGGTCGCGCGGTCGCCACTCTCCGTTGTCCGGGCGTTCCCGCGGATGAGTATCGGCGCCGGGATCATCATCGTGGTCTCCGCGCTGGCGCTGCTGGCGCCGTGGATCACGCAGCACGCGCCGGATGCGCAGAACCCGGTGGCGCGGCTGGCCCCGCCATCGGCGGAGTACTGGCTGGGGGCTGACTCGTTCGGGCGCGACACGTTCAGCCGGCTGGTGTACGCGGGGCGGGTCTCCCTCGCCGTCGGGGTGCTTTCGATGGCGATCACGATCGTGGTCGGCGTGCTGATCGGCGCGTTCGCCGGCTTCTACGGCGGGTGGATCGACCGGATCCTGATGCGCATCACCGATGTGGTGCTGGTGATCCCGACGTTCTTCCTGTTGATCCTGACGGTGGCGACCTTCGGGCGGAGTATCCCGCTGCTGATCGTGGTGATCGGGCTGACCTCGTGGCCGATCAACGCGCGGGTGGTCCGCGCGGAGATCTTGCGGCTGCGGGGAAGCGATTTCGTGACCGCCTCGCGGGTGGTTGGCGGGACGGACCTGTGGATCGTCGGGCGGCACCTGATCCCGCAGTTGATCCCGATCGTGATCGCCAGCGCCACGATCCGCGTGGCGAACAACATCCTGATCGAATCCGGCCTGAGCTACCTCGGGCTGGGCGTGCAACCGCCGACGCCGACGTGGGGAAACATGGTCACCGATGGCGCGGGCTTCATGCGGCAGGCGTGGTGGCTGGTCGGGATTCCGGGCGCGGCGATCTTCGTCGTAGTGCTGGCGTTCAACCTCTTCGGCGAAGGGCTGCGCGACTTCCTCGACCCGCGCGCAAGAAGGAGGAGCTGATGCGGTACTGGACAGGCAAGCTCCTGGAGGCGATTCCGCTCCTGATCGGCGTGTCGCTGCTGACGTTCGGGATCTTCCGGCTGGCGCCGGGCGATCCGGTGGCGCTGGTGGTCGACCCGACGCTGGTGTCGGAGGAGGACCGCCAGGCGGTCCGCGAGGACCTTGGACTGAACGACCCGCTGCCCGAGCAATACGTGCGGATGATGGCCGGGATGGCGACCGGGGACCTGCGATCGATCAAGTCGAAGCAGCCGACCACGGAGGTCGTGATGGATGCGCTGCCGGTCACGCTGATCGTCGGCGGCGCGGGATTGCTGGTCGGGCTGGTCGTCGGGTTGCCGGTGGGCACGCTCGCCGCGCGGAAGCCCGGCGGCTGGATGGACCGGCTGGTCTCGATGTCGATGACGACGAGCCTGGCGGTGCCAACCTTCGTACTGGGGCTCGTGCTGATCCTCTTCTTCTCGGAACGGTGGCAGATGCTGCCGGCTTCGGGCATCGCCCCGATCGGGACGATCGGGTTCGCGGGGCGGGAATCCTTGCCCTACCTCGTGATGCCGGTCGCGGTGGTCGCGTTCGGGCCGGCGGCGATCTTCGCCCGGTACCTGCGCGATGCGCTCGCGGGGGTGCTGCGAGACGACTACATCCGGACCGCCCGGGCCAAGGGGCTCGGGGAGCCGGTCGTGATGTCGCGGCACGCGTTGCGGAACGGGATGCTGCCGGTGGTGGCACTGCTCAGCTCGCTGATCCCGATCACGCTCGGTGGCTCGGTCGTCATTGAAATGCTCTTCGGGTTGCCCGGTCTTGGCCGGGTGACGACGCAGGCCGCGCTCCAGCGCGACTATCCGGTGGTGATCACGGCGGTGCTCTTCGTGGCCGTGATCACCATCCTCACCAATATCGTGATCGATCTCGTGTACGGGTGGATCGACCCGCGCGTGCGCGCGGGCTGACCCCGGAACGAACGAACAAGACGCACTTGGGAGGTGCACCATGCCAACAGGAATCGACCATATCGTGATCGCGGTGAACGATCTCGACCAGACAGTGAAGGACTACGAGAAGGCCGGTTTCACGGTGACGCCGGGAGGCGAGCATCACCACGGCATCAGCCACAACGCGCTGGTGGTATTCGGGGATGGCTCCTACTTCGAGCTGATCGCCTTCCGCAACGACGGTAAGGGGCACGGCACGCACTGGCCGGCGACCCTGCGCACCGGCGAAGGCGTCGTGGACTACGCAGTTCGGACCGATGACCTCGTGCAGGAGGTCCGCGCGTTGCGGGCGGCGGGGCTTGCCTACAGCGATCCGAAGGATGGCGGGCGGCTCCGTCCCGATGGCCAGCGGGTGGACTGGCAGACCTCCCGCTTCGGGTGGGACCGGGACATTCCGTCGCGGCTGCCCTTCTTCTGCCACGACCTGACCGAGCGGCCGCTACGGGTGCCGGTGGGTGATGAAACGGTGCATGCGAACGGGGTGACGGGCATCGCGGGTGTTTCCGTGGTGGTGCACGACCTCGATGTCGCCGTTCGCGACTATGCCGCGCTGACCGGGGATCCCGGCACGCCGGTGGAGCGCACGCTGGATGATGTCGCCGGGGCGCATCGCTTCCCGCTCGGAGGCGCATGGGTCGAGGTAGTTGAGCCATCGGCCCGCCAGTCCGACCTGCGCGACTACGTGGAGCAGCGCGGTGAGCTGCCCTACGAGATCGTGCTCTCGGCACCCGGCGGGCGGGGTGAATTGTTGCCGGACACGCTGACGCATGGCGTCGCGTTGCTGGTCGTCGATGAGGCCGGCGTGGCGGGGTAGTGGGCGAGTGACGCCCGTAGACCCGGAGCTCGTCTCCGGCGACCCCGCACACAAGGTGCGGGGCTACGTAAAGACAGGAAAAGGGTGTTGTTATGGGTATCAAGATCGGGTTTACGCTGCCGAACCGGGGCGTGCTGTTTGGGGCGACAACGCCTCGCGAATTGATCGATCTCGCCGAGGTGGCGGACAAGTCGGGCGGCTTCCAGTCGGTCTGGGTGGGCGACAGCCTCTTCGGCAAGCCTCGCCTGGAGGCGATCACGCTGCTGGCGGCGATCGCGTCGCGGACGGAGACGGTGCGGCTGGGGCCGGCCTGCATGGCGAGCTTCCCGCTGCGGGAGCCGATCCAGCTCGCGTACCAATGGGCGAGCCTCGACCAGATCGCCGAGGGGCGAACCATCCTCGCCGCCTGCACCGGGATCGTGCCCCAGGCAGGCGGGCAGCTTGAGGCGGACACCTATGGCGTCACCAATGCCGACCGGGTGCAGCGGTTGATCGAGGGGTTGCAGATCCTGAAGCGGCTCTGGACGGAGGACGAGGTCACCTTCGAGGGCAAGCAGTACGCGTTCGAGAACGTTAGCATCGATCCGAAGCCCGCCGCGCAGCCGCATCCGCCCCTGTGGATCGCGAACAATGCGCCGCTCACCAACCCCGAGCTGGTGACGAGGACGCACAAGCGCGTCGTGAAGTACGCGGACGGCTGGCAGACATCCAAGTGGGACGCCGAGGATCTGCGCTGGCGGCTCGACGATATCGACCGGGTGGCGAGGGAAGCGGGACGCGACCCGCGCACGATCGAGCGTCATGTCTACCACAACATCAACCTGAACGATGATCGCGAGGCGGCCATCGACGAGTCGAAGAAATTCCTCGATCTCTACTACACGACGGATTACGAGCGCAGCTTCGTCGAAGGATGGGTTGCGGCCGGATCAGTGGAGCAGGTGGTGGAGCATATCAAGGTGTACGAGGAGCTCGGGTTCGACGAGATCACGCTGCGGATCACCTCGTGGAACCAGGCCGAGCAGCTCTCCCGGGTGATCAACGAGGTATTGCCGCATTTCGTCCGGGATGAGGCGGAGGCCGCCGCGGATTGAGGCGGGCAGCGTGGTCGGGGACGTTCGCGCCCGTAGGGCTGCACCTGCGAGGTCGTGGCGATCCCTACGGGAGACGTCGTATTCGCGGTGATGGAGGGTTGTTGAGACGGGATCGGGGGAGGGCAGACGCCCTCCCCCGGTTGTGTGTTACCAGACGGACAGGACGATCATCACTACCGCCACGGTCAGGATGATCCAGACCGGGGAGAACATGAACGCCATCAGCATCGGGGCGCGGAGGGGATGCTCGGACTCCCGGAAGGGAACGCCGTCAACGTGGTCGAAGTGGATGGCCTCCCGCATGCCGAAACCGGGCTCCCGATAGGACGTGTGGCGTCGTTCGAATGCGACCGGTTGGTCCGGAGTCTCGTTGAAGGGCTCCGGGGGTGCTGCCAGCCCGGCATCTCCTGGTTCGCGCAGGAGATCGGGAGACAGGGGTTGGGCTCTCACCTGGGTGGTCATGATGCGCTCCTCAATGGTGGATGGACCCCCGAAGCGGCCACGGGCCGCCAAGGGTGGTGAGATGATCCATCAAGCTGATACGCACCAGATCGCACAGCACGACATATGCCACCGACGCGCTGGCACCGGGGGCATATGTCGGTTCAGTTATTGGCCGTGGCCGGGCTAGAGCGCAAGCCAGAGGATGATGACGACCGCCACGATCAGCAGGATGATCACGGGGAAGAACATCCCGGACGCGAAGGCGGGCACCGGCGCGCCCTGTTGCGTCTCACGCGGCGGGACGTTCTCGTTCTGGTCGAACTGGACCGAGTCGGACGGACCCATGCCCGGCTGGCGGACGCTGGTATCCGGTGGATCGCTGGCTTCCGGCTGGGCGGGCGACCCCGGTTCTTCCTTCACGCGGTTGAAGCGCTCGATGCCCTCCTCTTCCGGCTGGTGCGAGACATCGCCCTGGTACGACTCGCCACGCGGGCCGACCTCGTGCTCCTCGTGCCATTCCTCGTCACGACCGGCGGCCGTCTGGTCCTGCGTGTCGCGCCCGTCGGTGCGGTGAGCAGTTTCCTGGCCTGATCCGGTCTCGGGTGGGCCCTCGCCGCCGTCCGGGCCACGGGCGTCCTCTCGCTGGAGTTCGGGGTCGAGGGGTTCCTGTCGTCGTTGATCGCTCATGCGGTTGCTCCTGTCTGGTGTCAATGCCCATGCTGCGCGGTACCGCGCGGACAATCCGTACCGAAAGGCTTTGCAACCGGAGTGCCATGGATGGGAGGGTGGCGCACTTTTGCGTCCTGAAATCGTATATAGAGTAGACGGATGCGAACATGCGTTCGCGTTCGTCGCGCCGGATGATCCCGCACCATCCGGTATCCCTGTGTGAGAGGAGGCGTGCACCTGCGCGCCTCCTCTTGCTTGTGGCCGAAATGGCAAGGAGATATGCGATGCCCGGGTTGATCTCTTCGGTTGAGCTTGAGGATGACGGAAAGGAGGATGGGCTGGATCCGGCACCGGAGGCGGTGGATCTCGATGCGGTGCGCGAACTGGTGCTGCGCGCGCATCCGGATGTGGTGCCCGAACTGGTGGCCGGGGAATCGGTCGCCTCGTTACTGGCGAGCGTCGAGCCGGCGCGGGAGGCATACGCCCGGCTGGCGGGGGCGATACGTGAGACCGTGCCGCAGGCGCCGGTCCCGGCCGGTGGCGGGGCGGTGCTGGCGGTCGATCCGGATTCGATCCCGGCGGCGGAGATGATCCGTCGCGGGCTGGTGTCGGCGCAAGCGCGCCGGGAGGGATAGAGAATGGCACTCACCAAGGCCGAAGCCGCGAAGCTTTCCGGCGACATGCTGCTGCGCGGCGTGATCGAAACCATCGTCAAGGAATCCGCGATCCTCAACTTCCTGCCCTTCATGGGCGTCACCGGATCCTCGTTGACCTACAACCGGGAAACGACGATGCCGGACGTGAGCTTCTACAACGTGGGCGACACGTGGGCAGAGGCGACGCCGACGTTCACGAAGCACACGGCAACGCTCAAGATCCTGGGCGGCGATGCCGACGTCGACAATTTCCTCCAGCAGACGTACGCGGATACCAACGACCTCGAAGCCGAGGTCATCGCCTCGCGCGCCAAGGCGGTCGCGCACAAGTTCTCCGAGACGTTCATCACCGGCGACGGCATGTCCAACAGCTTCGAGGGGATCGACCAGCTGATCACCGGTGACCAGATCCTCTCGATGGGCGCCAACGGCGGCGCCCTCACGCTGGCGAAGCTGGACGAGCTGATCGACGCCGTCAAGCCCGGCAAGCCGGAGCTGCTCCTGATGAGCAAGCGGACTCGCCGCAAGCTGAAGGATCTCCGGCGATCCGCCGGGTACATGCTGGAGACGACCATCAACCAGTTCGGCCAGCAAGTCGAGACCTACGACGGGATTCCGCTGATCGTGGACGATTTCGTCCCGGATGACCAGGTGGAGGGATCCGGCACCGGTCTCTCCTCGATCTACGCGCTGAAGTTCGGCACGGCGACTGGCCTCATGGGGCTTGAGAACGGCGGTATCCAGATCGAGCGCGTCGGTGAGTTGGAGACGAAGGACGCGACCCGGACCCGCATCAAGTGGTATTGTGGTCTTGCCCTGTTCTCCGAGCTGGGCGCGGCGAAGCTGAAAGGCATCGCGGCGACGTAGGCGATCTCGCCAGCCGGACCGGGTAAGGTGGTGCCACGAAGGGAAGGGGGCACCATGGGCGAGATGGCTGGCGACGATGTGACGATCCGGCGGCTGGTCGGTTGGGGAACTGACCGGGATGAGGTGCGCGCGATGCTGCTGACCAGCACGCGCGCCGTCCCCGGCGGACGGGTAGATGCGTTCTCGGACTACGACGTGATCCTCGTGGTGCGCGATATCCGCCCGTTCGCGGAGGATCATGGCTGGATCGGCGATTTCGGCGAGGTGCTGGTGGCGTATTGGGACCCGGTCGAAATCGAGCCGGAAACCGGGGTGGAGCGGGCCGGCAACGTAGTCCAATACGACGGCGTGCTCAAGATCGACTTCACGTTGTGGCCGGAGGCGATGGTGAGCGCGATCGCACGGATGCCACGGTTGCCGGCCGAGCTGGATGCCGGCTATCGCGTGCTGCTCGACAAGGATGGCCTGACCCGCGACCTGCAGGCGCCGTCCTTCGCCGGATACCGGCCTGTGCGACCGGACGAGGTGGCCTATCGCACGCTGGTCAACGACTTCTTCGTCGGTGTGCCCTATGTCGCGAAGTGCCTGCTGCGGGACGAGATCCTGCCGGCGAAGTGGGTGCTCGATTACGACATGCGCTATGTCTATCTGCTGCCGATGCTGACCTGGCGGGCCGCCTGTGAGCATGGGTGGGAGATCAGTCCTGGCGTCCACGGGAAGGGGCTGAAGGCGCTGCTGCCGGCGGACACCTGGACGGAGCTGGAGCGGACCTGTGCCGGGATGGACCTCGACGGGAACCGGGACGCGCTGTTCCGGATGATCGCGCTCTTTCGCCGGGTGGGGCGGGAGGTCGCCGCGATCCTGGGGTACGCGTACCCGGAAGACCTCGACCGGCGGGTGACCGCGCATGCGCGACGGATGCTGGCCGGGGCGTTCGGGCCGGCGAACTCTACAGATTAGGTCTGAGGCTATAATTCTTTCCATGCCGAAGCCAAGAATCGTGGAAGTGTGGTTTGCCGAATGAGACAGACGTTGGAGTCCATCCGGAACGGATTGCGTCATGAGGTGTACACGAACGAAGCGAGCGTTTCGCAGGGTATAGTGCTCAATCTGCTTGGTGAACTGGGTTGGGATACTTTTGATGTGGGCGCAGTGAGCCCCGAATATTCTGTGAAGGGCAGAAGAGTTGACTATGCGTTGTGCTATCCAAGGAATAGACCAAAGGTTTTTGTTGAGGTTAAGCAAGTAGGAAAGTCCACGCTTGATTTTGAGGAGCAACTTTCAGCCTACGCTTATGAGGAGGGGGTACCACTAGTTGTCCTGACTACGGGCAAAGAATGGAATTTCTATGTCCCATATGGACCAGGAAAATTTATGGATCGGCGCGTCTACAGAATTGATCTGCTTGAACGAT
>CAZVAA010000071.1:0-12175 GCA_964624125.1 uncultured Sphaerobacteraceae bacterium | reverse complement strand
CCGATGATGCGGTAGTTCTCCCACCAATCGTCGCCGGGTTCGGTGAGCCTGATGGAATCGCCATCGTGCACGGATTCCACCACCATCTTTTCGGCATCGTCCGGTAGCTCCCACGGGATCGCCCCGAAATAGTCGAAGTCGTCCGGAAGGGGCTCGGGTGTCGATTCCGCCGCGAACGCAGGGCCGGAAGCCATGAGGAGCACGAGCGCCATGAGGACGGTGAGCGCACGTTTGGGTGCGTGCATGGGGTTGGGTCCTTTCCATCTGAGTGTTGTATCGGAGGGAGTTTACCGTACCAGCGTGCGTGCCGGGCGCATTCGTGCATCCGGGGACCCCGCAGACAAGCTGCGGGGCTACTCGGTTTGCCCTGCGCGACGTTACATGCAAAGACCCCGCAGACAAGCTGCGGGGCTACGGTGAAGGGGTACGCATGCTAGGATTAAGGTGACACGAAAAGCGCCAGGGGTGCCCGGGAGAACCGGGCTGAGATGAGACCCTTGGAACCTGAACCGGTCAGTACCGGCGGAGGGAGGCGCGACCGGATAACACCCTACCTGACGGTATCCGCCGCGTTTCCCTCATCCAGGGAGCGCGGTTTTTTCGTGTCCGGAAGGAGGCGCCGATGGAGGCTCCGTTTTCGCTATCGAGATCGCTCTTCATGATCACGGAGCCGGATGCAGACCGTGACACGCTCCTGCCGCAGATCGACGCCGGCGTGCGCGGAGGGGTGAGCCATATCCTCTTGCGGCAGCCGCGGTTGCCCGCGGCAGGTCTTTACCAGATTGCGACCACGCTGCGACCTATTCGTCGTGATGATCGTGGTACGTCCAGACTGATCATCCATGATCGGATCGACGTCGCACTCGGGGTGGATGCAGACGGTGCGCATATCCCGAATGGCGGGCTGCCGGTTCGGGTCGCCAGGCGATTGCTCGGGGAGGGGCGGATGCTCGGGGCGTCGGTCCATTCCATCGATCAGGCGAGCTCTGCCGTGCTCCAGGGATGCGACTATCTCCTCTTTGGGCATGTCTATGAGACGGATAGCCACCCCGGAGAGCCGGGACGCGGTGTCGACGTGTTGCGCGAGGTCTGCGAGCGATTTCCTGACACGCCGGTGATCGCGATAGGCGGTATCACCGCCAGCCGGGTCGGAGCGGTGCTGGCGGCCGGTGCGAGGGGCGTCGCGGTGATCCGTGCGATCTCGGGGGCGGATGACCCGGAAGGTGCCACGCGTGAGATACGGCAGGCGCTGGATGCGGCGGAATATCCCCACCTGTAACGAAAGGATTTTCGATGAACATCACTGTTAACAACGAATCGATGCGACTGGATCATGGCGCGGTGACCGTTGCCGCGTTCCTTGCCGAACGGAACGTGCCGGAGAAGTCTGTGGTTGTGGCGATCAACGATGACATCGTGCCGCGACACGAATGGGAATCCCACACATTGAAGGAAGGTGATGTCGTGGAGATCGTGCAGGCGGTATCCGGCGGCGACCACGACGATACCCTGACGATTGCCGGTCACGAATTCTCGTCGCGGCTTTTCCTCGGGACCGGGAAGTATGCGGATGGGGAGACGATGGTGCGGGCGATCGAGGCGTCCGGCACGGAGATGGTGACGGTGGCGATCCGGCTCATGAAGCTCGATGGCGCCGCGAACGGCGAGCCATCCATCCTCGAGCAACTCGACCTGGCGAAATACCGGCTGTTGCCGAATACCGCCGGCGCGTACACGGTGAAGGATGCCGTGAAGATGGCGCGGCTGGCGCGGGCGGCGACGGGGACCGAGTGGATCAAGCTCGAGGTGATTGGGGACCAGCGGACCCTGTGGCCGGATGTCTCCGCGACGATCGAGGCGACGAAGATCCTCGTCGAGGAGGGGTTCGTGGTGCTGCCGTATACGAGCACGGACCTCGTGGCGGCGATCCGGCTTGAAGAGGCCGGCGCGGCGACGGTGATGCCGCTGGCGTCGCCGATCGGGTCTGGCGCTGGCGTGCAGGACTGGAAAAGCATCGAACGGATTGTGGAAGCGGTGTCGGTGCCAGTGGTCGTGGATGCCGGGATCGGCGTGCCGTCGGACGCATCGCTTGCGATGGAGCTGGGTGCGGATGCCGTGCTCGTCAACACGGCGGTGGCAAAGGCGACCGACCCGGTGGCGATGGCGCGGGCGATGCGGCTTGGCACCGAAGCGGGACGGTTGTCGCATCTCGCGGGCCGCATGCCGGTGAGCGGATATGCGAACCCGTCGAGTCCGACCGAGGGGGTGCCGCTCGCGATCGAGTAGGGCGCGGTTCGCCCTGCCGAAACCGGCCACAAGGGCCGGTTGTACGGAGCTGGCACCGTTCGATACGGTATAAACGGGGGAGAGCGACACGACGGACGGGACGTTCGGGCGAGCAATGGGGCTTGTTTGCGTCGTCGCTACCAAAGGAGCGTACTCATGCCAAAGTCAACGGTGTCCATCGATCACTCACTCGGGAAGCAGGAAGCACTGGACCGCATCAAGGGCATGCTGGGGCAGGTTAAGGAGAACTACGGTTCCCAGGTATCCGACCTCGAGGAGAACTGGACCGACAACGGCGGCTCGTTCTCGTTCAAGGCGATGGGGTTCAAGATCAGTGGCGACCTGACCGTCACCGATTCGAAGGTACTGGTCGATGCGGAGTTCCCGTGGGCGGCGAAGCCGTTCCAGAGCACGATCGAGACGACGATACGCGAGCGTGCGGAGCGATTGCTGAAGTAGCCGGCCGATTGCGTCAAGGCCCTCCCGGTTTTCCCGGGAGGGCTGTTTTGTGTCGTGGGGTCCGTACTCCAGGACACAAGGTCGGGGGCAACGACAGGAGATCGTCCGGGCATTCCGCATTGGACGATCGTCGGATAGACTGCCGGAAGTGGATATGCCGGGAACCAGTCGGGTTCCCAACGTACAGGATCACGTCACCCATGGTTGATGACACGAAGACGGAAGAACTGAAAACGCCGGAGGTCGATGTCCCGGCGCCGGTGGTTCGCGAGCACGAATTGTCGGTCGGCGGGAAGTCGCTCTCCTACACGACAACCACCGGACTGATGCCGATCCGGGATGACAAGGGCGAGTTGAAGGCGAAGCTCTTCTTCACCGCATACACGCTGAACGCGCCAGAGTCGGATACACCACGGCCATTGACGTTTACCTTCAATGGCGGTCCCGGGTCGGCGTCGGTGTGGCTGCACATGGGCGGGTTGGCCCCGAAGCGGGTCGAGATGCTGGAAGACGGCGGGATGCCCAGGCCGCCGTTCAAGCTGGTCGACAACGAGTACACGTGGCTGGAGCATACCGACCTCGTGTTCATCGACCCTGTCGATACCGGCTATAGTCGCGCCGTCGATGAGGATGCCGCGAAGGCAGCGAAGGACGTCAAGGGTGATATCGAGACGGTCGGGGAGTTCATCCGGCTGTACCTTGCCCGGAATGCGCGGTGGACCTCGCCATTGTTCCTCTGCGGCGAGAGTTACGGGACGTTCCGCTCGGCGGGGCTGGCCGGGTATCTTGTCGAGCGCGGCGTGGCGTTCAACGGGATCATCCTGATTTCGTCGATCCTCAACATGCAGACGGCCCGGTTCACGCTGGGGAACGACTTGCCGTACCAACTGTTCCTGCCGACGTATGCGGCGACGGCGTGGTTCCATGGTCGAGTCCCGAAGGCGTTGAAGAAGAAGAACATCCGGGAATTCCTCGATGAAGTCGAGGCATGGGTCGAGGACGAGTACGTCCAGGCGTTGTCGCTCGGTGACCGGCTCCCGGCGGACCGGCGTGAGAAGATCGTCGAGGCCCTTGAGAAGTACACCGGGCTGTCCCGCGCGTACATCGACCAGGCGAACCTGCGGCTGAACATCCACCAGTTCTGTAAGGAACTGCTGCGGGACGAGAAGCGCTCCGTAGGGAGGCTGGACAGCCGGTTCAAGGGGATCGACAAGGACGGCGTCTCCGAGTCGCCGGAGTTTGACCCGAGCATGGCGGCAATTCGCCCGCCGTTCACTTCGGTACTCAATACCTATTTCCGGACGGAGCTCGGGTACGAAAGCGATGTGGAATACCACATCCTGCGCGGGCTGGACTGGAACTGGGGCGACGCGAAGCTCGGCTATTCGGATACGTCGGATGACCTCCGGGCCGCGTTCACGAAGAACCCGTACATGAAGGTCTTCGTGGCGTCGGGGTACTACGACCTCGCGACCCCTTACTACGCGACGGAATACACCCTGAGCCACATGAATCTCGACCCCGAGGTGCGTGGCAATGTGCAGGTCGAGGAGTACCCGACCGGCCACATGATCTACATCGATTACAACGCGATGATCGACCTGCGGGACGATGTGGCGGAGTTCATCAGGGATGCGATCGGGGGCTAACGCGGCCTGGGGGGTAGGGTCTGAAGGAGGTGGCGTTGGACCAGGGCGACAGACCGGCGTGGATGAGGTTCGGGTCGTTGCCGTTCGCGGCGGCGGTGCTCGTGGCCCTGAACGGGTTGTACATGGCGTTCGTGGCCTTCGGCAATATCACCGACCTCGACACGAACCAGCCGTTCGTGCAGCACGTGTTGTCAATGGACACGACGAACTTCGGCGCAGAGCCGGGAACGAACCTCGATGACGACGTGATGTGGCGGGCGATCGAGAACGAGACGGTCCACGACGTCGCCTACATCGGCATCATCGTGTGGGAGACGTTGACCGCCATCGTGCTGCTGGGGTCCCTGGTGTTCTGGATTCGTGGTCGGGCGGACGCGTATGCAAAGGCCCGATCGGCATCGACGATCGGATTGTTGATGCTGGTGACGCTCTTCATGGGCGGCTTCATCGCGATCGGCGGCGAGTGGTTCCAGATGTGGAAGTCGCAGGCGTGGAACGGGCTCGACCCGGCGTTCCGCAACTCGGTACTGGCGTTGATTGCGCTCGTGGTGGTGCAGATACCGTCACCGCAGTGGCGAGGAAGTGATTCGTAAGGCCGGAAGCACACCAGCGGTTTTGTAGTAGAGAGAGGGGGGGTGAGCCCAAGACTCACGCCCCTCTCTTTGCGCTTCGCGAGTTTACTCGTTCGGGTCGCCGCCGTAGGCGCGGATGGTCTCGTCACGAAGCTGGAGCATACCCTCGCTCCATTCGACGGGGTAGGGCGCGTCAGGCGTGAGCTTCTTGAGGGCGTCCGGGAGGGCGTGGATATTCTCCAGCGCGTGCTCGCGGATGTCCTTGAGGTCCGGCATGGCGCGGACGACGCTGCCATCCATGACCCAGGGTGTGATGAGCGTCCGGCTATTCGTCGGCGCGGGCTCGTCGTCGCGGGCGATGATGTCGCGCTCGTAGTCGCCGATGCGATACGGGACTTTCTTGCCGGGCCAGGTGCTCTTGCCACCGGCAAGCTTAATGCGGGCCGGGGCTTCGCCGTCGCCTTCGTACCAGGCGAGTTTGTAGACTGCGCCGATAACGCCACCGACGGTACCGCTCTCGATGGTCCCGAGACCGACCCCGAGATTCCCTCCGACGCCGAATCCATCGATGGGCGCGCCTGCCGCAAGCAGCTCCTCGATGCGGTACTCGTCCATGTCGCCGCTGGCGAGGACTTTCACTGCTTCCATCCCGGCGTCGTCCAGCTTCTTGCGGACCATCTTGCTGTCGGCGGCGAGATCGCCGCTATCCAGGCGAACGGCTGTCAGCGTGTGTCCATAGGCTTCCTGCGCTTCCTTGCCGACGAGGATCGCGTTCTCGATCCCCTGCGATACATCGTAGGTGTCGAGCAAGAGCGAGTAGGACGGCATGGCCGCGGCGACCGAGCGGAACGCGGTGAGCTCATCCGGGAATGCCTGGACGAGCGCATGCGGGATCGTGCCGGACGCCGGAATGTCGTAGTCCTTGGCGGCGGCGACGAATGAGGTGCTGTCGCATCCGCCGATATAGCCGGAACGCGCGGCGAGGAAGGGCGCGTGAGCGCGGCGGAACGCGAAATCGCTAACGGAACGGCCCTGCGCGGCGAGCGTGATTCGCGCGGCCTTTGTCGCGAGCAAGGTGGAGATGCCGATCGTGCGGAGGAGCCCGGACTCAAGCAGGAGTGCTTCGGCGAACGGGGCAGTCACGCGAATGAGCGGTTCGTTGGCGAAGGCGATCTCGCCTTCTTCCATCGCGAGGATCTCCCCGGTAAAGCGGATGTTCGCGAGGAAGTCGAGAAATTCAGGTTCATATCCCTTGATCCGCTCAAGCCAGGCGAGATCCTCTTCCGTGTAGTGGAAGGTGCGCAGGTAGTCGAGCGTCGGCTGGAGACCGGCGAAGAGCATGAACCCGCCGGCGAAGGGCGTGCGCCGGGTGTAGACGTCGAAGGTGGAGCGGCCATTGTGACCGGAGCGCCAGGCGATATAGGCGGCGTCGATGTGATAGAGGTCGGTGAAGAGCGCGGTGCCGCTCGCCTGGTCCGGCGTCCAGAGCGCGTCTTCCGACTCGATCGGCAAGGCATGCTTGCCGCGGTCGACAAGTCCCTGGTCTTCGCTCACGAGGTGCCGCCTTCCGCGGTGATGTCGCTGACGATGCGGATCCCGTTGCTCGCCATGTGGTAGAGGAAGACCTCATGGAAGAAATCTCCGGGGTGGGCGGAACCGACCCCGGCGCCGGCGTTCATCGGGATATCGAAGGTATCGACGGCGTTGGCGGGGACGATGACCTCGAATTCGTGGAGGCCGAGCGCGTTGGCGCGCATGCGCATATGCATGGCGAGCTGGTAGACGCAGAGGTCGGTGCAGTCGCCGATGATGATGGCGCGGTTCAGCTCTTCGTGCTCATCCCACCAGGCGTCGAATTCCGTCTCGATGGCAGGGTGGAGGGAGTTCTTCTCGATCACGGTGAAGTGCTCGGCGAACGGGAGACCGGCGAGCTCGGGAATCATCTGCGACTCACTCGTGTCGCGGACGGCGTGCGGGGGATAGGATCGGAACTCGGGAGTGTTCTCCGGGTGGGTGTCCTGCAGGAAGACGAAATTGCGGATTCCGTGTTCCCAGCCGCGATGCAACATCCCGACCACGGGGTCGACAAGGGCGTTAACGCGTGGCGAGGAGAGCGGTCCTTCGTGGACGAATCCGTTGATGAGGTCGGCTGAGAAGAAGGCGGCGCGGTCGGGATCCGGGACCAGTTCGTTGAAGGATTGGGCACCAATGGTGTCGATCCACTCACGGACGAAATCCGGTGTGTAGGTGTTGGTATCAGGCATGCAACTTTCCCTCAAACTCGGGCGAACTGTCTCTCTGGAGGATAGTTTCGCATGGATGATACCGCCCTTGCGCGCTTGACCCTGCTGCTACAGTGAAGGCGAGCACTGGCAGGCGCGATGCGTCGTGCCGTATGCGTGTTTCCTGCCTTCTTACCCGTCGGAGTGTGATCGTACGTGGTTCTCCCAATTATCGGAGCCCGGGATTATATCGAGCAGCGTGGGTTTTTCATCCATGATTGCCCGGCGTGCAAGGCGCCCCGAGTGTTCTCGGTGTACGACACGCGACGGAAGCTCACGCTGTATTTCATTCCGACGATGAATGTGCGGTCGCAGCAGGTGATGGAGTGCACGACCTGTCATGGCCGCTGGGGCGTGCCCGACGACCAGCAGCGGGAACTGCAGTCGGTGCTGATGACGCAGGAGCAGATCGCGGAACGGTTGCACAAGCAGCAGACACCACCAGTTCCTCCGCAGCCGCCGCGAGCCCGGACGTATTATCAGGTGCTTCAGGTCGATCGGGAGGCGGAGCGTGACGTCATCGAGGCGGCGTTCCGGCGCCTGGCGATGAAGTATCACCCGGACAAGGTGCAGGGCGAGCACGCGCAGGCGAAGATGCGCGAGATCCTCGAGGCGCGGGATATCCTGCTGGATGAGGTGCGTCGGGCGGAATACGACCGGTCTCTCGGGATCGTGCGGCGGGTGGAGGCGATCCGGCCAGAAGAAGTCTAGACGGGAAGCAGCCCGGCGATGTCGACGGAAAACCGGCCCGAGTGGCCGGTTTTGTGTTGCACCAGGTTGATCGTTGACGGTTCCGGTGGCCAGCTCCGGCGACCTATGCCAGGAGGATGAATTCGGGGATGCCGAAGTCGGGATCGCGGGTGGCTTCGATGTCGTGGCCATGGGTGGCGATGCTTTGCTGGATGGCACGGGTGACGTCCAGCGCGGCGGCGTCGACCGCCGCGGCCCATTCCTCGGAGAGCCGGTGGTTGCGGATCTCTTCCTCGTATTCGTCCCGGTCAAGCTCGGTGAGGGTGCCGTCGAGGTCGAGCCAGAGGTCGAGCTCGAGGTCGGTATCGCTGTAGTAGTTCTCGCGGACAACCTGGAGAGGGCGTGAGAAGTTGACGTAGTAGCCGATGGTGCGGTCCTCGGCGGTGGTGAAGCGGAGCAGGGAGAACCAGCGATCGGGGAAGAACCATTGCTCGGCGCCCGCGCGGCGGACAACCTCGATACCGTTGGCGGTTCGGATGGTGGCATCGCGGGGGCGGTAGAAGGAAAAGGCGTGGCGCAGGACATGGCGTACTGAATCACCGGACGGGATGTGGAGCCAACCTCCGGCGATCTCATATTCCCAGCATGCGCCTCGCAGTTTTTCTTTGCGGTAGAACAACCTGTTCGGTGGAGTCGACACCGAACACGTGTCCCCTTGAATGATCATGACGGTTTTGGTTTGCCACGCCGCACTCGCCTGTCCGGACGGGCCTGTTCGGTACCGAGGGGTGCCTTGGCAGGAAGTCCAACCCGTCTTGGGAAGCCATTGGGTGTTGGAGAATCCTTGCGCACGAGCACCAGTCTCGTGTCCACTAATGATCCTACCAACGGCAAGAACGATGCCTCTGTAATAGATCCACCCAGGATGCGGGCGGCCTTGCCGCCGATCTTCAGCTCCTGGTCGATGTCGGCGCCCTTCGGCAGCAGCAACCAGCCGTTGATGCGGACGAAAGGAAGCCCGAGCTCCAGCAAGGCCGAAAGGGATGTGACGGCCCGGGCGGTGACGATGTCGAAGGCGGCGCGCCACTCGATGTCGTGCGCGAGCTCCTCGGCGCGACCGTGGAGCGCGCGAGTGTTCGTCAACCCGAGCTCGTCGATGCAATCCTGCAGGAACCGAACCTTCTTGCCGGTCGCATCGAGCAGGGTGAACTGGTGGTCCGGAAAGGCGATGGCGAGCACGACGCCGGGGATGCCCCCGCCGCTACCGAGATCCATGATGCGGCCGCCATCGGCCGGCGCCAGCTCGAGGATTTTCTCGCAAAGGCGGAGGCTCTCGAGGATCAGGCGTCGCTCGATGCCGTCGAAGTCGCGAACGGCGGTCAGGTTCACCACCTGGTTCCGGGCGTGGAGCAGGTCGCGGTAGACCATCATTTGCCGGATCTGGTTATCGGTGAGGTCCGGGACGACGGAGCGCATCAGGCCGGCGAAGTCCGGTTCGTTGCGGCGCTCCGTCATCGTGACGGGATTCTCGTCTGGTTTCTGGTCAGGCTGGGAATCCATGGGGTCCGATCAGCTAGTGAGGGAGGCGGGTGCCCCGCGCTCGATCTCTACGGTTGTGGTCGTTGGTATATGTGCGATCTCCCGGGCGGCGGCAACGATGCTCTCGACACCGATGCCGGCGAGGTCTCGCAGGCGATTCTGGGATGCCTGCTCGAAGAAGTGGTCAGGGATGCCGAGCACCTTCACCGGGACCTGCTTGCCGTGCGCGGCGAGCAGCTCGAGGATGGCGGAGCCGAAGCCACCAGCCGCGACGTTTTCCTCGACGGTGACGATGGCGGCGACCTCATCGGCGATCCGGAGGATCAACTCCTCATCCAGCGGCTTGATAAAGCGGCCGTTGACGACGGTGGCGTCGATGCCCTGGGCCTCGAGCTTGTCGGCCGCGGCCTCCGCGTAGCTGACCATGGAGCCGACCGCGACCAGGGCGACATTGCCACCCTCGCGGAGGACTTCTGCCTTGCCGATCGGCAGGGCGGTCGGCTTCTCGCTGGTGTCGACGCCGAGCCCGGCACCGCGCGGATAGCGCACGGCGGTTGGGCCATCGTGGTCGATTCCGGTCTTAATCATATGGCGCAGCTCGTTCTCGTCCTTCGGGGCCATGATGGTCATGTTTGGCAGGCACCGGAGATAGCTGAGATCGAAGACGCCATGGTGTGTGCGGCCGTCGTCCCCTGCGAAGCCGGCGCGGTCGAGCGCGAACATAACCGGCAGGCGCTGAATGCAGACATCGTGGATGATCTGGTCGTACGCGCGCTGGAGGAAGGTCGAGTAGATCGCGGCGACCGGGCGAAGTCCGGCGGTGGCGAGCCCGGCGGCGAACGTTACCGCATGTTGCTCGGCGATGCCGACATCGAAGAAACGATCCGGGTGCGCCTTGCAGAACTTGCCGAGGGACGTTCCGGACGGCATGGCGGCGGTGATTCCATAGATGCGCTCGTCGTCGTTTGCAAGTTCGCTTAGCGTCTCGGCGAAGACGTCCTGGTACTTCGGAGCCGGCTTGGGCGCGGTGGCCTTTGCCGGGGTGGACGGCGCGCTGACGGCGTGGCTGCGTTCGACATCGGCGTCCGCGGGGTCGTATCCCTTGCCCTTCTTCGTAATGACATGGACGAAGACCGGGTTACCGCAATCGGCGGCATCCTTGAGGGCGGCGACGAGGTCGGGAATGTTGTGCCCGTTGACGGGGCCGACGTAGGTAAAGCCGAGCTCCTCGAAGAGCGCGGAGTGGTAGATGAACTCCTTCATGGAGTCCTTGAAGCGCTTGCCGAGACCGACGAAGCGTTCCCCCCGCGGGAGCTTTTCGATGAAGTCGGCGAGCTCGTCCTTGGCCTTGTTATAGGTGGGGTCGGTGCGAAGCCGATCGAGGTATTTGCTCATGGCGCCAACGTTGGGCGCGATCGACATCTCGTTGTCGTTGAGCACGACGATGAGCGGATAGTCCATATGGCCGGCGTTGTTGAGGCCTTCGTAGGCCATGCCGCCGGTGAGGGCGCCATCGCCGATCACGGCGACCGCGCGGCCGCGCTCCTTCTTCGGCTTGGCCTGCTCGGCGACGCACATGCCCAGTGCGGCGGAGATCGACGTCGAGGCGTGGCCGGCGCCGAACATGTCGTGCTCGCTCTCGTCGCGGCTCAGGAAGCCGGAGATACCGCCTTCCTGGCGGAGCGTGCCGAAGACGTCCTTGCGGCCGGTGAGGAGCTTGTGGGTGTAGGCCTGGTGGCCGACATCCCAGACGATCTTGTCGGTCGGTGAGTTGAAGACATGGTGAAGCGCGATGGTGAGCTCGACCGTCCCAAGGCTGGCGCCGAGGTGACCACCGGTGCGGGTCACGGAGTCGATGAGCGCCTCGCGGACATCCGCGGCGAGTTGCTTCAGCTCCTTCGGCTTGAGCTTCTTCAGGTCCGCGGGAGATGAGATGCGAGACAGGAACTCACCCTGGGGCATGGTGGGCTTTTGTGTAAGATCCGGCGATACCTTGCCACTGCTGGCTGCCATAACGCTTTTCCTTGATTAAGCGGGGACCTGACGCGGCTGATGAAGAGCGTGCGCGGTCGCACCGGCGAGAGATGTTGTTGGCCATTGGCCATTCTGGCGCATGGGGCTTGCCACGACCACGATGGTGGGCCGGCAATGTGTGATGTGTCATATGGAGAGAAGGTCACAACACAACGCCGGGCCTACCGAAGTGAAAGTATACGTCTGATTGGCGTGCGGGTGGAACCGCGGCGTGCTAGCGATCGTTCCAGCGTGCCCGGGTGAGTTCCATGGCGATGACGTCGAGGCGATGTTCGCGTGCCCATTCGACGGTGCGACCGGTCTCGACGAAGCCGAGACGCTCGTAGACGTGGCGGGCACGCGGGTTGTGGTCGAAGACCTCGAGGCGGAGCGTGGAGAGATCGAGCGGACCGAAGACCTCCTCGATCACGAGGCGGGTGGCGTCGGTCCCGATACCGCGATCCCAGAAGTCCGGCTCACCAATGACGATGCGAAAGAGACAGCTGCCGGCATTGCGATCGACCTGGGTGATCGCGGTGGTGCCGACGAGGGTGCCGGTGGCGCGGTCATGGATGGCCCAGGCGGTGCCTGCGGAAGAGGCGGGGAGGACGACGGAGTCGAAATAGCCGCGTGCCTGGATGGTGGTGAGGGGGCGGAGGTCGTGGCGGAGCAGGACGGCGATATC
>CAZVAA010000070.1:0-12557 GCA_964624125.1 uncultured Sphaerobacteraceae bacterium | reverse complement strand
ATCCGCTCATGGAACACCCGGAGAAGCTCGGTGCCCCACCCGGCGTTCCGGAAGCCGGGCTCGCCGATGAAGAGGTCGGTCGAGACAGCGTCGGGATCGACATCGATCTGCTTCTGGTACTCCGGCTCGTTCCCGACGCGATACGCCTGGATATAGCCGACCGGCTGGTTGTCGATCATGATCGTGTAACGATGGAGCCCATCCTCCGGCGCGAACTGGCGCCGGATGTTCTCTTCCGACAGCTCGCCCTCGTCATACCAGGGTTGGACATCGGGGTCGCCCAGCCAGCGGATCATGTCGTCCAGTCTCGATTCGAGATCGAAGGGCTGGAATACGATGCGGTCGGACCGGGATGCCTGCGACATCGAGGTCATCTCCTTGCGTAGGGTGATGGATAATCGTGCGGGACCCTGCAGCAATGATACGTCCGGAGACGAGAACACCATGCCATCCCCAGAACAACGCCTGAATGACCTGTTGGCCGACCGGGAGGATATTACCCTCGCCACGGCTGAATCCTGTACAGGAGGCCATGTTGCCGCGCGGATCACGGAAATCGCGGGGAGCTCGGCCTACTTTGTCGGTGGCGTGGTGTCGTACACCAACGAGATCAAGGCGCGGATGCTGGATGTGCCGGAGACGATCCTCCAGAACCCCGGCGCGGTGAGCGAGGAATGCGCGCGGGCGATGGCCGAAGGCGCGCGAACGCGGCTCGGGGCGACGATCGCGGTCAGCATCACCGGTATCGCCGGCCCCTCCGGCGGCACCAAGCGGAAGCCGGTCGGGCTCGTCTACCTCGGTATCGCCGGGCCGGATGGAACCGATGTCGAATGTCATCAGTTCAGCGGCGACCGGGCGGAGATCCAGCATGCCGCGGCCGAGCGGGCGCTGGAGATGCTGGTTGAGGCGGCGGAGTCTGCCCTGGGCGAGACATCCTGATCTGGCACAACGAGCGCCAAACGGGTACGGTACCGCTCATATCGCGTTGTCACGCGAAAGAAGGAGCGAACGCATTGTCACCATCTACCCATCATTCGCCTGCAGGGCATACCACGTCGACTGACGCCCCTCCGTACGAGAAAACGACGCTGCCGAACGGCGTCCGCGTGGTCACCGGCCCCATGACGGGCGTGCGCTCGGCGAGTCTCATCTTCTATTACAACGTCGGCTCGCGCATGGAGCCGGATCCGATCGCCGGGGTCTCGCACTTCCTCGAACATATGGTGTTCAAGGGTACGGAGAAACGACCCGACCCGATGATGATCTCCGAGGAGATCGAGAGCGTCGGCGGGCTGGTGAATGCCGGCACCGGGCGTGAATCGACCTCCTACTGGGTCAAGGTCCCGAGTACCCATTTCACGCTGGCGTTCGATGTCCTCGCCGACATGCTGCGGAACTCGACATTCGACGCGACCGAGCTCGACAAGGAGCGGAAGGTTATCTACGAGGAGATCCGCTCGATCCAGGATGTCCCCGAGGATCTCGTCCATGACCTGATCGACGAGGTCGTCTGGGGCGATGACCCCGTTGGCCGCGAGATCGCCGGCTCGGAAGAGACGGTCGGCAGTATCACCCGCGACATCATGATCGACTTCTGGCGCCGCAACTACGGACCGGAGCGGCTGGTCGTCGCCGCCGGTGGCGATGTCCGCCACGAGGACGTGGTCAAGCTCACCGAGCAGTACTTCAGCGACCTCCCGGCCAGCAACGGCCAGGATACCTGTCCCCCAACGACGGTCACGCAGGCCGAGCGGCGGGTACGACTCCTGAACCGGCCGACCGAGCAGGCGCATCTCTGCCTCGGGTTCCCCGCCCTCTCCTATATGGATGACCGCCGGTTCGTGCAATCGACGATCGAGGCGATCCTCTCGTCGGGCATGAGCTCGCGGCTCTTCCAGGAGATCCGGGAGAAGCGTGGCCTTGTCTATTCCGTGTTTGGCTATTTCCGGGGCTATGAGGATATCGGGCAGGGCGTGATCTCGGCCGGGACCGACCTCGAGCGGGTGCAGGAGACCGTGGCGGCGATCGTCGGTGAGCTGAAGAAGCTGCGTGACGAGCCAGTGCCGGCACAGGAGCTGGAGAACAGCAAGACGCTGCGCAAGGGACGGTTGCTGATGTCGCTTGAGGACAGCCGGTCGGTGGCGTCGTGGATCGGCAGCCAGGAAGCGACCTACGGCGACATCATGACGCCAGAAGAGGTGATGGAGCGGATCGACGCCGTCACCGTCGAGGACGTCCAGCAACTGGCGGGCGAGATCTTCCGCGACGACCGGTTCAGCCTGGCGCTGATCGGGCCCTACAAGAACGAGGCGGAATTCGCCGAGTTGATGTCGCTGGACGCCTAATCCGGAAAGGAACACGACATGACGGACAAGACCCCGGGCGCCGACAACCCGGTGTTTGTCGACCCCGAAAGCGGATTCGAGATCCGGCCGATAGACAAGGGCCGGGACGCCGACCTCGCCGCCATCCTCGCCGATGGCACCGGCGCGGGAACGGCGGAGGCCGCGCAAGCGAAGATCGACGAGGCCCGGAGCGAGGCGCCGGACCGCGTCTTCGGCGGGTTGATGAACGACGACCTGGTCGGCGCGTATACCCTGCGGCGAGAGGGCATGGCCAACGCCATCGGCATCATCGCGGTCGCGAAGGATCATCGCAAGCGCGGCTTCGGCCGCTCGATGCTGATGGACGCGCTGCGCCGCTCCGGCCGTCGTCCGCTGGTGGCGGAGACCGATGAGGAAAGTCTCGGCTTCTACAAGGCGTGCGGATTCAAGATGATCGGGCGCCGGAAACAGCCGGACGGCACCTTCCGGTACCGGGTCGGTTGGCACGCGCCAGGCACCGGCTCACGGGGAAGCGCGGCCACCGTTCTCGCCCAAAAGGGCATCATCGAATCGTGCTAGGGCGACCGCCCCTCTCGTAGCCCCGCACCTTGAGTGTGGGGACAGGATGCACGCAAACCCCGACCACGAGGTCCGGGGCTACGGCAGGACAGACACATGCTGAACCAGACGACACCCGTTGCGGCCCCGTTCCAGCCTGATGTGCAGGCCATCATCGATCTCGCGCTGGCCGAGGATATCGGTACCGGCGATGTCACCTCACTGGCGACGGTCCCTGCCGACCGCATGGCCGAAGGCGTGATGATCGCCAAGGCTGACGGCGTGTTAAGCGGGATCGATGTCGCGCGGCAGGTGTTCCACACCGTCGACGCGGCGATCGAGTTCACGCCATTGCTGGGGGACGGCGCCGCCCTCTCCCAGCGGATGGAGATCGCGAAGGTGTCCGGGCCGGCACGCTCGCTGCTGACGGCCGAGCGGACGGCGCTCAACATCGTGCAGCGCCTCTCCGGCGTGGCGACACAGACCGCCCGCTATGTGGCCGCGACCGAGGGGACACGGGCGCATATCGTCGATACCCGCAAGACGACGCCGGGCATGCGCCTGCTCGAGAAGCGGGCGGTGATGCATGGCGGTGGCCGCAACCACCGCTTCGGGCTCGCGGATGGCGTGCTGATCAAGGACAACCACCTCGCCGCGATCGGAGGTCCGCGACGGATCACCGAGGCGGTCGAGCGGGCACGCGATTCCGCGCCACACACGCTGAAGATCGAGATCGAGGTCACCTCGCTGGATGAGCTGCGCGAGGCGCTGGAAGCGCGGGCGGACATCGTGATGCTCGACAACATGGACACCGCGACGATGGCGGAGGCGGTCGGCATTCGCGACGCCCACGCGCACCACGCCATGCTGGAGGCGTCCGGGGGCATCACGCTGGAGCGGATTCCGGAGATCGCGGGCACCGGGATCGACCTGATCTCGGTCGGGGCGCTGACCCATTCATCGCCGGCGCTGGACATCAGCCTCGATCTCAGGTTGACCTGATTGCAGGGACCTCCGTGGTCCCCCGGCCCCGAGCTGAAATGGCCCCGTGAACGGGGGCAATACCGGCTCGTTCATGGTAAGGTCACCTGTGACACGTGGGCGCAGGTCGCCCGTGAGGAAGATCGGCTTGTGGGGCCGATTTTTGTTTGTCCCTTCTCTTTGGGAAACCGTTGCCGTATAGTGTACGTACACCCAAGAGACGAGCATGTTGTTCATGCTCTGACCTGTGCGGGTTTGCGCCTTTGGGCACCGATGCACGAGCCGGGCATGTGGGCGATAAAACGTTTCCTGTCGCTCGTACGTTAGTACAGGCAAGGACACGCGTTCGCGGACGACGTCCGCGGCATCAGGAGATGCGCCATCCCGGGGACGACAGGTGGATCTTTTGCCATGACGATCCAGAACATGGCATCGGGGACACCCATGAACGGAACGTCCGCACTCGCTCTGCGGCCGGTCCGGAACTCGATGGTGGATGTCAGAGACACGGAGCGAAAGGGAGTGGTGGTGAAGAGCATTTCGGTTGCACACCCTGGTTCGATATCAATTTCCGGGCGTCGGGTCCCCGGCATTCGCTCGATCGCGATGGTGATCGCGGTTATTGCGCTGGTGATGTCCAGCTTGTTGCCGCTGGCGCAGCAGAAGGCCGCGGCGCAGTCCGCGTCCGACTGGGCTCCGCCGGCGACCGTATACATCCCGGAAACGGGTCATACGCTCGACCAGCTGTTCCTTGACCTCTGGCGCAATGCCGGTGGCGCCTCGACGTTCGGCTACCCGATCACGCCGGAGATCGAGAAGGAAAACGGGCATATCGTCCAGTATCTCCAGTACGCGCGGTTCGAGTACTGGCCGGAGGGCGACGCCAACGGCAATACGGTCCTGCTGGGCAAGATCGGAGAGGAACTTCGCCCGCTGACCATCCAGCGCTCGCAGATCGCCTCGACCACCGGCGCCGAGACCGGTTCGCTGGTCGAGTCCGCCCGCCAGATGAAGGCGTGGCTGCCGGTCGACAAGGAGAGCGTTGACCTCAGCAGCGGAGACGTCGTCTACATCGACGCAACGCAGCACACCATCTTCGGTGGCTTCCTCGACTTCTGGTACAGCAGCGGTGGCGATTCCTACCTGGGCAACCCGCTGACCGAGGAATACCAGCTGAACGGCACGACCTACCAGGTCTTCGAGCGCGGGCAGCTCCAGTGGAAGCAGGGCGAGGGCGTATCGCTGGTCCCCGTGGGCCAGGTGCTCGCCGAGAAGTACAACCTCGACACCGAGCCGATCGCGCAGGGCAACCTGCCGACGTACGACGAGTCGCTCTTCGTGCCGCCGCCGGAACCGACCCCGGAGCCGGTCCAGATCGCCAACCAGGCGCCATCTGGCGAGGTCTGGATCGACATCAACCTGTCGTACGAGTACATGACCGTCTACCAGGGCAACACCGTGCTGATGGAGACCTACATCAGCTCCGGCAAGCCGGGCTTCGAGACGCCGCCGGGCACCTACTTCGTCAATACGAAGCTTGAGGTGCAGGACATGGAAGGCGTGCTCGGTGGCGAGTACTACAACGTGCCGCAGGTCCCGTGGGTGATGTACTTCACCGACGTCGGACATGCGATCCACGGCGCGTACTGGCACAACAACTTCGGCACCCCGATGAGCCACGGCTGCATCAATGTCCCGGTTGACCTTGCCGCCTACCTGTACAGCGTTTCCTCGATCGGCACCCGCGTGGAGATTCACTGGTAGTCGCCATTCGACGTCGATCGGCCATCGCCCCGGGAGGATCTCCTTCCCGGGGCGGTGTCGTTTAACGAGGCCAGGCGCGCGGGATCCGGCACGCAATCCCGGCCGGGATCGGGCTGCGTGGTAGGCTTCCAATCAGGGCCCTCCCGGCCCCCGAATCCCGGATTCGCACACGTGACAGGAGCTCACCCGTGCCCGCATTCCGTACCCGCATGTCACCGTTTCCGATCATCGTCCTCGCCGCGCTGATCTGCGGCGTCTTCGCCTTCCCCACGACGACGGGAGCCGCCGAGACACGGACCGTCGCGGACGTCTACACCGTCGAGGTCGGGTTCATCACCGAGCCACCGATCCAGAACGAGTCCAATGGCCTGCGCGTTCGCGTCACCGAGGGCGATACGCCGGTGGAGGGCGCGGAATCAACGCTGACCGCCCAGGTGATGTACGCCGAACAGCCGCGCGTGCTGCCGCTGGTGCCGGTGGCCGGTGAGCCGGGCACCTACACCTCCGTCTTTATCCCGACGCAGCCGGGCGAATACGCGTTCCACCTGACCGGCTCGATCGGAGACACGGCGATCGACGAGACCTTCGCGCCGTCCGATGCCGGCCTGCCGCTTGTGGCCTCACGGCTGGACTACGAGTTCCCCGTCTCCGCCCACGGTGACACGAGTACCGTGACCGTCCCGGTCGCCGTCGGCGCCGTTCTGCTCATCGCCGGGACCATCGGCTACGTTATTCGCCGCGACCAGTAATCGCTCGTCCATTCCCAAGGGTGTCCTGCATGCCTGCTGCCCGTCAGCCACTGGCTGGCATTCGTCTCCTCTTCCGTCTCGTCCCGCTCTTCCTGCTGCTCACCATGCTGGCAGCCTCGGCCGCCCTCTCACCTCCCCCGGTCGCCGCCGAGGCAGAGCTGGCCCGCGTCACGCCCGCCGATGGCGAGCTCCTGACACGATGGCCACGCGGTATCGCGGTCTCCTTCTCCGAGCAACTGGACCAGGAGGCGAGCACGATGCGCCTCGTCGACATGCACGGCGAGGAGATTCCCGACACGAGCTTTGATTTCGGGCCCGATGGGGCAACGATGTCGATCACCCCGCCGAGCGGGCTGGACCACGGCACCTACACCATCATCTGGGAAGCGCACTCGGCGGAGGATGACACCGTCACGCCGGGCTATTCCTCCTTCACGGTGGGCACCGCCGCCGATGGCGCGGTCGTCACGATCCCCAGCTCCAGCGGCCCCCCGGGCGGGCCACCGCAATGGCTGGAGACACTCTCACGAGGCGTCGCGCTGGCCGGGATCGCCGCGCTGGTCGCGATCTGGCCGATATGGACGCTGGTGATCCGGCCAGCCGCCGCGGGGGCATGGCGGTTGGCGGATCCGCTGGTCCACCGGGTCAACTCCTTCACCATCGGCGCGGTCATCGTGGCCCTGCTGGGTTCCCTGTTCCAGATCGTCGTGCAGGCCCAGAACCTCATCGGGGGCACGGCGCTCGACAAAGTCATGAACACCATCGGGAACAGCGGTGCCGGGTATGCGTGGATCGCGCGGATGGTGCTGATCGTCCTGCTCGCGATCGTGCTCGCCGTCGCGGCCTGGTGGTTCGTGGGCCGGCGAACCATCGGTCTGGTGCTGGCGTGGCTGCTCTCGCTGGGCATCCCGTTGACGCTGAGCTTCACCGGCCATGCGTGGGACGAACCGGTAGGTCGCGCGGCAACGGTCGCAAACGACTATGTCCACACCACCGCGGCGCTGATCTGGGGCGGCGGGGTGGTTGTCCTGCTGGTCGTGCTGCTCCCGGTCCTGCGGGGGGCGACTGGCGAGGTTCGTCGCCGCCTCCTGACGACCGCCCTGTGGCGGTTCGGCGCGCTGTCGCTTGTGACGTGGTTATTGATGGCGATCTCGGGCGCCTACAGCGCGTGGCTCAACGTCGGGAACATGACGGCGATGACCACGACCGACTACGGCCGCTCGACGATGGTGAAGCTGGTGGCCGTCGCCATCACGCTGGTGCAGGCAGCCGTCGTGCTGCTGGTCGTGCGGCGACGGATCGCCCGTGGCGATGCGGCATGGAGCGCCCGGCTCAGCTGGGTGCTCGGGCTGCAGGCGGTGCTGGTGGTCGTCGTTCTCTTTGCAACCGGGCAGATGGCGTCGCAACCGCCAGCGCGCAATATCGTGATGGAACAGGCCAACCAGGTCTCCATCCCGATCACGTTCGCCGACCGGCCATCGACGCTCCTGATCGCGCCGGGCGCGACCGGGGTGAACCACATCCGGCTCGAGGTACCGGGCGCCTACCTGCCAAACGAGACGGAAGCGTGGATGACCGTCTCCATGCCGGACAACGAGGAGATCGGCATCAAGGACGTCCTCCTCTCTCGCGTCTCCGGCAACAACTTCGAGCACCATGGCACCGAGTTCAGCCTGACCGGCACGTGGGAGATCGGGGTCAGCCTGGAAGAGCCGGGATTCCCACCGCTCTCGATGGAGATCGTGCAGGATTTCGGCACGGAAACGCCGGAGCATGACCTGCCGGGCATCCCGTGGCGGTTCGATCCGTGGGGCGGGGTCGGCGCGGTGCTGCTGTTCCTCGTGGCGATCGGCGGGATCATCACCGCCGCCTACGCCGGCAAGACGCCGCTTCGCAAGGAAGCGGGCGGGCTGGGCGCGACGGCGCTTGCGCTCGGGATCGTGATCCTGCTGCAGGCACGCTACGATCCGATCATCGCGATCGGCGGCAACCAGGGCGAGATCAACGAGAACGACCTCGTCATGGTCGAGCGCGGCGAGCTGGTCTACGAGGACGCCTGTATGAGCTGCCACGGCCCCGAGCTGCGCGGTGATGGCCCGCTCGCGGACACCATGGACCCGCCACCGGCCGACTTCTCGGCTCCGCACACCTATGTCCACTCCGACGAAGACCTCATCTACTGGATCAAGAACGGCAAGCAGGGCACCGGGATGCCGGGATTCGATGCGACATTGACCGACCAGGAGATTCGCGACGTGCTGGCGTTCATCAAGAACCGCCAGCAGGACATGGGCGAGGATTCATCCGCGGTTTCAGCGGAGACCTGCGTGGTGGCGGAGATGTCATTCGCCGATGTGGTCGGGTCGTTCAACCACTCGATCCACCCGGATGTGCTGCGCGGGACGCCGCTGGTCGAGGCGATCGACTCCGATGTCGATGGCGATACGCAAAACGACGTGTTGTTCACGGTGGAGCAACTGGTGGCGTGCACCAACTCCGGGAACACCCTCCGCCGGCTGCCGCTGTTTACCGACATGCAGATGAAGGACATGTTCCCGATGGGGATGGATGCCCGCCTGACGCAACTGACCACCGGCGCGATGGAACCGCTGCCGGAGGACCAGCAGGTCGGGCTGCAGGATGTCCAGAGCATCCGGTGGCTCGCGGATGGCCGGATCGCGGCGGATGTGATCTTCACCGACCCGGCCAGCGTCGGGATCAGCCTGGACGACGAGCGCCCGGTGATCACGCAGGCGACGCTGGTCTTCCTCTGGAACGAAGATGCCGGGGCTTGGCTGATCGACGAGATCAGGTAATCACGCCCAGGCCGGTTTGGCGCCCGGCTTCAGGGCCAGCAGCAACCGCTTCCCGACACCTGCATCGAGATGGGCGAGGGAGACGTGGCCGCCCATACCGCCGCTGGCCACGGAGACGTGCAGCGTTGTGAGACCGGCGCGACGCTGGAGCGGATTAGTGGTCGTGCGGCGGTGCTGGATGCGCCGGCGCGGGGTCACGAACGTGGTGCGGGCAACGCCACGTGTCCTCAGCAAGAGCACCCGGTCATCGATCGTCCATCCCCCGTCACGCCAGCCGAGCCAGCCGAAGATGATCTCGAACGGCAGCCCGAACAGCGGCAGGTAGCCCCACCACGGCAGGCCATCCCGCCAGTACCAGATGGTCCCCATCACGATCGCGATGATGATGACCGAGACGATGACATCCCCGACGATGTAGCGCGGCAGCGCCCGCCGCGGCAGGCGTTCGAGGGAAGGCTGGTCGACCTCCACCGCGAATTCCGGCGCGGCGTCCTCCAGCAGCGCGCGAACCTCCCGTCGCGGCAGCATCGGGAAGAGCACGCCGGAACCGCTCTCCTCCGATCCGGCCCGGCCGGCGCTGTCGTAGCGCAATGCCGCATACCTGAACGGCTGGCGCAGCAGCCCCTCCTCGACGCGAACCGCCTGGATACGGCGGATCGGGATCGTCGTCCGGCGCCGGTCGAGCAAGCCGTACTGCACGATCAGGTGATCGCTGTCACGGCGAAGCTCGAAGCCGTAGTAGGTCAGCACGGTGCCGGCGATGGCAAGCAGCCAGGCAAACACGGCGACGATGAGGATGAGCACGGCGATCAGACCGAGATTGTTCGAGGCCCCGGAGATCGCGTCCCATGGCACCCGCTCCCACCAGTCGGTCGGCACGAGGTCATCGGCAAACTGCGTGGCGACGCCGATGATGGCGGCGGCGGGGCCGATCGTGGCGGAGGTCGCGCCAGCCAGCAGGAGATCCCCGGTGGAGAGCGTTCGCAGCACCTCCCCGGCGACGACCGGTTCCGCGGGAGCGGTCCCTGCGTCCGCGGGTTCCGGTGCTGCGACATCCCCGGCGGGTTCCTCCTGCCGGGCGGCAGACCGGGCCCGCAGCAAGCTCTCGCGCAACGCCTCCGCCTCGTCGCGCTTGACCGCGCGCAGCTGGACCTCACTCTCGCCGGTCCCGCCAGCGGCGGTCTCGATCTTCATCTGGGCAACGCCGAAGATGCGGTCGAGTGGCGCTTCCTCGAGATCGACCGTCTGGATACGCTGGTAGGGGATCGCCCGCTCCTGCCGGAAGACGATACCGGAGTTGACGAGTAATCGCTCAGGCGTGAGGGCGTAGCGATAGAACCGCCACTGGATGACGCTGGCGATACCGCTGATGAGCACGACCACCGCCGAGATCCCGAGGAAGACCAGGTTGGCGACCTCGCTGTCGCGGTTGAGGTTGCCGATCAGGACGATCGCCAATGGAAAAATGAACCCGCGCAGGTTACGCAGCAGGCCGGTGATCATGAAGGCGGGATGCGCCCGCTTCCACTCGATCACGTCTTCCTGGGGCGCCTGGTCGGTCGGGGGGTGCGGGCTAGAGATCATCGTGCACCTTGGCGAGCGCCGCGATCTGGTCGCGCACGGCGGCGGCCCGTTCCACCGAGAGCTCGGGGATGGTCATTGCCCCGGCAGCGGTATAGAAGACGACGCTGGAGAGACCATAGCGCCGCTGGATCGGCCCGCGCGTGGTGTCGACATGCTGGATGCGGGACATCGGGACGATCTGGCGCGTGCGAACGAGGATGCCGTGTAGCATATCGACCTCGTCTTCCCGAATCTCGAAGCGCCACTGGTTATAGCGGATACCCGGGGTGATGATGATCCACGCCGCGTTGATGGCGATGACCACGAGCGTCGGCACCGCCACCCAGAACCAGTCGAACTCGAAGATCAGCCGGGCGACAAAGGCGGCCCCGAAGGTGATCGCGGTAAAGATGACCGCCGCGATCAGGTCGCCGATGATCCAGACCTTCTTCGCGTTCGGGTCGAGTTTCTCCGCCGGCTCGCGCAGGCGCGTGGCGTCCCCGGCGGCGGGTGATGGCGCCGGAATGGATGGTTGATGCATGGGTCTCCCGTGCGCGACGATGCGCTTCTTGCGATACTCGGGACAGAACACCGGAACATCCGGTCCTGCCTCCCTATTGTGTCACCTGTTACCGCGACTCGTGTGACGCAGATGTGCATTTGAACAGAGAGCGAGATCCATGTCCGACAGCAACGACCGCACACCCGTCCCGTATCCCGATCCCGCGACCCACACGCCCGAGCGCGTCCTGCTGATCCAGGCGCATCCGGACGACGCCGAATTCTCCTGCGCGGGAACGATCGCGAAATGGGCCGCGAATGGCGCGGAGATCCACTATTGCTCGATCACCAGTGGTGACAAGGGCAGCGATGACGCGGAGATGACCGGCGTGAAGCTGGCGAACCTCCGTGAGGAGGAGCAGCGACGCGCCTGCGAGATCCTCGGCGTCGAATCCGTCACCTTTCTCGGCTACCCGGACGCAATGCTGATGCCCGACCTCAACCTGCGGCGGGAACTGGTCCGCGTGATGCGCCGGATCCGCCCGACCACGCTGGTCTGCCAGGATCCGACGATGCGCTTTGGCGGCCGGGAGTATATCAACCACCCGGACCACATCGCGGCGGGCGAGGCGTCGCTGGCGGCGGTATTCCCGTCGACGCGCGACCGGATGACGTTCCCGGAACTGCTGCAGGAGGGGCTGGAGCCGCACACGATCCCGAGTGTGTATATTTTCGGTGCGGCGGAACCGGATTGCTGGGTCGATATCACGGATTCGATCGAGACCAAGATCGCGGCCCTCAAGGCCCACGCGAGCCAGCTTGGCGAATGGGATCCCACGGAGATGATGTATGAGTGGGGTCGCCGCAGCGCCTACATAAATCCCATGAAGCCGGAAGGATCCGGGCCGTACGCGGAAGCCTTCAAGTACATGCATATCGGGTAGCCACGCCTACCCCGCAAGGAGCCGGACATGATGCAGCGAACCATCGGCATGTATATCGCCAACAAGATCAAGGACGAGATCTTCAGCCCACAGGAAGTCGAGAACGAAGAGGGCGAGATCGAATACATCGAGCCGGAGCACGATCCGCTGGATGGCGAGCTCATCCGGGACGACCAGGGCCGCTCGCTGGGTCGCGCCTATCGCGTGCAGGATGTGGCCGTCTACGTCGTGTCGGGCAACAATGCCGATCCCGACGTGGAGCTGGAGCGCGCGCTCAACGATCCCGAGGCGGAGACGATCATCCACTGGGAAGGCGACCGCATCGCGGCGCTCGTCTACGTCCCGGAGCAGGCCCGC